>NZ_BAABJX010000009.1:0-93526 GCF_039543525.1 Algivirga pacifica
CTCAACAGCCCGAAGGGCTCCTCAACAGCGAAGCGCTCAACCAGCGGCGCAAGCCGCCTCAACTGTCGGTTATTTATTCAAACTTAATAAGGCAAAGACTATTTTATGAATAGGCCTTGGTTTTCTGATAGAAATAAAGGTTTTTCTAAATACTGGTCCGAGCGAGGACACAAAGATTAGTATCTACGGAAGGATAAAAGAATAAAGTGCACTTAAAACCAAGCAGTATGAAAAATGTGAGCAATAGAAAAAAAGCATATGCCCTTTTTCTATTGATGGCGATAGCGACACAAGCATGGGGACAAGATAGTCTGTGGCAAAACTTAGTTAAGGGTAGTATATATGGAGAGTGGCGCTCATTTTATATGGTGACCGATAATACTGAGGGGTTAAAAGACTTTCAGGCTTTAACCACTGGAGGGAGAATAGGGTATGCAACAAAACCTTATAGGGGATGGAACTTAAAGACCGTATTTTATGCATCACAGAGTTTTGGAATCTCAGATTTAACGGCCTTGGATAGTGCCTCCCAAAGAAGAAGTAGGTATGAATTGGCTCTGTTGGATATACAAAATCCGGAGGATTTGACGGTGCTTTTATGGGGAGAGGCTTATTTACAATATCAAGATGAGAGGCATCAACTAAGAATCGGACGGATGCGATTAAAAACACCATTTCTTAACCTTCAGGATGGCCGTATGATTCCTACCTTGGTAGAAGGAGGATGGTATCGTTATAGGCAACATAAATGGTCTGCAGAAGGTGGAGTGATCTGGCGAGTTGCCCCCAGATCTACATCACGTTTTTTTGGAATTGGAGAAAGTGTTGGTATCAACGGAATAGGGAGGGGGCTTACAGGTGAATCTTCCCTTTATAGGGGGAATACCACCTCCAATGTTATCTTGATAGGAAATGTAAATTACACTCCTTTCCGTGATGTGCAATGGGAGGTGTGGGATTATTGGGTACATAACATATTCCATATGCCGTATACGGTATTGTTCTGGAATAAAGATTTTGAGGACTGGAAGTTCATCTCCGGAGTACAATACGCCTTCCAACATAAAGTAGGGAATGGAGGAAACGATCGACCATTATTTTCTTATTTCGAAAATCCCGGAGTGGTCCATATGGTAGGGGGCAGAGTTGGAGGGGAATACCGAGGGTGGAAGTTAACCCTGAATGCAAATGTGATCAGGGGAGATGGCCGTTTTCTTTTTCCAAGGGAGTGGGGCAGGGAGCCTTTATTTTCTTTTCAACGAAGAGAGCGGGCTGAGGGCACAGGGAATAGCGAAGGGATGATGGTGCAGTTGACAAAAGACTGGGAGTTTAGGAAATGGAAATTAAAGGCAGTGGCAGGGTATGGGTATTATTGGAGAAGTGATCCACTAAATGCCTTTGAGAATAAATATGCTATACCGGAGTATGAGCAACTTAACCTCAATCTTTTTGCTGATATCGGTAAGCGATGGAGAGTAGAGTACCTGATTGCTTACAAAGCCAATAAGGATGAGGCTGCCACTCGTCGTGCCTCTTTTATTATCAACAAGGTAGATATGGCCAATCACAATCTGGTGCTAACCTACCGTATAGGAGATGAGCGGTTTTAATTTTCAATGATTAGACTTCATCACGGTTTACTTCGTAGGAGTAGAAAATACAATTTCTTAATTGATTTTGAATAAATAATCGATAGTTGAGGCGACTTACGCCGCTGGTTGAGCGCTATGCTGTTGAGTAAAGCTTCGCTTTGTTGAGTTTTAGCGGTACTGCTCTTTCTCAACAGTCCGAAGGGGTACTCAACGGAGCGAAGCTCTACTCAACGGCACGTAGTGCTACTCAACAAAGCCATTCAGTAGTATGACGGTTGTTTATTCAAACGAAAATTATAAAAGGACTTAGTACTCAAAAAAGGTCAGTATTTCCCTGATGTTACTCACCGTTTGATAGGCCTTTCCTTCCAAAGTACTTTCATCTACCAACTCATGTACCCAGGTGGTATGATAAGGAACATGTACTGCTTGGGCACCTAAAGCGATCATAGGAAGAATATCGGATTTCAGAGAATTGCCGATCATCATCACTTCTTCAGCTTTAACATTGTGTCGCTGAAACAAAGCTTTATAGGTCGCTTCATCCTTTTCTGACACGATTTCCACATGATCAAAATAAGAGGCTAATCCCGAACGGGCTAATTTAGCTTCCTGATCAAACAGGTCACCCTTGGTCAAAACCATCAATTGATAACTACCCTTCAAGGCTTCCAGCGTATCTTTTACCCCATCCAAAAGTTCAATGGGAGAAGTCAATAATTCTTTTCCAAAGTCAATGATTTGCTGAATTTCTTTTCCGGTGATTTTCTCTTCAGAAAGTTCAATAGCCGTTTCGATCATCGATAAGGTAAAGCTCTTTCCCCCATACCCAAAGACGGCTAGATTTTTCTTTTCCGTAGCGTAAAGCAAGTCGTGAATGTCCGAGGTATCGATATAAGCAGATAACAATTTAGCGAACTTCTCTTGCGCATGAGTGAAATATGGTTCATTGACCCAAAGCGTATCGTCTGCGTCAAAAGCGATCATTTTTATCATTGATAGTCTTGATTTATTGTAAGTGAATGAATGCCAGAAGGCTTTTTCATGTTCATTTAACAAGTGAATAAGCGGACTCCAAAAGTATAATAATTATATATAGTAACCCAAAAACAATAATATGGATTTACAACTGAAAGGAAAACTGGCATTTATCAGTGGGTCGACCAAGGGGATTGGACGAGCGATTGCTGAGGCACTCTTAAAAGAAGGGGCAAGAGTCATTGTCAATGGACGAAGTAATACGGCTGCAGTAGTCGAAGAATTGAGGAAGATAGGAGATGCCGAAGGAATTGATGGGGATGTGTCTGATGCGACTCAGGCGGAGGAGATGTGTCAAAAAATAGCATCCTTTGGTGATCTAGATATTCTGGTGAACAATATGGGTACATTTACGCCCCAAAAGTTTGAAGAAATATCCGATCAGGATTGGATGGAGATTTTTGAGAAAAATGTATTGAGTACCATTCGATTGTCCCGTTTCTTTTTTCCTAAAATGTTGGAGCGTGACTTTGGTAGAGTGATCCATATTGCCAGTGAGGCAGGACTGAGGGGGTTGGAAAGTATGGTGCACTACTCTACCACCAAAGGCGCACAAGTGGTGATTGGAAGAGGAATGGCCAACCTTACGCTAGGGAGTGGTAAGAATGTCACCGTCAATAGTATTCTTCCCGGCCCGACCATGACAGAAGGAGTAAAGGAATGGTTGAAAGAGCGGGCAGAATATGAGGGCATGGCCGTAGAGGAGTTTGTCAGTAAGTTTTTCAAAGAGACCGAGCCTAACTCTTTACTACAACGATTTATCCGCCCTGAAGAGGTTGCCAATACAGTTGCTTATCTGGCCTCCCCACTCAGTAGCGCAATCAATGGAACTGCCCTAAGGGTAGAAGGAGGGCTGATTAAGCATATATAATTGTATGATAGCACAGGGCGATGCCCTGTGTGCCCTATAGCATCTTGATAAACTGCTCCTTGCTCAACTCCCATCGGTTGACTTCTTGCTCAAAAGTAAAGTTATTCGGTGTAGTGGTGTATTTTCTGATGAAATTGAACCCTACTTTTTCCAATACTTTATTCGGGGGTAGATTGAGCGCATAAGGTTCACAGATCAATTTGTCCAATTGAAAACTGCTAAAGAAAAAAGAGAGGGAGAATTTTAGCAACTCAAGACCAAACCCCTTGTGTCGGTCTGCAGAATGCCAAAGGTGCAAATGCATATTGGCTTGGTGCCCGTAATGTATTTGATTGATATTGGTATGTCCGGCAGGTTCTCCGTTTACTTCCCAGATCAGTGCATAGTTTTTCTTTTCCTTAAAAGGAAGCGAAAATTGCTTTTCCAGCATTTTGTAAAAATCTGCTTTTGGGGGGAGCTTCTTTACATCAGCTCCCATTGCTTTTAGGTAATCGGGAGAGGAGGAATACCAATAGTCAAGAATTAAAGGAATATCCTGTATAGTAGCTTCTCTGACACTGATATGATTTGAAGTCATAGTATGGTAAAATTTAGTATTTCAAAAAGTTATTCGAGGGGTTATCAGGATTTGATTTTTAACTGATTAACAACATTAATCAATCTTAAATTTAATATAAAATTTTAACTTTAGGAAGTTAAGGGGTAGGTTATTTGGTTTTTACTCTAATTATCATTGGATAATTTATAGTGCTTTAAAAGGTGAAAGGCGTAGAGATTATCATCATAATCTCTACGCCTTTCACTTTACTAAAGTGTAATAATATCGTTTTACAACAATATTTTTAGCCCTAAACTAATCCCATAAAAAGAGGGTTTTTGCTCCTCAATAGTAATAGGGTGTTCAGTCACATTCGTAATGGCTTTTTGTGCATAAGGAGCCACTGTCAGTAAGGCTTTAGGGTGGAATTGGTAACCCAGTTCCAGGCTTCCTGTAGCTGAAGCATAAACGCCTTCAAATTCATTCTCAAAAGGATTCTCCTTAACCTGCTCCTCCAAGGACGTTTCAAATTGTTGATCAAGCAACACATTGGTGGAAATTCCAGCGTAGGCATTAAGATGAAGTCGTTTCCTTTGCAGAAGGTTATAGCCAACTTCAACAGGAATAGCAATTCGTTGTTGTCTTAAGGTTTTGGTATAGCCATCTGAGGAGGCAACAGAGGAGTGATTAATCTGATGTCCTTCCAGTGTGCTGTGACTACCATCCTGATGCTTTAACAGGTAACTGCCATTTCCATTATAGGATAATGCGGTGTAGTCTAGGCCTGTTTGTACACTAAAACCTTTACCAATAGCCTTGGTAATACGTCCTCCAATAGAAAAAGTCAAGGAACGCTCGTATTCATGATCAGAAGCAATAGAGCTTCTCTGATCATTGAAATAACTTTCTTCCACAGGAACAAGGTCAGAGGATGCTGAGTGTTCTAATGATCGACTGAATAGAGTAGGAGAAGTACTGCCTGTACCTTGAGCAGTGACCACAGAAGCTGACATTGGCAAAGCATCTGTCTGAGGAGGCATGCTGAAAATAACATTTCTCCTTGGTTGAGGCTTTGTTATTGCCAGGTGCGTAGGCCCATCTTGTAGTGTTTGCCTTAATACTTTCTCTATACGAATTTCTTCTTCTACTTCTTCTGTCAAGGCCATAACGTTGTTGTGAACAGGACTGGCCGATGGGTAGATCGTTTGATATTGAGAAGGAGGATTATGATCTCCGGAGGCATTATTGGAGGTAGAAAATGTCGATTCCTTAAGAGAAAGAACATTTTCTTCCTGTAAAGGGGTATGCCTGGCAATGGCTTGCTGTTGGAAAGTATCCTCATACTCCAATGGCGCATCGGTCTTTAAGTACTCCATGGTTTGTATAGACGTTAGAATACTGATACAGGCTGCTAAGCCAGTCGTTACCCAGAAGGCAATCATTTTTCTGCTTTTTCCACTTCCATGAACTTCCTGTTCTATATTATTCCATACGCTCGGAGAAGGAGAGATGGAAGCCTGATCAAAGGCTGCCTGCCATTGATCTTCAAATTGAGTTCTTGATGTTTTATCCGGCTTTTTCATAAGCTTTTTTTTCTTCGGCTAAGAGTTGTGCCTTCAATAATTTTTTGGCTCGGGCATACTGAGACTTTGAAGTCCCTTCAGAGATCTGCAGTTGCTCCGCAATTTCTTTATGGGCATACCCTTCAATGGCATATAGGTTAAATACCATTTGGCACCCCACAGGTAATGCTTGTATCATTTCCAATAGCTCCTGAAAGCTGAAGTCAGATAAAAGAATATCTTGTTCATCTTTATAGTTGCTGTCTCCCACTTCTTCCATGGGATGTTCGTATAGTTTTTTACGTTGGTTGTTCAGAGCAGTATTGATGACAATGCGCTTGATCCAAGCCCCAATCGTAGCCTTACCCTCGTAAGTATTCATCTTCTGGAATACTTTAATAAAGGCTTCTTGCAAGACATCTTCTGCCTCTTCCAATGATTTGGAGTATCGGGCAGCGACAGCCAGCATATTGGCGGCATAACGTTCGTAGAGTAGCTGTTGTGCTTTACGTTTTCCTCTGATACAACCCTCTATCAGATCCTTTTCAGACATGTCAGTGGTTTTTGATTTCTAGAAGGTTCATGGTAAAGACCCTCTTGGTTCATGATTGGTTGTAAATATCCGTAAAGGTTGTCTTAATAAACGTTAGGGGCTGAGTTAAAGAACGTTATTTTTGTGGGCAGTGAGGCAGTGGACAGTGGACAGTGGACAGTGGACAGTGGACAGTGGACAGTGAGCAGTGAGGCAGTGAGGCAGTGAACAGTGGGTAATGGACCATACTGGTCGTAAGCTCTAGCTTACGACCAAAAGGCGCTTTGGAGGCTCCAGCCTCCAGTCACAGAGCACTATGACTGATAATTGATACTTTCCCAAATTGAAGAATAATTTTTCTCAATTTCTTCAAGAATCATCTTAAACCAAAAAGTAAATTGTTCCGGTTGTGCTTTAATCTCTTCCTCTAAAATATCTTTGGAAACCCATCGGTAGGTAGCGACTTCTTCTGGGTTGGGTTGGGGAACGCCTTCAAAATTACCGATCAAGACATGATCCAGTTCATGTTCTGTGAGTCCATTCTGAAAAGGAGCTTTATAAATAAAATGGTAAAGGTGTTTGACTTCGGCCTTTATACCCATTTCTTCCATTAATCGGCGACGTCCCGCTGAAACGATATCCTCTCCAGCTTTTGGGTGACTACAGCATGTATTCGTCCAAAGACCTCCTGAATGATATTTATCGAAAGCTCTTTGATGAATGAGCATTTCTCCCTTCTTATTAAAAAGCAGCACAGAAAAAGCGCGGTGAAGATCTCCATCCATATGTGCCTGAAGTTTTTCTTTATAGCCGATTACTTCATCTTTCTCATTAACCAGAATTACGTCTTGAACACTCATAATGCAATTTTTTGGATAGTAGAAAATCAATGTGCCTGATCCCCTATATCGTTAGTGGATAAAAAAGGCTCCAGATAAATGAACCTCTACAAAAAGTACAACATATCTATCTTATAACTCAATTTTTTGTTCAAAAAAAGATGATTTTTCTCTATTCCTCTATTGGCTTCTCATAAGAGCTTGTTTGGAACCACATCTTTTGGAATAAAACTCCTCTAATTTTGGCTGAAAAAGCCCTGATTATCCCCAAATAGAACCACTATTAGGCTCAAATCAGAACTTCTTCAGTCAATTTATAGAAGTTTTATTCTCAAAATCTGGATTCCAAACAAGCTCTAACTGACAACTCATAATTCAATTAATAATTGACCATTTGGTCAAAGTTTACTACCTTGTCTCCCACAGAATGAAATTTATCATTCTTCATTATTCATTCTTCATTAAAACAAGGTAATGCCAAGGACTTCGGAACAGTTTAAAGAGGTAAGGGAAAAGAGTAAAGAGCATATTATTAAAACAGCCCTTTACTTATTTGCAGAGCGAGGGTTTTACAGTACCTCCATTAGCATGATTGCCAAAGAAGCAGGAATTGCTAAAGGGGCACTCTATCATTATTTTGATAGTAAGGAGGACTTATTGAAGGCTATTATTGAGATGGGAATGGGAAAAATGGGCCATGCCATGGAAGTATTATTCTCTAATGTAGCTCCCATGGAGAAGTTGGAGGGAATGGTACGAACAACGGTAGCACTGATTGAGGATGATCCTCTGACCTGGAAGTTGATGATTGCGCTGACCATGCAACAACATCCTTCCGAGACAATGAAGGAAATCGTAGCTCCTTTAGAAAAAAAAGGGACAGAATTTTTCTTCCAAATGTTCAAAGACCTTAACATACCTCACCCAGAAGAGGAGGGATATGTATTGGCTGCTATTCTTGATGGATTAGCAATGCATCTTATTTTTAAAGGAGAGGATCATTACCCTGTAGAGAGGGTTGTCAACCACGTTTTGGATCGTTACCGAAGTATGGTTAAAAAGTAATCTTAATTTTTTTGTTATTTTTTCACTGAACGTTCAGTCAAAATGAAACACCGTTCAATAATATTCGTAAATAATACAAGATCATTCGATAGGGTTGTCACTTATCAAGAGCTTGTTTGGAATACTGATTTAGATAGAGAAAATTTCTATAACCTGTTCAAATCAAGTCAGATTTAAGGCGCACGCAGTGAGAATAGTGGTTCTATTTGATGAAAATATGAGTTGATTTGAATAGCGATTAGAGGAATTTTCTTTCTGAATCAGTATTCCAAACAAGCTCTAATACTAAACGATAAGCAATAACCGATCATCGGCATGCACAAGAGCAGAGTGATATTTATCCTTATAATAAATTAAATGATGAACAAGAACACATTACTAGCCGTCTTCCTATTATTTTTTGCGGCTATGGGGCAAGCACAAAGTGCTAAGGAAATTATTGCCAAATCAGATGAAGCAATGAGAGGAAACTCATCTGAAACCAACATTACCATGAAAATTATTCGACCGGAGTGGTCCAGGGAAATGAGTATGAAAAGCTGGTCCAAGGGAGATGACTATTTTATGGTATTGGTCACTGCTCCGGCCAAAGATCGAGGGACTGTTTCTCTTAAAAGAGGAAAAGAATTATGGAACTGGATGCCTTCTATTGAGCGCACGATCAAAGTGTCTCCTTCAATGATGTCTCAGTCCTGGATGGGATCAGACTTCTCTAATGACGATCTATTGGAAGCTACTTCTATCGTCAATGATTATACACACAAGATTGTAGGAGAAGAAAAAATCGATGGACATACTTGCTGGAAAATCGAGATGATACCCAACGAAGATGCAGCTATTGTATGGGGGAAGGTCAATGTATGGATTTCCAAGGAGCATTACTTGCAAATGAAAGCAGAGAACTTCGATGAGGATATGTATTTGGTCTCTACGATGGTAGCTAGTAAGGTAAAGCAAATGGGAGGGAAGTTATTACCAACCGTGATGGAAATGACTCCAGCAGACGAGCCGGGCAATAAGACGATTATGATCTATAATACTGCTAAGTTTGATCATAAGATCCCGGATAGTTTTTTCTCCATGCAGAACATGAGAAGGGTACGATAATTCCACTTTTTATTTGGACATAAATTTACAAACAACAATGAATAAACATCTCATTATTTTGGCCTGGAGGAATATCTGGAGGAACAAGATGAGAACGATCATTACCTTGGGATCTATCTTCTTTGCAGTATTGCTGAGTATGATGATGCGTTCTATGCAACTGGGAAGTTATGACATGATGATTGACAACTCTGTTCGTTTTTACTCCGGCTATTTGCAGGTACATGATAGCGCTTATTGGGAGAATAAATCCATCAACCGCATGATGGAAAATACAGCTTCCCTTAGAGAAACTATTGAAACGACAGCAGGTGTGGAGAGTGCCTTTACACGATTGGAAACTTTCGCTTTGTCCGCTTCCGATGAGCTTACTCGTCCCGTAATGGTCATGGGAATAACTCCAGAGGCAGAGGATCATATGAGCGGATTGGCAGAAAAGTTAACGGAAGGTGTATACCTGAAGGATCAGAGCAAGGGTGTGATGATCTCAGAGGGGTTGTCTTCTTATCTAAAATTGGGTGTGCAGGATACGATTGTCCTAATTGGGCAAGGGTATCATGGAGTCAATGCCGCTGCCAAGTATCCGATTGAGGGAATCATCGAGCATCCTAATCCTCAGATGAACAAAAACATGGTTTACCTTCCGGTAGCCTTGGCGCAATCTTTTGTCTATGCTCCTAATAGGATTACTTCTTATGTGATCAATGTGACGGATAGAGCGCAGTTACCCGCAATCAAGAAACACTTGAAAAATGAGTTGGGAGGGGAGTATGAAGTGATGGATTGGGCGGATTTGCAGCCGGAGCTTCAGCAGATGATTGAGTCAGATAACAGTGGAGGCGTGGTGATGATGCTGGTGCTCTATATGGTTATTGGTTTTGGTATTTTCGGAACGATCATGATGATGACGATGGAACGCTTCCGTGAGTTTGGGGTATTGGTCGCAGTAGGAATGAGAAAGGTTTCTTTGGCTACAATGATCACCTTGGAAGCCCTTTGGATTGGCATCTTGGGAGTGATCATTTCTTTTGTCGTAGGAGTACCCATTCTAATCTCCTTACATGAGAACCCTATCCCTCTACAAGGAGAAGCGGCAGAGGCCATGATCAAGATGGGAGTAGATCCCGTATTACCATTTTCTTTGAATGCAGAAGTATTTGCGATGCAAGGGATACTTGTTTTGCTTATCCTAATGGGGTGTTTACTGTACCCTTATTGGAAGATTGCTCGAATGAAGGTAGTAGAGGCTGTTCATGCTTAATTCGTAAGGAGTGACTATTGAGTTTGAATACATAATATTCATACTACCATTCCGCTTTGTTGAATCGTTGAATCGTTGAATTTCACCTTCGGTGAGTTGATTCGAGTTGATATGTTTTATGATTGTTGGTGTATTCAACCAACGCTTAAACTCGAATCAACGCTTCAACGAGCGAAGCTCAATTCAACGATTCAACAAAGCCCGTTGGTAGTATGATGGGTAAATATTCAAATTTAATGATAACACCTTATTTTAAAGACTTTAAATATAGAAACTATGATAACAAGTATATCCTGGAGAAACGTCTGGAGAAACAAGCTCCGTAGTGGAGTGATTATGTTTTCCATCGCTTTTGGGATTGTGGCAGGGGTGTTTGCCGTAGCCCTGACACAAGGATTGATAGAGCAACGTATTTCCGAATCCATAGAATTGGAAACTGGACATGTTCAGATTCATAATGTCCAGTACCTGGAAGAACAGGAAACGGGGCACTTTCTGGAAGGTATGGCTGACATACAATCTCAACTGAATGCACTTCCTGAAGTAGGTGCAGCCACTTATCGTACCAAGATCACTGCTATGGCGATGAGTGCCAATGGAAATGCAGGTATTCAGTTGATAGGTATTGATCCAGAAGAGGAAAAAACAGTCTTTGGACTGTCTGAGAAGTTGACAGACGGAGCCTATTTTGAAGGGATTAAAAGAAATCCGATTCTGATCAGTCAACGTACGGCAGAGAAGTTAAAACTAAAACTTCGTTCCAAAGTAGTTCTGACGATGCAAGACAATGACCATGAGATTGTAGGAGGGGCTTTTCGTGTAGTGGGTATTTTCAAAACCAGTAACTCGGGATATGACCAAGGAAATATGTTTGTCCGAAAGTCAGATCTGCAACGTATTGTGAAACTGGACGAAGTACATGAAGTTGTGATCAAGGCAACGGAAGGGTATACCCCTGAGCAAACCAAAGAGGCAATTGCTACGGTAATTCCATCTACCTGGAAAGAGCAGACCTGGGCAGAGATCATGCCCGAACTGGCTTATTATAATGAGAGTGGATCATTAAGCTCCCTAATCATTTTAGGAATTATCTTTTTAGCCTTAGCCTTTGCGATTCTAAATACCATGCTGATGGTAGTACTGGAAAGAGTGCAGGAGATAGGGGTATTGATGGCAGTAGGGATGGGAAGGTTGAAGATCTTTTCCATGATTGTGCTGGAGACCGTTTTCTTGTCTCTGGTGGGAGGTGTTGTAGGACTACTACTGAGTTATGGTTTGATAGAGTATTTCGGTAAAAATGGGATTGATATCGAAAACTCTGAAGGTTATGAGTCTTTGGGATTCAGCAGTGTCATATATCCAGAGATCAGTCCGGAGTTTTATCCCCAAGTGGCGATTGCCGTTGTGATCGTAGCGATTGCATCCTCTATTTTTCCGGCAGTCAAGGCATTGAAATTAAAGCCGAATGAGGCGATCAAAGGCCATCTGTAGGGCCGCGCCACTGGCGCGGTCGTACGGATGGTCGGGCATACGGATGGTCGGCCATTGATAGCGTAGCCGTATCCCAATGATATAGTGGCCGCAATAGTGTAGTTGCATCATCATATGGGGAAATAATCATTAAAAATTAAAAAAATAAAGCGATGATAAAGGTTAAAAATATAATGAAGACCTACAATGAGTCTTCTGTTCCAGTACATGCATTGAATGGCGTAAATATAGAGTTTGAGGCAGGAGAATTTACCGCAATTGTAGGGCCATCAGGATGTGGGAAAACGACCCTATTGAATATGATTGGAGGCATCGATCACCCAACCTCAGGAACCATAGAGGTAGATGGAATTGACCTGTCTCAATTGAGCAGCGGACAATTGATTGATTTTAGAAGAGATAATATTGGGTTTGTATTTCAAGATTACTCTTTGCTGCCGGTATTGACCGCTAGGGAGAATACTGAGTTCATTATGCAGTTACAAGGTAGACCGAAGCAAGAGTATACTGATAGAGCAGAGCAATTACTGAAAGAGGTTGGCTTGGGTGATCGTTTGGATCATCGTCCTTCCAAGCTTTCTGGAGGACAGCAGCAGCGTGTAGCGGTGGCAAGGGCTTTGGCTTCCCGTCCAAAGTTTGTTCTAGCAGATGAGCCAACAGCCAACCTTGATTCTAAATCAACGTCCGATCTATTGGATATTATGGAACGCCTGAATAAAGAAGAAGGAACGACATTTATTTTCTCAACACACGACCAAAGGGTGATTGATAAAGCACACCGTGTCATCCTTTTGGAAGATGGACAGGTAAAAGAGGACTCAAAAAAAAAGGTTCTGACTACATAATTTGAAAATGAATAAGATAATTTTAAAGACAACGTTCCTTCTAGGGTTACTTTTTAGTGTCTTTACACTACAAGCACAAGAAGAATTCCAAGAGGAAGAGTCAACAGATAAACCCTCCAATATCTATTTTGGAGGGTATCTAAAGTACTTGCAGACGATCGGTTTTCAGGAGTTGAATGATCGCTGGATTACAGATAACTTGATTCATAACCGATTGAATTTTAAATGGTATGCCTCTTCACAGGTGACGGTAGTTGCTGAGATGCGTAACCGATTGTTCTATGGGGAGACCGTTACCCTAACACCTAATTATGCTGATATCTATACGGCCAATAACAATTGGTTGGATTTAGGTGGTGTATGGTGGGAAGGGGAGTCTGTTGTGGGACATTCTACCTTGGATCGTGCCTATATTGATTGGACATTCAACGATTGGCAAATTCGTGCGGGAAGACAACGTGTCAACTGGGGACAAACCTTCGCATGGAACCCTAACGATATTTTCAATAATTACTCCTTATTTGATTTTGACTACGAGGAGCGTCCGGGTATGGATGGACTTTTGGTTCGAAAATATATTGGTATGGTTTCTTCGGTGGAACTGGCTGTAGCGATGGAAGAATCCTTTGAGGATATGACGATTGCAGGGATGTATCGCTTCAATCAATGGGCGTACGATTTTCAGGTATTGGCTGGAAAGATGCGTAAGGATTGGGTTGTTGGAGGAGGCTGGTCTGGACAGATTGGTGGAGCAGGCTTCAAGGGAGAAGCAAGTTACTTTTACCCTATTGAGCAGGATAGTGAGAGTGTAGAGCCTGCCGTGGTCGCTACAATGTCTACGGATTATACGTTTCCGAATACGTTATTTGTCAGTGTAGAAGGGATCTTTAACAGCGGAGGAGGAGATGCCATGAATCAAAATATTCTGGCCTTGGGAAGGGGAGAGACTCCAACGCCTCGCACATTGACCTTAAACAAATGGTCTATTTTAGGACAAGCGTCTTATCAGATTAATCCATTGGTGAATGCCGGGATGAGTAGTATTTATTTTATAGATGATAATTCAGCCTATTTTACAGCCAATACAAATATCTCCTTGTCCACGAATACAGAGCTATTATTGGCAACTCAGGCATTTGTGGGAGGGGAAGATAGTCAGTTTGGACAATCGGGAGTATTATTATTTTGGAGATTGAAATGGAGTTTTTAATACCGATGCGATAATATATCATGAAGCACATGCCTATTTTTTGTATATTGCATTCTGTCTATGCTCCCTTTGGAAACTTCTGTTTTTAGGGTAACTTTTTATAGTTCTCATTTTGAGGAGTGTAACATGCATAGATCATTAAATCATCAATAGAATAAGACCATGGAGAAACCATCCTATAATACAGAAAGACCGGAGTTGAAGTTGAAAGAGTACGGAAGAAACGTACAGAAGCTGGTAGAGTATATATCGGAAATTGAAGACAAGGAAAAAAGAAATCGTTATGCCAATACTTTGATTGGCTTGATGAAGCAATTGAATCCTAGCGTCAACTCCAATGATACCAATCAGCGTATCTGGGATCATCTCCATGTGATGGCTGATTTTAAATTAGAAGTGGATAGTCCTTACCCTGTACCTGAAATGGATGTGATGTATCGCAAGCCGGATCGTATGGAGTACCGTGACCATAAAATGCGCTTCAGACATTACGGAAGAAATATCGAAAAGCTGATTCAGGTGGCTAAGGATGAAGAAGACGAGGAGTTGAAATTGAAAGCTTTCGCCAACATCATGCGCTTGATGAAGAATTTCTATCAGTCTTGGAATGGTGATAATCCAGATGAAGTGGTGATCATGAAAGACATTGAGAAGATGGCTGAAGGAGGTGTTGATATGGAAAAAGTGCTAGAGAAATATCCTTTCTTGGTAGACCGTAGAACCTACAATGATATTATGGAGAAATTCTTGGCTAATAAAAGCAGAAGACTAGGAAAGTAGTTTCGATAGGAAGATTCCAAGTAAGCTCTTAATATTTCACCCAATCAATAAAGCACAATGTTACTGTTGAAGCTTTATTGATTGGGTATTTTTGTGATTAAAAAAATAGAATCAAATATAACTTTTTATAGAACGGCACGTAAAATGTAGTTATCGACTTTACCCAAAAAAACTGATAACTATGCAATTACTCTTTAATCATTACTTTTTACAAAAATACCGGAACTTAGTCTGGGGAAAGGGTATAGGCTTTAAGGTCTTTAAGCTTCTCCTGGAGCTGTATTTTGCTGGTATATTACTCCTAATGGGGTTTGTTTCAGGGAAATTATTGAAGGAATCTTTTGGTGAAGAGCAGGTGTTGCTGATGGCTACAAAGTTTCTTCTACTGTATTTGCTGGCAAATATAGGCTTGAGAGGACTGATGCAATCTTTTCCCCAAACACAGGTAAGACCTTATTTGCTACTTCAGGTGAGTAAAAGGAAACTGATGCATTTTCCTTTATTATTGTCCTTGGGAAGCAGGTTTAATTATTACCCCTTTTTGGTTATTCTTCCATTCTATTTCAAAACAGTATTACCCAATGAAACGCTTTTAGTCGGTATTAATTGGTTGACTATAGCGGTTACATTTCTTTGGGCGACCAATTACTATGCTTTTGCCTTAAAAAAATACTTCTCAAAATCCTTTTGGACTACTTTGGGAGTGATTCTTCCATTGGCAGCATTTACTTATTTGGAAGTAAGCGAATGGACCAATGTTACTGGATTCCTATCGACATTGCTATTGGGAATAGCAGAACAACCCTGGGGGATACTGATAGGAGTCATCTTGCTATTAAAGGCCTATGTGATCGCCTTCAAGGCAACGATGTCAGGAGTTTATCTGGATCGGGTGATTCATGTAGATCAGAAATTGAAAATTGAGGAATCAGACAACTCTTTATTGGCTTACCTGAATCGTTTTGGAAATGTAGGCTACCTAATGGCGGAAGAAATCAAGACCCTATGGCGACATAAGCGCAGTAAAAACACCTTGTTGATGTCTGTGTTCCTATTGTTTTATGGGCTTATTTTCTATACACAGGATATGTATAAGGAACAGGCTTGGGTATTGGTGTTTGTCCCTTTTATGACCATGGGGGTATTTGCCTTGAACTACGGGCAGATGATTTTCGCCTGGGAGAGTACCTATTTTGATTTTCTTTTGACTCAAAAAATTAAGATCAGAGATTATATAGAAGCGAAGTACTGGTTGATGATTTTAGGAACCACTTTGGGCTTTCTAGGAAGTGTTTTCTATGCTTATTTCGGCTGGCATATTCTCTGGATTAATTTGGCAGTTTATTTCTATCTCATCGGTATTGTTCCTGTTTACTTGATTTACTTTGGAACGTATAATCAGAAACGATTGGACTTAAGTGGAGGAAATGTAATGAACTTCCAAGGAGTCTCCGCTCACCAATTTTTATTGAATATACCGATCGCATTAGTACCGGTGTTATTTTATGTAACAATGGACTTTTTTGGACTTGATCATGTGGGATTAGGAATCATCGGTGGTTTGGGAGTAATGAGCTTGTTACTTAAAAACTACTGGATTAAAGACCTGGAGAAACAATTCCACAAGAGAAAATATATCATGGCTACTGGATTTAGAAAACAATAATAAAGATGATTCAACTCAATAACTTACAAAAAGAATATAAAGGAAAATTAGTATTAGATATTCCTTCTTTAACCCTTGAAAAAGGAGAATTACTGGGCCTTGTAGGAAATAATGGAGCTGGTAAAACAACACTCTTAAGCTTGGTGTTGGACTTGATTCAGCCATCTCAGGGAGAGGTGCTTTCCAATGGGATAGGAGTGGCGATGAGTGAGCATTGGAAAGTATACACTGCGGCTTATCTAGATGAAAATTTTCTGATCACTCACTTGACTCCGATGGAGTACTTGCGATTTGTGGGGCGATTACACGACTTAAATAAGGCTGATGTGGAAGCTTTTTTGGAGCGAGAAAAAGGCTTTATGGCAGAGGACTTACTTTATGGAACCACAATGATTCGTGATCTGTCCAAAGGAAACAAAGTGAAAGTAGGGATACTGTCGGTTCTATTATCTTCTCCAGCGTTATTGGTACTGGATGAGCCTTATGTCAATCTGGATCCTTCTTCTCAAGCTTGGTTAGTGAAACGGTTGAAGAAAGCCAATGAAGAGGGAACGACGGTATTGCTTTCAAGCCATGACCTGAACCATGTAGCTAAGTTGAGTACTCGTATTGTTTTATTGGAAGAAGGTAAGGTGGTAGAAGACATGCAGACTGACGACCATCTGTTAGATCGTTTGGAGCAGTATTTTAATGTGTGAAGTAAGGGCGTTCCTTGTGGTCGCCCCGACATATAGTATAGGTAGGTAATAAGTAAGGGCGTCCCTCGTGGTCGCCCTCATATTTTCAATATCATGGATTCTCTGGTGTAGTATCTAAAATCTGGACTCTTGCCTTTTCTTTTTCTATAGGATACTTTTTCCATTTAAAGAAGCGGAGGATAAGATTGGCAGCGATAAACCCAGCACCTATGGCGGCATGTTCTCCGGCATCATATTCATTATTGCTGACAGCAGGCTCTATGGCAGCAGATAGGAGGAATCCTAATCCCAATCCCAGGGTACCTATTCTTGCGATTTCGATTCCCTTCCGTTTGAAGCGGATTTCCTCAAAGGCGGTGAGGGGAATTTCGGCACCTGATTTACTCATGACCACTGAGGAGTCTTTTAATGCAAGAATTTCGTCTTCATGTAAAAAATTATCATCTTTTACTTTAAACCATAGTTGATCTCCTTCATATAGTTTAATACGCTTAGCATCATAGCGATCGATGGCTAGAAATGTTTGGGCTAATGCTCCTTGCAACGATAAGAATGTCAGTAAAAGTAGAATGTAGAGTGATTTCTGCATGAGGTATTAGGTTATGGATAAGTCAGCGCTGTTTCTGTTTACCGGTTACCATGTATAAACGATAAGCAATAACCGATAAACCTGATTCTTTTCCGTAGACTACGACAGGATTCAACTGAAGGCCTATAATATAATATACATAATTCTAAAGGATGCATCCCTAACAAATCTCACCTATTCTCACTTTAATCAAACAGCATCCATTTCACACCATACTCAAAGCTAAGCGCTTGCCCCATATAATTAGGCGTATCGAAGTAACCACTGAAGCTTCCTTGCAAGATATTGGTGACTTTGAAAAAGGCGTTGGTTCTCCTGATCTTAAAGTCAAAAAAGAAGTCCAATAAAGGATAGTTTCCAATTTCCTGATCATCTTGCAGATAGAACTGCTGAGTAATAGGAGAGAAGGCATCCGCGAGATAGGAAGAATTCCAATGCAGGTCAAATCCTGTGGATAGATAGACTTTCTTAAAGTCTTTTTCAAAGGACAGTTGATAGTTAGCAAAGAACTCAGGGGTTCGGAAAACCTCCTGACTATTATTGTTGGTGTAAATGACTTCTGCAATCTGTCGAATATACCATAAGGTAAAGTCTGTTTTAGCACCAAATCTTTGATAGTTGAGTAGTTCGTTATAAACCTCTGGACGCATATCTTGCTGGAAGTAAGTGTAGTCATTAATAAGGTTTACCTCTCCAAAGATTTCTACATATCCTTTTTTCCATGGGAAGCGAGGAGCGACATAGATGCGAGAACTTTCCGTATTTCCAAAATCATTTCTCCAACTGAAAAATGGGCTGATAAATTGTTTTCTAACAATATCCTGGGTGTAGTTATATTGAGCCGCATAGGCATACAAGAAGTTGGCTTTTACACTGGCCTTGGCTTGAAAAGCATTGTTGTTGCCCAACTCTTTTTCGGCAGAAATATTAATCTGGTAACGATCGTTTTTAGCAGGAACTAATGACAACTGCCCCCCTACGAAGAGTTGTCCATCAATATTGACGGGTTGAGTATAGACTCCAGAGTGTTCTTGTCGGGCTTTCTGAAAACGATGACGGGCGTAAGCTGCCCAGAAAAAATCACCCTTTCTACCTTTGGCTCCCGCTTGGTTTTCATAATAGTTCATGCGGTAGGTGTAGGAGGCCGTATCGGGAAAGAAGTTGGTAGCTTCCTCTGTCCCAGTTTCTACACCGATAAAAGGAGCGTAGTAATCAAGGTTGGTATTGGGAGAATTGTCCTGATACCTTAGGAGCTGGTCAGAGGTCTTGAACTTATGAAATACCTGCAAGCTAGCAGAGTCAGCAATAGCATATTGATGGTAAAGCTGGAAGTTATACTCTCGTTTATCTGATCGTGTAGTACTTTGGTTAAGATTATTCTCTAAACGATTCAATACCCGGTAAAGGTCTGTAAACTCAAAATCTTCTACGCTACCCGCCACATTTACTTTGAGCGTGGAGTCGATACTGATTCCCCCTGTTTCAGGGCCATTATGCAATGCTTGTTTGTAATAGGCAAAGAGCTTATACTTTTGATTAGGAGTTTCATATCGAGTAGTCATTTGAAATTGATTCAACACCTGATCAAATAGATACGATTGTATAACATCTTCCCCTTGCAATAGCCAGCCAGAACGTATTTCCAAACGGGCACTGAAATCCCACCAAGGGGTAAGGTTACGGGCAAAAAGCACATCAATCATGGAACGGCGATCTCCACCTATAACAGCATTCCAAACGGATACGGGAGTGAACGCATTGAAGAAACGAATATCTTTTTCCTGATACCAATAATGTGGGCGATAGGCGTCAAAACCTATACGTTCTCCAATGTCATCAGGCAATTGATACCATAGGTAACGGGCAGGGCTGGCATTGTTGGCGGTATACTGCAGTTTCCAGTCATGTTTGTCCCTTACATTGTAACGGTGTGTGTTGTGTAATGTACTGTCCAGATAATGTTCTGTCCATTTAATCTCATAGACATCTTTTAAGGTAAGGTACCTGGAAGTGTGTGGACCATATTTCCAAGTGGTATCCTTTTCTAGAGTGATGCCTTCTTTATTAGGCTCAATCTTTTTCGTAGTATCTTGTTTAGCTTCCTCTAGAAAATCATTTTGAGCAAAAACAGATGTGGTAAAGATTGTCAGTAATGAAAAAAAAAGTAATAGACGTATACGCATCCTGATCGGTTTCAATTCAATTTTAGCTTTCGGTAAAATTACGTCTATCCAAGGGATATATAAAAGAAGTTGATTATTTAATATTGGTTAAAAAAGTAAGATGAGTCATCCCATATTAACATTTAGGGGGTGACTCATCTTTTTTTGTTTAAAAAGTACCTTTATATATTTAAAAACGGCCTTGAAGAATTGCCGTCAAAATTTTTAATTGTAAGAGCGTTAAGAAAATTCCATTGTTTGAGCGTAGCGAGTTTGGAATTTTTAGCTTTTGCGATTAAAAATTAGGCAAATTCTTCAAAGCCTTGATTTTTTTGCTTCGTTTTTTCATCAAGGAAAAAATGAAGAAGCTCATAAAAGGCTTGTTAGATAGCTGTAAAGTGATGAACTTTCAGAAAACTAAGCCATTTGTTAATATGGGATGATTCATGTTAGAGCTTGTTTGGAATAATTACTCTTTGATTATTTTTTTGACTACACTTTCTTCATCTGTAGAAATGATAAGTAAATAAATCCCTTGCTTATACTCATTAAAAGGGAGAGCATATTTGAAACCTCCAGACCATTTCCCAAACTGTTTTTCAAAAAGTATTTGTCCTGTCATGCTACTGATAGCTAAAGATAGCGTCGAGGTGGTTTTCAATGGAACCTGTATGATTACCTTATCTGTAATAGGATTGGGATAAATGGATACTTTTTGTTTGGGGAACTGTTCTGTAGAAGTGAAAACAGAATTGACAATTATGGTATTTGTACTTTCTGTAGCTTCATAGGCCTCATTTCCTTCTGAATAGAGACGAAGAGTGATATCACCGATTTGCTGAATCTTTAGTATCGAGTCTTCTAAGGTGGCATTACCTTCTGTCACTTCATAGAAGATTGCTAGCCCTGCATCTGTTTTTAAAGAGGGAAGTACCATTGAAGTGTTGGCTTGTGCTTCTTCGATTCCAATATTGCTTGAGATACTGTCTTGGCGTTTGATAATGCTAAATGTCATAGAGTCTATAGCACTCCAATATTCAGCAGTCTCATGTTGAACGGCTTTGATTTTTACTTGTCCAATAGCGTTAGGAGCTAGGGTAACGATGTTACTGTCCAATGAGATAAGGTCTTCTCCCTCTTCTATAAACCAGTTGATATTACCATTACTATTCGTTGCTGCACTCAACTCAAACGGATCACTATTGACCAGTACTTCCTCTACTTCATTGATAGCAAGTTTAGTGATATTTTTACCATCAGCAAATAGCCATTCCAGGGCCCACTGTGTTTGAGAGGTGGTATTGTTTTTAATCCACTTAATAAGGTAGGCGTTTCCATAGGTTACCTCAAGGTTGAGGTAATCTTGTTTAGCGTCGTCATGTAGGTAAACCTTGGAGGCAATTAATTCCCCATCACATTCCTGGTAAACCTCAACTTTAGTGTTTTCATCGGTATGCTCCATCGGGTATAAGGCAATAGTTCCTTCCATGTTTGCTGTAAAGGAATACCATTGTTCAGATCCATGGGTTTCATGAGTTCCTGCAGTAATAGGATCTGCTGTAGCGCAATCATTTGCTACGACCGTTATTCCAAAGCCTGCCATTGACATGTTGAAGTAATCAGTATCAGGGGATACAATACGAAGTTCTACAACACCGATTTTGTCAAAAGTAAGGCTATCACCTTCCAAGGTAGCAACGGTGCTATCTTGTAAAGAATATTCTATAGGTGCATCACTGTTTGATGTAGCCTCTAGTCGTATAGCGCTGCCTTTTACGACTTTTGTTGGTATAAGACTATAGTTAAGGTTATGATACATTTTACCTTGTTCAATATACCAGGTGGTGGATTCATCTTCAGCATTGTTTTGTATCCACTGAATCTTGATTGTTTCTCCAGTTTGTAGGTCAAGAGCTGTAATGAGCCAAGGACCGGATACATTGCCTTCAGCGATCAAGTTTCCATCGCAAGCATCATATATGTTTAAGGCACCAGTGGTGTCTCTTTTTCCAATAGTAACTTGTCCGTCTTGTGTTGCTGTATAGTGAAACCATTGTTCACTACCAAAGGCATTGTAAGAGGTAGAAGGAGAGTCGTAATATTTTTTTTCCTGTATAGTAACTTCTATACTGCTGTCACATGTACGACTGATATCTCCAGTTTGGTGTGATAGATAGACCCAGTCACTGTCATTGTTTTTTATTCTGATATAATATAATGTGTTGGGAGTAAGGTCTGATATGGTGAGACTATCACTATATCCTTGGTATGTTATTGTATACCTTGTAGGATCAGTGGAATATGAAAGGTGTATAGTTGTTCCAGAAGTGTCTTCCCAATGAATGGTGAAACGATCATAAGATACATCTGATACGGTAATATTATAGGGAGGAGCAGCCGTTTGAGCATGGACTGTCGTAAGACTTAAGAATAGGTTTGTTAATACTAAAAGTAGTAGTGTTTTTTTCATGGTAAAAAGGGGGTATAATAAAAATATTTCCGAGTAGAGAATTTGAAAATAGCTTTGATTGCATTAAAAAAATGAAAGTAGCATTTCAAATGCTCAAAACTATCTATTGATAGACGATTAGACAATATTTTTTACAAAAAAATAAAATGAGTCATCCCATATTAACATTGAAGGAATGACTCATTTTTTTGTTTAAAGATTGCCTTTATATATCTAAAAATGGCCTTGAAGAATTTGCCTAATTTTTAGCTTTTGCGATTAAAAATTAGGCAAATTCTTCAAAGCCTTGATTTTTTTGCTTCGTTTTTTCATCAAGGAAAAAATGAAGAAGCTCATAAAGGGCTTGTAAGATAGCTATAAAGTGATGAATTTTCAGAAAGCTAAGCCATTTGTTAATGTGGGATGATTCATGTTTATTCAAATAATATGAACCTAAAGAAGTTCTAAATATATTCCTTCAAGAAGCGTTTGCTTTTTTGATAATCCAGCAAGTAGCTAACCCTCACCGATAAGCTATTGAGCTGAGGAGCGGTAAGTGTTTGGTTCAGGTTATCCATAAAAGTAATGTTAGCCTGATCGTTGCTAGTGTAAATCTGGTTCTTCCAAACCACAGATACAAAGCTGGAAGAAGTGAACTCCCAACGATAAGTCAATTCAATATTGAATGCATTAAAGTTGACGTCATGCATTTCATTACCTTCTTCGTCAAGATCATTGTAGATGATGTCGTTCAATAATCCTGTTTCCTTGTCTAGATCGTAGTACTCATCATAAGCAGCAGTACTCCAGTAATGTCTTAGACGGAAATCTAACCCCATTTTACTGCTGAATGCATAATTTGCATTAATGGTATTTGTAATCTGTCTTACATCTCTACGACCATACACCACATTGGAGACCTCATCGCTCTCGTCATATAAGGTGTTGACATATCCTTGTTCGTTTCTGAGTAATTTTACATCTGAATTCAGCGACATATTGAACTGATCCGTAAAGCGGAAACTAGGATTGATGCTGATTCCATTATCGATTTGTCCTCTGCTAGGGCGAGTCCACGCCCATAATTCAGCATTAAAAGCAAAACGCTTACGATAGTCAGAAGCAATCCAGCCACCTGCAGCGGCAGATCGTTCTCTTAAGAAGAAATAGCCATCGTTTCTAGGGTCAAAGAAGTCTTTGCCTTGCATAGGCATAAAGTTAGAGAACATCCCTGCTTGCCAGAAGTTCTTGAATTGTGCATTGGCATTCAAGTTGAAATTCATTTGGGCAAACTGAATCGATTCATACAGGTTCTGAATGTTGGTATTCAGTCGAATACGAGCATTATTGAAAATGCCGAATGGTTTAAACTTTTGGTATTGTACATGTCCTCCATAAGTAAACTCGTTATTGGCACGCATAAAGCCCATATCGTTAGGGTTATACGTATCTGATTCGACGTTTAAGAATGTACGATACTGCCAGTTGCCACTAATCTTAGCGAGAGAAAGAAACGTTTTGTATCCTTTTTCTATATCATTAAAATCCGTTTCCTGATTACGCTCACTGATATAACTCATAGCTGCCATACCTTGTACCTGATAGGTATTGCTCTTGTCGGAGAACTTAAAGTCCGTTCCCGTTACATTGGCCATTCTACCGTACGTACCACGATAGACATTGGTATTAATGAAAGCGATATTGGAGTTGTTTTTTAAGTTCTGCTCGAAAACAACCGTATTGAAGTTGGTTAAAGGATCTACTAATACCTTACGTTGTTCTCCTGATAACGTATCTGTCAGGAGTGCATGCGTACGGTCCGTTACGGCATTGAATAAGCCAATACCTAATCCCTTAGAAGTACGTCCACTAAGCTTGGTAGCGTTGATCAAAGGAGCGTCAGAAGGAGCTGACGTTACTTCTTCGTTTTCGTTGACATCATACCCTCCGAAGCTACTTCCGACACGACGGGAGTAGAATAAGCCATTGCGGTTGAATAACTCTGTACCTTCCGTAAAGAAAGCACGGTTTTCATCAAAACGTACCTCAAAGGCGGATAAGTTAAGGACTTGGTTATCGGCCCTTACTTGCCCAAAATCTGGAATAAGTGTCATGTCCAGGGTGAAACTTTCATTCAGACCTAGCTTAAGGTCCATACCCGCAGTGGTATTGATTGCGCCCTCTCCACTTTCTCCATCGTGGTTGTAGTACGTAGAGACATATGGAGATAAGCTAAGACGTAGAGGAGGTTTGATATTTTCAATTCCATTCAACTTTCCCATTTGACTTAGGTAACCTTGTACAGAGGCATCTACAAAAGACCAGTTAGCTTCTTCGTTATAACGTTTACTTACCCTGTAGAAGTTAATCCCCCAAGTATGGATATCTTTTTTAGGGAAACGAAGGGATACATACGGAATCTCAAATTCTGCAACCCAGCCTTGCTCATCAATACTCACCTGGCTTTTCCATAAAGCATTCCAGCTCGGATCTGGATCACTCTCATTGGTAGAGGTGAAGTCTGACTGAACGCCGGATACCGTGGTCATAAAGCCCATGGCATTTTGCTGTTTATTGTAGGTGTCGAACATAATGCCTATAGCATCGGCATTATCATAGAAGCTATCCCTAAAACCAGACTGTCTCGGAATACTGTCAGGGTTGGGGTCATACATTCTAACTCCTACATAGATGGCATCATCATCATATAGGATACGAATTGCAGAGCTTACGCGTGATTCTTCTCCGTTGTTGGGGGTGGTCTGTACGAACTTACCTTCAAAGCCCCATGGATGTTTTGTCCACGCTTCTTCATCGAGTTTACCATCGATGGTGGGACGGACTGTGGTGCGCTCAGCCTTGAGATTACGTGGAGCCTTGAATGATTGTGCAGTACTAATGGTAAGTGCACAACAAAGACACAGTAATAAGGAAATTACTTTTTGCATGTTAATAATTGTTCAGTTTTTGACACTAACTGCTTAAGAGTTGGATTGGACCACATCCTATGCAGCGATTCGATTTGTTAATCACAGGTTGAAAAAATCCTCATGTTCAGGTAAATCAAAAGAGTAGATTTCCTTCTTCATCTCTCCCTTATACGGGGGATTGTAGGGATTTGGTTAGCAAACTTGGTGAAAAGTTTTGAAAAAGTACATTTATGAAAAAAAATAACCCTCCATCGTTAATGTGGAATTCATTAACAAATGGAAGGTTGGTTGTGTTTTTTATCTAATATTATCCTTAATATTTAATAATATTTTAAAATATATCTAAAAAATTGAATTATACGAAAAGTGGGGTGAACTCAAATTTTTCTCCATCAAAGAGTCCTTTGTCACTTAACTTCAAGGCAGGGATGACCAACAGTGCCATAAATGATAAACTCATAAAAGGATCATGTAATGTGCTGCCTAATACAGCTGCCTTGGCTAGAAGTTCATTGTATTCCTCTGCAATGCGCTCAGCAGGTTGATTAGTCATTAACCCTGCAACAGGTAAAGGAATACTATATACTTGATCTCCGTCTACTACAGCAATTCCTCCTTTATTGTCAATAACGGTATTAACCGCCTTGCACAACTGTTCATCATCGACACCTACCGCAAGAATATTATGAGAGTCGTGTGCCACAGAGGTTGCAATCGCCCCTTTTTTCAACCCAAAGTTTTTGATAAATGCGATCGCCGGAGTGGCATTTTTATAACGATTAACTACGGTATATTTAAGGATATCTTTCTCGGTATTGGAAACGGCTTTTCCATCTTTGATAAGACATTCAACAGTTTCACTACCAGTAAGCAAAGAACCATCTTCTGCTACTACGACCTTGAGATGTTCACTTGCTGCATCTACCTCAAAATCAGTAACGGCTTTGTGTGAAGTATCAAAGTGGTTGATAATAGGGGCTGTGTCCGCAGTGATATGAGATTGTCCATTTTCAGCGACTAATTCTCCATCAATATAGGTACGTTGTATATTGAACTGCTCGGGACTATCGATCAGAATAAAATCGGCAGGGTCTCCTTCTTGTAGTAGGCCAACGTTGAGCTTGTAGTGGTTGACGATGTTGGCAGAAGCCATGTTTAGAAGGTCATACAAATCAACCCCTTTTGCCAATCCTCTTTGAATAAGCTGGTTGATGTGTCCTTCCTTGAGCTCATGTGGATGTTTATCATCGGAACAGAACATCATTTGATGTGCGTGTTCTTTGGCCAACTCAATCAAGGCCTCAAAATTCTTAGCGGCACTTCCTTCTCTAATCTGTATTTTCATGCCGACCTTCAGCTTATCTAGCGCTTCGTCTGCGGCAACACATTCATGATCGGTACTAATACCTGCGGCAGCATACTGTGCGGCTTGTTCTCCCTTTAGTCCGGGAGCATGTCCATCTACAGGCTTACCAGCTTCGTGAGCTATGGCAATTTTTTCCATCACCATGGGGTCCTTGAATAATACGCCCGGCCAGTTCATCATTTCTGCCAGGTACTTGACTTCATCCATTGCCATTAGGGTACGGATGTCATCGGGACCAAGTTCAGCTCCAGCAGTCTCAAAGGATGTCGCAGGAACACAAGAAGGGGCACCGAAGTTAAATTTCAATGGAACGGTATTGCCGTTATCAATCATATAACGTACTCCTTCCATACCCAATACATTGGCTATCTCGTGGGGATCAGATACAGTAGCTACCGTACCGTGAGTAACAGCGATTTTGGCAAATTCGCTAGGGACAAGCATAGAGCTTTCAATATGGATATGGGCATCCACCAAACCCGGTGCAATATAATAAGGAGTGGTGACTTCATCCGCTGTGATAGGTGTAATCTTTGCGATTTTACCATCGGCCACTTCCAGTTGTGCAGGATAAGTTTTACGCTGATGGATATCAATGAGGTGAGCTTTTATTGTGAATGAACTCATTTTGCTGGATTCTGGTAAATTGATTCTTTAATTATACTTTTAAGGTACAAAGTTAATAGTATAATTAATATTCTTGTGGAGAATGTATTGCTTTACTCCTTGAAGATTGAATCATTAACAGATAAGAAGAATCTATAGTAGTTAATATTGCAGCGGTCGGATGATATATGTTTATCGGTTATCGCTTATTGTTTATAAACGATAAGCGGTAACCCATTACATGGCGTCTCTAAACTGTATATAATTTCGTAGACAGCGACAGAATTAACCTTAAACACTATAGTAAATTGATTGCTATTGGCTGCGTGCCATGCTTGCCGTGAGGCAATCATCTGCATGTTACTGGATTTAGTCTAATAGGTAGAATACTCAACTCACCAAAGGTGAAACTCAACTTGCTGCGTAAGCAGCCTCAACAAATTAATCACAAAGAAGATGTTTATAGAAAAACCAACCATCATTGAAGCCGCAGGCAACAAGCCAAAATTGATTGAAGAATTTTTCGGCAGGGTAAACTCCCAAGATGCCAATGTAAGTATTGCCCGTATGAGTAGTCCAGAAGGATGGACGGAACCTGGGCAGACACCAGAATTTGATGAGTATACGGTCGTGTTAACAGGAGCCTTGCATGTTAAGACCAAAGAAGGAGAGCAAAAGGTAAGTGCAGGTCAAGCTATTCTGATCCCTAAAGGGACTTGGGTGCAATATAGCTCTCCTTATGAAGGGGGAGCGCATTATATGGCTATTTGCCTTCCTGCATTTTCAATGGATACGGTGCATCGGGATGCTTAATGTAATTGTTGAATCGTTGAATTGAGCTTCGCTCGTTGAATCGTTGATTCGAGTTGATACGTTGTATGAAAGTGTAGATACATCAATCAACCGTTCAACTCGAATCAACGAGCGAAGCTCAATTCAACTCACCAAAGGTGAAATTCAACGATTCAACAGAGATTATTGCTTCAAGATTTTTTGAGCAATCACTCCTGTTTCAAGATAAACCTTTACCAAGTACAGCCCCGATTTCTCAGCGGTAAGGTCGATGGTATTCTCTGAGGTGGTTAAGATCTTCTTACCACTTAGTTGGTATACCTCAATACTCAGAAGTTGATTTAGGTCGCTGTTTACCGTAAAGATTCCCGTACTTGGGTTAGGGTAAATGCTCAAAGTAGTTGGAGCGGTAGACCAACGAGCACTTCCTCCTTGTATAGAAATAGTATAGTCCTCTACTTCTCCGTAAGTGAAAGAACCACAAGAGGTAGGGGTGCCATCACTGGCATATTGCATAGCCACTCGCATACGGGTGTCTCCTGACTTTGCATTGGTAGGGACTGTGAAATTGCTGGACACGCTTCTTCTGGAAGAAGCGTAGAGAATTTCCTCTCCGGCATCATCAAAGTCACCATCTTGGTTGAAGTCAATCCAAGCGATAAAACGCTCTCGGTCACTCGTGCTAGGATACACCGTGACCGTATGACTATTGCCAGCAGAAAGGTTAAAGGTCACGTTTGTATAATCTCCGTAACCATTATCGTCTCCCGATAGGTTACTGCTGTTATCCATTTTTACCTCATCAATATATTCATACTGTGTGGAAGTAGCGGATGCATCACAGTAGGTAACTGGGTTGCCACCGGAAGTAGCAGTGATTAAGGTTTGTGTGGTAGAGAAGGTACTGGAAGCACTTCCGCAATTGGCTTTTACCTGAAATTCATAGGTAGTTTCAGGAATAAGTCCATTTAGGGTATAGCTATTTGGAGTGCTGAAAACAATAGTCCAGTTATTATCTCCCTGTATGCGATAGTTCAGTTCGTATTCCTGAGCTCCAGTGTTTGCCCAGGATAGGGTAGCGCTTTCGGCAGTGATATCCTGTGCGGATAAGGAGTGGGGAGTGGTACAAGGATCTGGGTCTGTGCCACCTCCATTACAAGAAGGACTGCTAGCGCCTATGGTTGCGCCATTACCGTTGACATAATTGAAGCCACTGTATCCATTGGAAGTAAACCAATCCATCCATCCACCTCCAGACACTGAAGTCCAATCATTCAAATCGAAGCTATTTCCATTGCCATTGACACTGCCTTGAATGACATAGACTTTTGCGGCAGCTCCTCCATTGTTCCATACAAGTGGAGAGCCATTACTGATTGTCTCAGGAGTAGAACAGTTGGCTTGTACAAAATAAGCATTAGTAGGGTATTGGGAAGTGCCTCCATCACCAAAAACTCTGGCGATACCGTTGGCATCAATTCCTACAAAGGTACCTTCATCACAACCGATGGCATATCGATTTTCTGTGTTAGTGTCAGCAGTGGTTCTGGCTAATAAACCGAAGATTCTGCCATAACGATTTTCATTGCCGCTACCATGGACTCTATCCAGGTGAGTATCTGTGATGACATTTTCCAAATAAGGAACTTCCAGAAAGTCATTGTAGAAAATAGAATTGGTGGTATTAGGATGGTAAGGATCATCCAGGATTTCAGAGGATAGGATACCGCTGCTTGCAGGAGCATAGTAAGCTCCACCTAAGATTGCCATACCGGCAGAAGTTCCTCCAATCGGTACCTTCTTAACTTGTATCAAATAGTTGAGTGCAGCTTCCACCTCTGTGCCTTTCCAGTTGTTCATATAAGCGGTTTGGTCACCTCCAGCAATGAATACGGCTTCTGCATCTCGAATATATTGGGCGACAGTTGGGTCATTGGCGCCTGCTGTATTGTCAATGGATAGTTCAGCCGCTGAGCTAATGCTGCTACTGAAGTTGCTCCATATCCAGCTAGCCTGACTGCCTGTACCTCCTGTTCTGATCACTAGATAATCCCCTCCATCAGCATGGTTAAGAAACCATTGGGTGGCGGGAACTTCACTAGCTGCACCGGCTTCGGCTCCTCCTGCTAACAAGGTCGCAAAGCTGGTGTTAATACTTCCGTGGCTATTGGGGGTGCCACCGGCAATGGAATAAGCGTAATTGTTTTTTCCTTTCTGTGCAATAGCAGAATAGGTTGTAGTCGATAGTAGTGCGACAAGAAAGACAAGGATAAGTTGTAATTGTTTCATCAATTATTGGTGTTAAAGTGTAAAGAATAAGTAAGCACACCCTAACTGCTTATTTTGTTCAAGTTGTTTAATTGAGCTTTGCTCGTTCATGCTGTTTAGTTGAATTGTTGAATCTCACCTTCGGTGAGTTGATTCGAGTTGATATGTTGTATGAGTATTAATCCATATCAACCAGCAATTCAACTCGAATCAACTCAATACGAAGTATTGAAATTGCAGACCCCTTGTAATGGAGTCAACTAAACAGTATGAACGAGCGAAGCTCAATTCAACAGTATGAACAAGAGTAGTACTATGGGGAATAGAAGGCAGGTATATTCCTGTAGAGAAATCACAAGAACATAAATGCAACGCAGTAGGGTAGGAATACTTACGCTGCTAATTGTCGAAGATTGGTTGCAATCCTCGCAGGTGAAGGTCACCAAGAAAAATAGTTCTTCTCAAATGTTGGAACATACCCGATGGAGTGATTAGTTAATAATTGCTTAATTATCGTTTAATGAAATATTATTTCAAAATTTTTGTTATAAAAATATTTAATATTGATAATATATACTTTGGTGATAAAACCTATTGAATAGGGTGTGAGAGTGCTGTCACTAAATGATTATTGTTGGACGTTTATTACATAGAAACCACTCATAATGAAATGGTAAAGTGTTAGGAGTAATAGCGTATTTGTTTTTTATCAAAGTTCCTCGAACTTCATCGGATCATTTCATAGTTTATATAGGTAAAGGAGGGAGGTGATTGATACTCCAAGCAAGCTCTTATAATCTATTTACCTTATTTAAATCAAAAGATAACCCTATGAAAGTCGCAGTTTTCGGTACCCAATCTTATGATAAAGAATTTTTAGAAAAGGAGTCCAAGGACTCATCCCACAAACTGGTGTATTTTGACTCTCCTTTATCGATCATGACTGCCCCTTTGGCAAAAGGTTTTGATGCAGTATGTGTCTTTGTAAACGATGATGTGAATGGAGAAGCAATTCGTGCTATAGCAGAGCTGGGAGTGAAAATTATAGCCTTACGTTGTGCTGGGTACAATAACGTGGACTTGGATGAAGCGAAGCGACAAAATATTAAAGTGGTAAGGGTGCCAGCTTATTCACCTCATGCGGTAGCGGAGTATACCGTGGCATTGATCCTGACCTTGAATCGCAAAACGCATAAGGCTTATAATAGGGTAAGGGAAGGGAACTTTTCCCTGGAACGACTCACGGGTTTTGACCTATATGGGAAAACAGTGGGCGTAGTCGGAACTGGAAAAATAGGGCAGATCTTTGCCGGGTTGATGAAGGGATTTGGTTGCCGTATTTTAGCCTTGGATGCTTACCCCAATAAGAAATTAGAAAAAGAAGGGTTGCTGAAATATGCAACCTTGAGTGACTTGCTGGAGCAATCGGACATTGTTTCCTTACATTGTCCTTTGACACCGGAAACCAAGCATATTATCGATGATCAAACGGTTTGGAGAATGAAGCAAGGAGCGATGTTAATCAATACTTCTAGAGGTGGGTTGATTGATACAGAAGCGGTCATTAGGGCTTTAATGAAAGGACACTTGGGGTATCTGGGAATGGATGTTTATGAGCAGGAAGAAGAATTGTTCTTTAAGGACCTTTCTGAGACATTGATCAGTGATGAGAAGTTAATGCAACTGGTTACTTTTCCCAATGTATTGGTCACAGGGCATCAGGCCTTCTTTACCGATACTGCACTCACACAGATCGCAAAAGTAACTATCGATAATTTAACAGCCTTTGAGAAAGGAGAGGTGTTGGAGAATGAAGTCACCTTGTGATTTTTTAAATTAATGGTAGATTGCCTGTTCATTTTTGGATATAACCTATGATTGAACAGGCAAAAACTATTTTTAGGGCTGGAGTGGAAGCGGTAGATCCCCAACAGTTAATCGATCAGTATTGTACCTTGAAGGATGGGGAATTTACGATTAGGGATACATCTTTTGATTTGTCATCTATAGAAGATGTATGGGTAGTTGGCTTTGGAAAAGCCTCGGCCCGTATGGCTTATGCATTGGAAAAATTATTGGGAAATTATGTCTCAGGAGGGGTTGTGATCACGAAATATGGACACCAATTACCATGCAAAACAGTCAAGATACGGGAAGCGGCCCACCCCGTGCCAGATGAACGTGGAGTGGAAGCCACCAAGGAGCTGATGCATTTACTCGAGCAAACCAGTTCCAGGGATTTGGTGATCACCTTGATTTCTGGAGGCGGTTCTGCATTATTAGTGGATGTGCCTTCAGAAGCGACTCTTAAAGACCTTATGTTGGCCAATGATTTATTGACGAAATCAGCAGCAAGCATCCATGAAATTAATACCGTAAGAAAGCATCTTAGTACGTTGAAAGGAGGACAGTTGGGGAGAGCAATCTATCCAGCCCAAGGACTAAGTTTAATATTGTCAGATGTACTTGGAGATGAGTTGAGTGTAATTGCCTCAGGTCCTACTGTAGCAGATGATTCTACTTTTTCCCAGGCAGTAGCTATTTTACAGGAATATCATTTATGGGAGAAATTTCCAAATTCTCTAAAAGAACTTCTTAGAGAAGGGGTGGAAGGGAGACGTCAAGAAACACCAAAGAAAGAGGCGTTGTCTTTACAGCAAATGCAGAATGTTCTTTTAGGGAGCAACCGAATGGCTTTAGAAGCATGTCAGGCAAAAGCGGAAGAACTAGGCTTTCAGGTAAAAATATTAACCTATGAATTCTCAGGAGAAACGCATGAAAGCATGGAACAGCTGTGGCAGCAGTTACAGCGAGAAATGGGATCATTGCGTAAGGAAGCTAGAAAACAACCTATTTGTTTTTTACTAGGAGGGGAAACGACCTTAAATGTTAGAGGTGATGGACTAGGAGGAAGAAATCAGCATAGAGCACTACTAGCGGCTGAACTGATACAAGGAGATCACTCCTGGACTATCCTTAGTGCCGGAACGGATGGAACCGATGGACCTACGGATGCTGCGGGAGCAGTAGTCAACGGAACTACCGTTCAGGTATTGCAAAAAGAAGGAAAGGAGCTGTCTCAGTACAAAGAAGCCTTTGACAGCTACACTTATTTTAAAGATTCAGCCTTTCATATGATTACAGGGCCAACATATACCAATGTAATGGACCTGATTGTGGCAGTGAATAATGGGCAGTGAGCAGTGAACAATGAGCAGTAAACAGTGAATAATGAGTAAATGAGCAGTTATAAATGAAAATTAATCATTGAAAATTGAAAATTATTAAATGCTTCAATGTCAATAATTTACATGCAAAATATCAATTTCACTGCTCACTGCTCACTGCTCACTGCTCACTGCTCACTGCTCACTGCTCACTGCTCACTGCTCACTGCTAAAGTTGTGTAGGCAATACGAAAACCAGGTACCCAGCAAGAATAAATAACATATACTTCAAGGTATAGTAAATAGGTTTATTTTGTTCCTTGATTTTCTTGCCTAGTACTCGGAATTGATACAGGTATTTAAATGCCTTGTTTAGTCCACCCACTCGGTCACTTTCGCTGTTTGGAGATTCAGCAGAAGCTAGAATGAGCCAAGAGAAAAAGCGATTGAGCCAAATGCCAATAAAACTCCACATAGGGCGTTCGATATCGCAGAAGAAGATCAATCGGTCTTTTTCCGTATTGTTTTCGGCAAAATGAATATAGGTTTCGTCGAATAGAACGTCTTCTCCGTCTCTCCAGGAATAGGCTTCTTGGTCGACCACAATGCGGCAGTTTTCATCGTTAGGAGTAATCAAGCCAAGGTGATAGCGTAGGGATCCTGCATAGGGGTCACGGTGCTGGGGAAGCTTGCTTCCAGCAGGAAGTACCACAAACATGGCTGCTTTGATTCCCGGTGTTTGTTGTATCATCTCGATGGTTTTAGGACAATGCGCAACAGCAGAGGGGTGAAAGTCATTATACCAACGAATATAAAAGCGCTTCCATCCTCTCCTGAAAAAAGAATTAAAGCCAATGTCATCGAACTTGTCTGAGCCCTTGATCATTTCTTGTTGTTCGAGTTTTAGCGCTTCTTCTCGGATGGTCTCCCAATTGTCTTTGAAGACTTTTAGCTGAGGAAAGTCTTTTAAAGAAAGGTAAGGAGTTCCCGGTACCGAAGAGAATAAGTACATGAGAGAGTTAATCGGAGCCATAAAGGTAGAATGGTCCGTTAGCTGTCGAAGAAAAGAATGACGGTGTTTTCCTCTGAAATGAATATAAAGAGCGGATGTAATAAGAAAAGCAATAGCAAAGAATTGCCAAGTGAGTAGATAGTTTAGCATGGTATAATAGGGTATTGGATAATGAATCTTAATTGAATTATTTAATGGTATGGCTAATCTGTAAATTTTTATTGATAAACAGAATGCCCTAGTAATTATACAAAAAAGTATTAGAATTACAGGATAATTCTTTGAATTAATAAAAAGCAATCAAGAACATTAGAGGTCTTGATATATCTTTGAAAAATTGAACATACGGTAGACCACATTGTTATATCAAGAATACTTTTGCTATTCGCTGATTGATTTTAAACGATAAGCGACAAGCGATAAACATAGAAGAACGATGAGCAAAACAAAAACCAATGTAAAGATCGGAGAGGTATTCCGAACGATTGTATGGCCCCGAAGAAAACTACTATTACTGGGGTTAGTACTGATTATCATCAGTAAAGTAGCGGGATTGATATTGCCCGGAGCGAGTAAGTACCTGATAGATGAGGTGATTGTCAACGGAGACTTAGAGCTATTGAAAAAACTGATTCTGATCGTGGTGCTGGCGATTGTGGTACAGTCGGTGACTTCCTTTGCCTTGACCCGTCTGTTGAGTGTGGAAGCCCAATACCTGATATCTCAATTGAGGGTAAAAGTACAGCGCAAGATCTTAACCTTGCCAGTGGCATATTTCGATAGCCAAAAGTCGGGAGCATTAGTGTCCAGAATCATGAGTGATGTGGAAGGCGTGCGAAATCTGGTAGGTACGGGATTGGTACAAATGATCGGAGGAATTATCACTTCCGTAATTTCCCTGTTTCTCCTAATCCGGATTTCTCCGATCATGACCGTCTATGTATTGATTCCTGTAGGAATCTTTGCTTTTGTTTCCATGAAAGCCTTTTCCTTTATCCGTCCGATCTTTCGCAAGAGGGGAGAGATCAATGCAGCAGTAACCGGTAGATTGACTGAAACACTGAATGGCGTAAGGGTCATCAAGGGCTTTAATGCAGAAGCTCAGGAAGTGAAGACCTTTGAGAATGGGGTAGAGGAGCTATTCCAGAACGTCAAGAAAAGTTTGACCTCTACAGCATTGGTGACCAGTTTGGGTACGCTGTTGCTGGGATTGGCCAGTGTGGGTATTATGGGTATCGGTGGCTACCTGATTGTTCAGGGTGAACTGACCATTGGTGATTTCCTTGCTTTTACGCTTTATCTAGGATTTATGATTGCGCCTATCGTACAGATGGGAAATATCGGAAGCCAACTAACAGAAGCATTTGCCGGATTGGACCGAACGGAAGAAATCATGAACATGTCACCAGAGGAAGATGATACAGAGCACAAGACAGCTTTACCAAGGGTTCGTGGAGATGTGAAGTTCGATCAGGTATGTTTCTCTTATGAAGAAGGGAGTGAAGTATTGCACGATATCAGCTTTGAGGCCCCGGCAGGAACGGTAACAGCCTTGGTCGGTACCTCAGGTTCCGGAAAGTCTACCATCGCTAGTTTGGTGGCCTCTTTTCTGAAGCCAGATAGCGGAAGTATCACCGTAGACGGACAAGACTTGTCCAACGTGCAGCTCCAAAGCTTTAGAAGTCAGTTGGGCGTAGTATTGCAAGATGACTTCCTGTTTGAGGGGACCATCCGTGAAAATATTCTTTTTGCCCGTGCCGATGCTACCGAGGAGGAGTTGATGAACGCCGTACAAGCCGCTTATGTCAACGAGTTTACTGACCGTTTTGAACAAGGGTTGGATACCGTCATTGGTGAAAGAGGTGTTAAGCTATCCGGTGGGCAACGTCAGCGTATTGCTATCAGTAGAGCGATCCTGGCAGATCCCCGTATCCTTATTCTGGATGAAGCGACCTCCAATCTGGATACCGAAAGTGAGGCTTACATCCAGAAAAGTTTGAATGAGCTGATGAAAGGAAGAACCACCTTCGTGATTGCTCACCGTCTAAGCACCATTCGTCAGGCGACCAATATCCTGGTGATTGAGCAAGGACAAATTGCCGAGCAAGGAACGCACGAGGAACTGATACAGCGAGAAGGAAGGTATTATGATTTGTATACCTATCAGGCTAGAATATAAAATTATAGACTATAGTACAAAGTATTGTCATAGCACAGGGCATCGCCACAGCACAGGGCATCGCCCTGTGTTTTTGTTTGTATGCAACCTTTCCTATCCCACCTCCATCCTATTGTAATGCTAGTCTTTTATGATTAAATTGCAACACTGTCGCATTTAAATATAAAAAACATGAAAGGCAAATTACCCGTAACCGTTCTAAGTGGTTTTCTTGGAGCAGGAAAAACGACATTACTTAATCACATCCTACACAATAAAGAGGGCTTGAAAGTGGCCGTGATCGTCAACGATATGAGCGAGGTGAATGTGGATGCTGAATTGGTAAAAAGTGAGAATACGCTATCCCGAACGGAAGAGAAGTTGGTAGAAATGAGTAACGGTTGTATTTGCTGTACACTGCGAGAAGACCTGATGATTGAGGTGGAGCGTTTGGCGAAGGAAAACCGCTTTGACTACTTGTTGATTGAAAGTACCGGAATTAGTGAGCCGATTCCTGTAGCCCAAACATTCTCATTTATCGATGAAGAAAATGGGATAGACCTTTCTAGATTCAGCTACATAGATACCATGGTGACTGTAGTGGACGCTTTTAATTTCTTCAAGGATTTTGGAAGTCCAGAAACCTTAATGGATAGGGAGCTGACTGATATCGATGGGGATTACCGTACGATTGTAAACTTATTGACAGACCAGATAGAGTTTGCCAATGTGATCATTTTGAATAAAACCGACTTGGTGAGCGAAGAGCATCTTGGTTTATTAAAAGCGGCAATACACAAATTAAATCCTTCTGCTCGTATTATAACATCCAGCTATAGTAAAGTGGCTCCTAAAGAAATCCTTAATACGGGATTATTTGATTTTGAAGAGGCAGAGCAAAGTGCTGGTTGGATTGAGGAGCTCAATAAAGGAGAGCACACCCCTGAAACGGAGGAATATGGGATTTCTTCCTTTGTTTACCGCAGCAATAAACCGTTCGATCCAGACCGCTTCTGGATCTATATTCAAACCATGTTCCCGAATACGGTTATTCGAAGTAAGGGACTATTCTGGTTAGCTTCAAGACCAGGGCAAGCGTTGGTTTGGAGTCAGGCAGGTGGTTCCCTAAAAGCAGATAGTGCAGGAGTATGGTGGAGTAGTATGCCTCGTGAAAAGCGAGTGCAATATTTGGCTTATATCGAAAATAAAAAGATAATCGAAGAAAGTTGGGACGATAGATTTGGTGATCGAAAAAATGAAATCGTATTGATTGGCCAGGATATGGATCAGGAGCAAATTAAAGCCGATCTCGACCAGTGCTTGCTGACAGAGGAAGAGCTTGCTAAGGGCAACTGGAAACAAGACTATGAGGATGCGTGGCCAGTAGAAAGGACTTATCCTTTGGATTAACTATAGTGTTTAAGGTTAATATTGTCGCTGTCTACGGATAATATACAGTTTAGAGATGCGATGTAATGGGTTATCGCTTATTGTTTATAAACGATAACCAATAAGCGATAACCCATTACATGGTGTCCATTTGATGTATCAGTTAATTAACGATACGAGCAGATTTTTTAAGATGAAAGAAATAACAGATAATACCCCAATTGCTAAAATAGGAATTGTAACTGTAAGTGATAGAGCAAGTGCAGGAGTATATGAAGATATGAGTGGAAAAGCCATCATTGATACCCTTTATGAATACCTCACTTCTCAATGGAGAGCATGCTATGAAGTGATCCCTGACGAGCAAGCCACCATTGAAAAAACACTGATTGATTTGGTGGATAAGCAGCATTGCTGTTTGGTGATTACCACTGGTGGTACCGGCCCCGCAAAAAGGGACGTTACCCCAGAGGCTACAGAAGCAGTGTGTGATCGCATGATGCCCGGATTTGGTGAGCTTATGCGGGCAGAGTCATTAAAGTATGTTCCCACAGCCATTCTTTCAAGGCAAACGGCAGGCCTCAGAAAAGGAAGCTTGATTCTTAACTTACCCGGTAAGCCCAAGTCTATTAGGGAATGTCTGGATGCGGTGTTTCCTGCAATTCCCTATTGTATTGATCTGATGGAAGGGCCATTTTTGGAATGTAATGAAGAGGTGATCAAGCCATTCAGACCAAAGCAGAAATGAAAAAATGTATCTGTCCAATATGGGGTAAAAGGGTACCTTACCAAGGTCATCATTGATAGAGATCAAATGATGTAGGCCCTTGCGTCACCGCAAGGGTTTACGAAACAATAGTATTGGTAATAAATACTGTTCGCCCGTGGACCCTCGCAGTGAGGCGCAATGCCGTCAACTTAACGAAATGGTAAACACTGGTCTTTGCGTCCTCGCAAAGACCAAGACATAATGGGAGCGTCCTCGCTCCTGTTTTATAAGCTTGAGCGTGGACGCTCAAATAATGTTTAAAGTCCTAGCGAGGACGCTAGGACTAGTATTTAGCTTAACTTGAAGGCATTGCCCTGTTCGAATTGCTACCTATACCCCTTCTATTATGAAACGATATATCATTACACTTTTAGCTTTACTCAGTACAAGAATTACTCTTGCTCAAGAAAAATGGCAAGTAGTTGATTATGGTGATTTTACGGTAGAACTTCCTGTAGAATCAAAGAATGAGGCACTATCTTCTCCTGATTCATATGCTTCTAAAATCATCGTCGATAGTACTGTATTCTTTTTTGACTATGGATATTATTCTCCTAAAATGACCCTTTCTGTTAAGGAGTATATTGAAGAGAAAGAATGGGTAATACCAGATTTCTTGTTTCTCTATTTTGATGAGGATAACCCCTTGTTATTAAAAGTAGATTCGCTTTCAAAGTATGTTTACAAAGCTCATTTCGATATTACCCCTTGGATTGAAAATGATAGTTCATATTACAAGAAGCACCCTGAGACTTTTGAAGGTAAATGTGAAATTGACTCAAATATATTATCTGTTGAAATAATAATACCGGACATCATTCAAAAAACGGAGTTTTATGTAACGGAAGCGGATTCAACCTTTAAACGGATATTTATACCCCATAAGGGAGAAGGTAGGAAATCAGGAACGTATATGATCGACTTTAGCAGTTGCACAGGATATCGTTGGTGTTCAAAGCAATTGAGTTTCTGGGCTGAAAAAAGAGGAGATTTATCAGACAAGGATATGCTTAAAATATACCAAAGTCTAAAGTTGAAGTAGGCAGGGATTAATATCTAAAGACGTATTCCAAGCAAGCTCTAAGATGAGTACTGTTTTATAAAAATGAAAAGCAATGATAGTGTATAGGCATATTCAATGTGTAATAAACATGTTGTGTATGCCTTTTTTATTTAAGATCTAAAATTAGAAATCACTGTAGAATATTTTGAATAAATTCAAGACGTGGTTAGATTGAAAGAAGAATTAGTTAAAATGATCAATTTCAATTTATCAGACAAATATGGGTTACGATATAACATTCCATCCTTTTAGTAGAAAAGAATTTAGCTACTATATCGAAGATGTCATCCAAGCACCAAGTGAATATGTTAGCCGATTGGCTAAAGTGCACTCAGATAGGGAAGAGCAAGCAGTATTAAGTGCGAATGTCTATAGTCGTATAGGAGATTTTATTGAAGAAGTAAAGATGGGAGATTCAGCGTATGAGCAAACCGTTGGGTTAGCGATAACGGCCATTTTAGGATACTTACACCCATACTGGTATGCTAGAGGAGGAATGCTTTCCGCTTTAAAAACATACCCAGAATTCAAAAGTATTTTTAAAGAGATCTCATCCATTGCTAGGGAAGAAACGAGGTTCCTATTTGATCAGGCTCATAATCAAATTATAGGAAATTACTCCTCTGGAACCTATGTCCCTTATGAAAATATTGGTGCTCTAAAAATGCTATTGGAAGATGAAAAGAATCACTCAATAGTAGAAGAAACTATTGGTGATTATAACAAGGAGTCTCTATTGAATTGTTTGGAATACTGCCTAATAAATAGATTGGATTTATTGGAGGCAGCGGACATATTTATACCTGCAACAGGGGAGGTGAGTACGTACTATCCAAATGCAAGAGCTCCTCATTTGAATAATATTATGAACTTTGAAAATAACTCAAAAAAATCAAGTGATTTAACAACGATCCTTGAAGAGGAGTGCCCTAGATGTTTAGGAAAGGGACATGTTGACTGGGATGATATAAAAAGATTAAAACAAGAATTAAGATGGAGACCTGGGAGATGTGCCTACTGTAATGGTACAGGAAAAGTGGAAGCTACCCAAATTGAAAAAGTAGCCGTAGATAATACCTATTTAACGACTACTCGATCCGAAAAGGAAAGAAACTTGCTCCTGAATAATGATACAGACACCCTTGAAAAAGGAGCTCTTCTAGAGCAGAAAACGGAAACGTTTATTGAGGAGGTGAAATACCTGCACTTTATAGGCCAGTTAAGTCCTAGCCAAATAATAGACTTTTATGCTATTCAGTTTAAGGATAATAAGGTGGGAGTGGCATGGAAAAGTGATATGCTACAATATATTGAAAAGATAATAACAAAGGAATAGGTACGTAGAGGTAGTCGACCAAGGTTTATATTAATGGCTTCTAGGTTAATAGAATAAAATGGAACAAACAATAAGAAAATTAGAGCAACTATTAGAGGTTGGAGTGGATTATATTGGGAGGTGTTCACAGTCAGATTTAAATGACAAGCCGAATCCTGAGAAATGGTCAAAGAAAGAGATTATAGGACATTTGATCGATTCTGGAATTAATAATCTGCAAAGGTTTACGGAAATTCAATTTGAATGTAAACCATATAGAATAAGAAAATACAATCAAGATGAGCTAGTGATAGCAAATAGTTATCAAAAGGCAGATATCAAGGAGATCGTAGGGGCTTGGGTAGCTGTGAATAATAGGATACAAGCATTAATGAAACAACAATCGGAAGAGACGTTAGGGTTTGAAATTGTATTGGGTAATGGAGCGGTCTCTGATCTGAAGTTTTTAATGGAAGACTACGTGGAGCATTTGGAACATCATCTGAAGCAAATAACAAAAGGATGAACATTAAGAAGTACAGAGTTATGATTTTTTTAGTCGTTACAGGCTTATCTACAAGCCTATTTTTTTTACACTTTTATGCCCCAAGAGTCATCACAGAGGTCCAAAATCCGATGGTTAAATTTCTGAGGATGTTTCGAACTGATCGCAAGCCGGGAGGGGTATCTCCTGTCGGAAAGCAAATTTCATTTTTATCATTTGACGATATTCCAATCAAAGGAAACTTATTATATGCTGAGGGGAAAGAGGTCAAGGGAACCATTATTTTACTGCACGGCATACGATCGGGCAAAGAGTGTTATACTACAGTAAGTAAGAAACTGTCGGTTGCGGGATATCATACGGTGGCGATCGATTTGCGTGGACATGGAGAAAGTGGAGGGAAATACTGTACTTTTGGAATCAAGGAAAAACAAGATGTATCCGCGTTGATTGATTACCTGAATCAAGAAGAAGGGATTACGGATCATATAGGAGTTTGGGGAAGGTCACTCGGGGGAGCGGTCGCTTTGCAAGCTATGGCTGTTGACCGTCGTATAGTATTTGGGGTTGTAGAAAGTACATTCTCGGATTTCAGAAAGATCATTGGAGATTATTCCCGTTACTATTTGAATTTTGATCTCAAGCCCTTGACTGCTTATCTCGTGAATAGGGCAGGGGCGATAGGTGATTTCGACCCTTCAAAAGCCAGAACCGTGGAGTACTGCAAACAGATACAACAACCTGTATTTTTTGCCCATGGAGATGCCGATCAACAGATTAATATAGAAAACGGTCGAATAAATTTTACTGCTTTGGCAAGCACTGACAAAGAATTCACAACCATCGAAGGAGCCGGTCACCTGAATGTATGGGAGCTAGGAGGGGGGGCTTATTTTCAGAAGGTGTTAGGCTTTATTTCCAGAAAGTTGGTTGATCAACCCTGATAAGACTCAAACAATTTCTAATATTCTCATTTGTTACTTTTAAATACTATGAATATGATAATCAAGCATATCGGGCTATTGTTGCTATTGACCTTCTTAGGTCTTCAAGGCTTTGGGCAATCCAATATAGAAGACTTAGTGAAGGAAGGAGTGCAATATCATGATAATGGCGATTATGAAAAAGCCATTGCTACTTATAAAAAAGCATTAGAAATAGATCCAAAATCGGCACTCGTAAATTATGAAATGGCTTTGAGCTACTTCAAGAAGGGAGATTATAAAGAGGTGATTAAGTATTCTGATGTTGTATTGAAACAAAAGGAAAGCTATATGCTTCAAGCCTATATGACGAAAGGATCAGCATTAGATCTCTTGGGTAAGACTAAAAAATCAATCAAGTTGTTTGAGAAAGCCATTAAGAACATTGGGGGCCATTATCTACTGTACTACAACCTAGCGCTGAATTATTATAAGATGAATAACTTTGATATGGCAGAAGAAAATGTAATCAAAGCCATTGAAACAAATTCTAGCCATGCCAGTAGTCATTTGATGTTGGCTAATATTCATAACCTAAGAGGACATTCAGTTCAGGCGTTACTAGCGACCTATTATTTTCTTTTTTTAGAGGCCGGCACCCAGAGGTCAGCAGCAGCTTTAGAAATGCTTCAAGATAACTTTGGAAGAAATGTATCTGAAAATGAGAGTAATCCTAATGCGGTTGATATCATGTTAAGCTTAAATAATACGAGTCAATTTGGAGCCGCAGAATTAATGGTTCTCATGCTTGAAGCTTCTAAGTCCTTGGAGGAAAATAGGGACAAGTCAGAAGACCAGTTGTTTGTAGAAAATACAGGATCTTTTTTTACCATGCTAGGAGAGCTGAGAAAAGAAGAAGATCAGGAGATTTGGTGGACGTTGTATACTGCTTTCTTTTATGATTTAGCACAAAGTGAACATCTGGAGACGTATTGTAAGTATATCACCCAAAGTAGTAATGAGAATTCAAGAAAGTGGCTGCTAGAGAATAATAGTAAGCTTGAAGATTTTGATAACTGGTTGCAGAATTGATTGACAAATATCGGATATCAATTTTTAATTGCCTATTTGAAAAAAAGGTAATTGATTTGCCTGTGGCATTACAGTATGTTGGCGTTGATAAGTGAATTTTAGTTAAATAACAAAAAATGAAGTATTTCAAATTAATATACCTTTTATTTTTTCCTCTTCTGTCTTATTCACAAGCACCGAGTTGGGGTGTTTATCAAATGGAGTATTCTGGAGGAGTGATCGGTTCTACGATGGTGGACATGAACTTGAAAAGTCAGGCTCCAAATCAGTATTTCCCATTTTTGGTGGTAACAGGCGTAGACTATGAAAAATGTCGTGAAAATGGAATGCCAACTAAGGATGAAATGACCGTTCTATACGAGATAGAAGATGAGATAGGACAGTTATTGTCATCAAAAATGTTGGCAGGGGCATTTACGGCAGATTGTAGGAGATTATCATTTTTTTACGTATCTGATACACTAGGAATAAGAGGTACTCTTCAAAAGTACTATAAGTCCAAAAGATCTAATTACTCAGAGATTATAAGTATTAAAGAAGATAAGCAGTGGAAGGAGTATTTGACATTCTTATACCCACCTGATGAACCAGTGAAACATAATAATGAAAATGATTTAGGGGAGCGGTTAAAGGAGTTAGAAGAGGCAGGGGTTGAATTGTCTAAGTTCGATAAGGCGTACTATACCCTACAGCTTAAAAGAGAAGGAGATGTAGTCGCATTAATGAATCGAATTGGGAAGTTAGGATTCACTAAAGAAGTACTTTACACTGAAAAGTCAACGAATGACCAGGTGTTAATTATCTCTCATGAAACCCCCATTACGCAAGAGGATATGGATTATAACCTTAGATACATTAAAAAAACAGCAAAAAAACATAATGGAAAGTATATTGAATGGAGTTTAAACTTACCTGAAAATTAACTACTCAATAATCCCCTCTTCCCTCAGAATCTCATAGATGATTGATTTTCTGAGGGGAGCCACTTTGGCATCCCTCATATCCATATTCAAAGCAAATACCCAAACCGTATCGGAAGTTTCTATATAGCCGACATTCCAGTCTGTATTGTTGCCCCATCCCGTTTTGGAATGTAGGGTATACTCTTCGTTGAATAAGCAGATATAGTACAAAAACTACTTTTTACCCTCCTATTCTAGAGATGCTATGTCAGCGTTTCTTCTAATTGGTTGCTTGTTTATTGCCTGTAAACGATAAGCAATAACCAATAAGCCAAAAATAATCAACCATTACAAGATGAACAGAATAGGAACAACTTACTTACTATTAGTACTACTACTGTCTGCATGTCACGATTATGAGGTCATTGTCCGTGGAGGAACGGTCTATGATGGAAGTGGTGCTACCCCTATCATAGCCGATATCGGTATTCAAGGAGATACGATTGCCTTTATAGGAGATCTTTCAGAAATGTCGGCAGCAACAGAGATTGATGCTGAAGGGAAAGCCGTAGCGCCAGGGATGATCAATGCCTTGAGTTGGGCGGGTCGCACATTTTTCTCGGACGGTCGTTCAATGAGTGACTTAAAACAAGGGGTAACCTTGGAAGTGTTTGGTGAAGGCTCTTCGCTTGGGCCTTATAAGCGTACAGAAGAGGCACGTTCAAAAGGAGCCATTGGGACTTTTGGAGAGCATATGCAGGAGCTGGAGCGTAAAGGGGTGTCAACCAATATTGCTTCTTTTGTGGGAGCTACGACGGTAAGACAATATGTATTGGGAAATGAGGATACACTTCCAACCGTTGAGCAGTTGCAAGAAATGCAGCAGTTGGTTGCCAACTCAATGGAAGAGGGCGCCTTGGGCGTAGGGTCATCCTTGATCTATGCGCCAGCATTTTTTGCTTCTACGGAAGAGCTGGTGGCGTTGGCTAAAACGGCTTCAGTGTATGGAGGAGTATATACTTCCCATATGCGCAGTGAAGGAGATCGCTTTCTGGAAGCTTTGGACGAACTATTGTATATCGCTGCAGCGGCAGATATCCCTGCTGAGATTCACCACCTTAAAGCGGCAGGGGAAATTAACTGGCATAAACTTGATGAGGTATTGGCCAGAATTGATTCAGTCAATCATGCAGGATTGACCATCACGACCAATATGTATACTTATACGGGCGCTTCTACAGGACTGTGGGCTTGCTTGCCCCCTTGGGTAAGGGCAGGAGGAAAGAAAAAGTGGATGGAGCGATTGCAAGATCCTGAGATTCGAGCACAAGTGATTGCGGAGATGGAAAGCGAAGAGACAGAATGGGAGAATTTCTACAGGGCTGCCGGAAAGCCAGAAAATATCTTGCTGCTGGAGTTTGATGTGGATTCCCTGAATCAATATATCGGAATGGATTTAGGAGAAGTGGCAACCATTAGAGAAACATCTCCTGCAGAGACCATTATTGACTTGCTGGTAGAAAATCAATCCGGAATAGGAGCCGTATACTTCCTGATGTCAGAAGAAAATGTACGCAAGCAAATGCAATTGCCTTATATGAGCTTTTGCTCTGATGCTCGTTCCGTGGCAGCAGAAGGAAAGGAGTTGGAAAGTATGACCCACCCAAGGACGTTTGGCAACTTTGCTCGTTTGTTGGGCAAATACGTTCGAGAGGAAAAAGTACTATCTCTAGAGGAAGCAATTCATAAAGCTACCGCATTACCAGCCCAAAAATTTAATATTCAAAAGAGGGGGACATTAAAGCCAGGGTATTATGCGGACGTTATCGTCTTCGATCCTGATCGTATAGCAGACAAGGCAACTTTCCGTAAACCCCACCAATACGCTGTAGGAATGGAGCATGTACTGGTCAATGGCGTAAGGGTGATCGCTAACGGAGAGCATACCGGAGAAACTCCAGGACAGTTTGTGAAAGGACCAGGGTATGGAAAAGAAGTCTCTGTAGAGAGCTGGAAAGTGACAGAACAGTTGGCAGTGAACAGTGAGCAATGATCAATGATCAATGACGTATCTGGTCGTAGCGTCCTCGCTACGACCTTGACATAAATTGAGCGTCCACGCTCAATGATAAACACAAGAGAGGACGAAAGTTTTTATTTTTTATCAGCCGAGCCATTATACTCGGAATGCTTAACATCTAAACAACACTTAAACTATGAAATGGACAAACGTACTATTACTGTTCATCGGAGCAGTATTATGGAGCTGTTCCTCTTCTCCTCTTAAGGAGCAGTACCAAGAGATCGACCTACTCATCACCAATGGAAAAGTGGTGGATGGCACAGGCAAAACAGCTTATGAAGCCGATGTATTTATTTTGAATGGGAAAGTAGTCCACATTGGAAAGGAAAATACCAAAGGCTTGAAGATTAAACGCACCATCGATGCAGAAGGGAAGGTGGTTACCCCAGGATTTATTGACCTTCATTCACATGGCTCTCCGGAAAGAACACCGGCCTTCGAGAACTTTCTGGCCATGGGGGTAACGACCATAACACTGGGACAAGATGGCTTTAGTCCATATCATGAAAATCTAAAGGACTGGCAAGATAGCTTGTCTGCAAAAGGTACAGGAACCAATATTGCCATGTTTGTGGGGCATGGAACATTAAGAGAACTGTCAGGGATCGGCAGAAAGGAAATTCCTTCTGAGGAAGAGTTAGAACGTATGAAAACGCTACTGGCAAATAACCTTGTGCATTGCTTTGGGATGTCTACAGGTTTGGAGTATACTCCAGCCTTGTATGCGCAGGAAGCAGAGTTGCTAGAGTTGGCGAAAGTAGTGGGAGAAAAAGGTGGTATGATTATGAGTCATATGCGTAATGAGGATGACCCGGAGTTGCTACAGTCAATTGAAGAGCTATGCCGACAAGGAGAATTTGCTCCTGTTCATGTATCTCACCTGAAATCTGTTTACGGAAAAGGAGAGGAGAGAGCCAAAGAGATTATCGCTTTTATGCAGGAGCAGCGTGCCAAGGGAGTGCAATTGACCGCTGATATTTATCCTTACAATGCAAGTTACACTGGTATTGCGATTGTATTTCCAGAATGGGCCAAGACCAAAGAGCAGTTTGAGGTAGCTAAAAAAGAAAGAAGAGAAGAGTTGGAGACCTTTATTCGTAATAAAGTGATTTCCAGAAATGGACCGGAGGCAACCTTATTGGGAACGGCTCCTTATAAAGGCAAAACCTTGGCGGATCTTGAAAAGGAAATGGGCAAGCCTTTTGAGCAAATACTGATCGATGAAATTGGTCCAGAAGGAGCTTCTGCAGCATATTTTGTGATGAATGATGAATTACAGACAAGATTACTGACGGATTCTTTATTATCGGTTTGCTCTGATGGAAGCCCTACTTCACATCACCCAAGAGGACACGGAACTTTTGCTAAGTTGATTGAGGAGTATGTCAATAAGAGACAAGTACTGTCTTTGGAGGAAGCGGTGAGAAAAGTGACTGCCTACCCAGCTGGTATCTTAAAGTTACAAGATAGAGGAACCTTGAAAGTTGGTCATAAAGCAGATGTGCTGATATTTGATCCTGCTGCGGTTCATGCTACCGCTGAGTATAGCGATCCTAAGCAATTGGCAGAAGGCTTTGAGTATGTGGTGGTCAATGGAAAAGTCGCGAGAGAGAAAGGAGTATTGAGTGAAGAGCTATATGGAGAGATGTTGAAGCCTCTTTCTTCTGTAGCTAAGGAATTATAGAATAGTCTATATTTTGTTCATGATGTTTAATTGGGATTCGCCCGTTCATGATGTTTAGTTGAATCCATTAGGCGTCTCGAATTTCACCTTTGGTGAGGTGAGTTGATTTGTTTATTGAAGTACTTCAGTCAACAAATCAACTCAACTAAACATCATGAACGCACGAAGTGCAATTAAACATCATGAACATTATTGAGCCATAGCTTTTCCATCTCCCCTTAGGTAGTCAGAAGCAGCTTCCTTGCTACCATCTTCCCGTATTAAGATACAGTCCATTCTACCGAGACCTTCCACGGAATCCAGGTCGTGTCCCATGTTTTTAAGAGCCTTGGCCGTTTTTTGATCAATGACCCCTAGTTCCATATAGACCTTATCAGGAAGCCACTGAGAATGAAACTTCTTGGCATTGACTGCTTCTTGCATATTCATCTCAAATTCAATTACATTGAGTATAGTTTGGAATACAGAAGTGATAATAGTAGAGCCTCCCGGTGTTCCAACAACCATGAATAGTTTATCGTCTCTTTCTACGATCGTAGGCGTCATGCTGCTGAGCATTCTTTTACCGGCCGCAATGGCATTGGCCTTACCTCCTATAAGTCCAAATTGATTGGCAACTCCTGGTTTGACACTGAAGTCATCCATTTCATTGTTTAGGAAGAAACCTCCTCCTTTAACCATTACCTTGGATCCAAAATTACTGTTAAGGGTAGTGGTAATGGCCACTGCATTACCTTCTTGGTCTACGACACTAAAGTGAGTTGTTTCAAAACTCTCAATGCGTTCTACTTCTCCTGCTTTGATATCCTGGGAGGGAGTCTTTTTTTCAGGGTTGATGGAGCGATTACGCTCTTGTATGTATTCCTTGGAAAGAAGCATCTCTTGAGGAACCTCATAAAAATCAGGATCGCCCAAATGGGTACTTCTATCTGCATAAACTCTGCGCTCTAGTTCCACTAAAGTATGGATATAAGCAGCCGTATTGTGCTCCATACTTTTTAGGGGGAATGTTTCTGCTCCTTGCATTAGTTGTGCTAAGGCAATTCCTCCGCTAGAAGGGGGAGGCATCGAAATAATCGTGTAGTTTTTGTAAGGAGCTTGTATAGGGGCTCTCCAAACAGCTTGATAGTTTTTTAGATCTTCTAATGTGATAATCCCCCTGTTTACACCTTGCATTTCTTCGACAATCAATTGAGCAGTTTCCCCACTGTAAAAACCTGCACTCTGGTTTTCTTGTATTCTTTGAAGTGTTTGAGCAAGCTCAGGATAGAAAATAGTATCTCCTTTATTCCACCCTGTTTCATTGATTAAAGGGATACGGTGAGAGTTGATATAGGTAAACTCATCTTGGTACACGTTGATTTTTTCCGCTTCTGCCAATGTTAGGGGAACCCCTTCTTGTGCTAGCTTTATAGCAGGGGCAAGTAATTGCTCCCAAGGTAGTGAACCGTAGCGTTGGTGAATTTTCACCATGCCATCTACGGAGCCGGGTACCCCTACAGCCATATGGCCTTTCAGACTAATATTCTCGATGATGTTTCCCAAAGAATCCTGATACATGGTTTCATGGGCTTGTGCAGGCGCTTTCTCTCGGAAATCCAGTGCTTGAACGGTTCCGTCATGATGCCTGCTCACCATGAATCCACCACCTCCAATATTGCCAGCTCTTGGGTAGGCAACCGCCAGAGCGAATTGAATACCAATAGCAGCATCATAAGCATTACCACCTTGATTAAGAATGTCAATGCCAATTTTGGTAGCCAAAGGATGAGCCGTAGAAACTACACCTTTAGTGCCTATACTTCCTTCTATGATTTTATCTTTGCAACCTTGAAAAAGTAAGGTAAAAAATAGTACGCCGATGATTGTACGGAACTGAAACATGAATGTTTTTTTTGTTTATCGGTTATTGCTTAACGGTTACCGTTTAAATAATTTTCTCACTGCTCACTGCTCACTGCTCACTGCTCACTGCTCACTGCTCACTGCTCACTGCTCACTGCTCACTGCTCACTGCTCACTGCTTTCTTCTTCTTTAAACCAGCTGCTATACAAAACATAATTGTTAGCCGTGCGAGAAAAGACCGCTTTAAGCTCTTCGGTGAGGGGTTTTACTTTCTTGGCAGGAATACCTGCATAGACATAACCTGATTCGAGCACTGCATTTTGTAAAACCACTGCCCCGGCAGCTACCAGACAGTTTTCTTTGACCACCGCATTGTCCATAACGATAGCACCCATGCCAATCAAAACGTTATCTTCAATGGTACAACCGTGCACTAAGGCATTGTGTCCAATAGAGACGTTATTACCTATGGTCGTACCGGCTTTTTCATAGGTGCAATGTATGACTGCCCCGTCTTGAATATTACATTTATCTCCAATGCGGATAAAGTTAACATCTCCACGCACAACGGCATTGAACCATACGCTGCAATCTTTTCCCATAATGACATCTCCAATAACGCAAGCATTATCAGCTAGATAGCAGTTTTTACCCATTTCAGGGGTATATCCTCTTACTTTTTTTATGATTGGCATAGTCTTGAATTCTTGATTTTTTCCTCCAAGATACGTCAAGATAATAATCTTTCAAATATCTTTTTTCATCTTGGAATTTTCGTATTTTTGCCAATTGTGAATCGAACAATAATAAAAAGTGAGAACAACTTTTAGCATATAATCAATAATCGCATATGGCAAGAGTATTAACGGGGATTCAAAGCTCGGGTAGACAGCATTTGGGGAATATCCTGGGGGCGATCAAGCCTGCTATTGAACTATCTAATAAAGAAGGAAACGAGTCTTTTTTGTTTATTGCAGACCTGCACTCAATGACTTCCATTAAAGATGGAGATGTTAGAAAGGAAAACGTATATGCGACAGCCGCAGCTTGGCTTGCTTGTGGTCTGGATATAGATAAAGTGGTATTCTACAGACAGTCACGTATTCCTGAAGTGTGTGAACTATCTTGGTACCTTAACTGCTTGACGCCATTTCCAATGTTGGCCAATGCACACTCATTCAAAGATAAGTCGGATAAGTTGTCAGATGTAAATGCTGGGTTATTTACTTATCCGGTATTAATGGCTGCGGATATTATCTTGTATGATGCAGAGATCGTTCCGGTAGGGAAAGATCAGAAGCAGCACCTGGAAATGACCAGAGATATGACAAATACATTCAACAGAATGTATGGAGAAACGTTTGTTGTACCTGAGTCTAAGATCAGTGAGCAAATCATGACGATTCCGGGAACGGATGGACAGAAGATGAGTAAGTCTTACGGAAACGTTATTGACATCTTCTTGCCTAAGAACAAGCTGAAAAAGCAGGTGATGTCCATTACTACGGATAGCACTCCTTTGGAAGAGCCTAAGAATCCGGATACTTGTAATGTATTTGCGCTTTATAAGCTTTTGGCTTCTGAGGAGCAGGTTGCACAAATGAGGGCCAACTATGAAGGTGGCAACTATGGGTATGGGCATGCCAAAAAAGAATTGCTGGAGCTGATTCTGACGAATTTCGAGAAGGAAAGAGAGGCTTTTGATCACTACATGGAGAACATGGACGAGGTAGAGGCTTTGTTGCAGAAGGGAGAAGAAAAAGCCAGAGCAATTGCGAAGGAGAAAATGATAGCGGTACGCAAGCATTTAGGCTTCGCTTAAAATAAATCAACAGATAGCATTATTAATTGAAAATAGATAAATATGAAATTCACTGCATCGACATCCACCATTCTAAAGCAGATTTCTGCCTTGAACGGGGTGATTTCAAGCAACCCAACCATTCCAATTCTTGAGAACTTCCTTTTTGAGATCAATGCGGGTATTCTGAAAATTACCGCTTCAGATTTGCAGACCTCTGTGATCTCGGAGATTAGTGTGGAAGCAGATAGCGACGGTAGTATTGCTATTCCTGCAAAAATGTTGGCAGATACGCTGAAAAACCTTCCAGAGCAGCCTGTGACATTTAATGTCGATATGGAGACTTATGGCGTGGAAATCAGCTCGGATAATGGACGTTACCGTTTGGCAGGTGAAAATGCAGCAGACTTCCCTGCAGTGCCTCAACTGGATAGAGTGGATACGCTAGAGGTTTCTTCCAGTGTATTGGCGGATGCTATTGGTTACACGCTGTTTGCAGCTAGTAATGATGATATGAAACCAGCCATGAACGGGCTGTTTTTCGATGCCAATGGAGAGCATGCAAACTTTGTGACTTCGGATAGCCACCGTCTGATTCGTTATAGGAGAGAGGACCTTAAAGTGGAAATGGAAGCTTCTATTATTATCCATAAGAAAGCGGTTTCTCTATTGAAAAATATCATTCCTTCTGAGGAAACAGAAGTGATGATGGAGTTCAACGAGCAAAATGCCATTTTCTCTTTCAATAACTTGAAATTGATCTGTCGTTTGATCGATGAGCGTTTCCCTGATTATGAGAATGTTATTCCATTGAATAATAATAATTTGGTGACCTTGGATCGTCAGCAATTATTAGGTTGCTTGAAGCGTATTGTGATCTATGCAAACAAGACCACCAACCAGGTACGTTTCTCTATCAAGGAAAATGAGTTAATCGTTTCAGCAGAAGATGTGGACTTCTCCAATGAAGCAAAAGAGAACTTGTACTGTGAGCATGAAGGAGAGGATTTAGAAATTGGCTTCAATGCGAAATTCTTGATTGAAATGCTGAATAACATCCATTCTGAAAAGGTAACCTTGAAGCTTTCTGAGCCAGGAATGGCAGGCTTGATTGTGCCTTCAGAGCAGTTAGAGGATGAAGATTTATTGATGCTGGTAATGCCAATTATGCTACATAATTTTAATTACTAGGTAAGAGGTAAAAGGTAAAAGGTAAAAGGTAAAAAGTGAGGGTGTCCCTTGCGGTTGTCTGCCTTAGATTATATCAAAAAATAAAGGACCACTTCATGAAGTGGTCCTTTATTTTTATTATCGTAGTGTTACGATTAATATAGACAATCTCAACAGCCCGAAGGACTACTCAACGGCACGTACTGCCACTCAACCAGCGGCGTAAGCCGCCTCAACAACTATGCAAGCCATTCGTACAAGTCATAATGCTCCTTGGTCATTCCAATAGCTTCGTAGACTTTTTGAGCATTGAGGTTGGTCTTTTCTACATATAAACGAATTCCTCTTAAGTCAGGATCGTTTTGTACTCGTTCTTTCAAAAAGTCATACATTTGACGAAATACCCCTTGTCCTTTGTAAGGGTCTTTGACAAATAGGGAATGAATCCAAAGTACATTACCATTTCTCCAATCACTCCATTCATATAAGTTCAAGAGACAAGCAATCACTTCTCCTTGATATTCTGCGACCCAATAACATCCAATTTCAGGGTTATTAAGGATATGTGCGACCCCTTGACGCACTGTTGGTAAGTCTAGTTTCAAGGACTCAGTTTCCCAAGCCATAGTAAGTTGAAAGTCGGCAATAGATGCTAGATCTTGTTGATTAGCTTGTCTAATCTGTATTTCCATGTTTTCTAAAAAATTTAACGATTTTACTTTGCTTGAACTTTTCTAGTCCAGAGGCTGGATGAATACCATTGCCAAATTTAGTGGCGTAGATATAGATAAATTCGGCTCCAAAATAGACAATTTGTGAAGAGTAGAAAACCCATGCCAGTAGGATGATAATAGAGTTGGCAGCTCCATAGGCATTGGCTACATCAGTGCTATTGATATACCAGGCGATCCCCTTTTGTCCCAAAATAAATAGTATGGCTGTCACAAAACTACCTACCCATAAGTCTCTCCAGCGAATGATTGCATTAGGAAGGTATTTGAAAAGCATCGCGAAAAGAACCGTGAAAAGAATATAAGGTAATATACTGTTCAGAAGCTCATAGATAAATGGGATGTTAATGCCGAAGTAGTTTTCGATAATTCCCTTGACAGCCAAAAAAGTCGTTTCCACTATTGTTACAGAAATAAAAGCCAGTCCTAGAAATGCTAAAGTAGTAAAAGAGATAATTCGGTCGATTAATAGTTGACCAATTCCTCCTTTTTTGTCGTCATCAACTTTCCAAAAGGTATTGATGGAGGTTTGCAGCGTATAAAATACAATAGAAGCACTAAAGGCCAGAGAGCCAATACTGATAAGGGCTTTTAATGTAGATTGATTGTCAGGGTTAGAAAGGTGATCAAGAAAGAAACTGAGCTGTTGAGCCATTTCTGGGCCGATCACTCTCCTGCTTTCCTCTAATAGCGTCGCCTTGGCTTGGGCATCCTCATAAAATAATCCAATCATACTAATGATAAAATAGAGGATTGGAGGGAGAGAAAATACCGTATAGTAAGAAATGGCAGCTCCTTGAATATAGGCCTTATCTTCTCCAAATGCTTTAAAAGCGGCTTTAGTTACTGAGAGTCCTTTGGAAAACACTCGGAGGATCATATAAATTTTATCTAGAATAAAATTATCTGTTTCTGAGTGAATTTGACTATGGAATTGAATTTTCCACAAGCGCAAGTGGGCGATTATTTTTTGGATGATCTTTTCCATAATACTATTGAAATGACCGAGATTTGGATACAAAGAATGAAATAGTTCGATAAAAATGGTTAAAATTCCCTTTTCAAACATTGTCAGTTGTAATTTTAAAGGAATACCTGTTGGTAATACCTCTTTTTTTGAGAGAGTCTCTGTAGCTTCTAATGCTGTAGAGCAAATATCCATACATTTTTTAGGAGGAATACAGATAAAAAATGCAGTAGCTGAATTTTGTAAATATTGAGCATAGTAAGCAAATATAAAAAGATGATGAGGAAAATATTTATTCTATTTTTTTTAACCATAGTAATCTCTCCACTTTTTGCACAAAACGATGTAAGTAATCAGGTTGCTGAAGGAGACTATCAGGGAGATTTAGACATTCATGGAAATCGAAAAGGAACAGGAACATATACCTGGAAAGACGGGACGGTGTATGAGGGTAAGTGGCAGGACAACCTCATGCATGGAAGAGGGGTGTTACACTATGCAGATGGTAGTACTTATGAAGGGTATTTTGCCTATGGTAAGAAGCACGGGTATGGCGTTTTTACTTGGGCTGATGGCGATAAGTATACAGGTGGTTTCAAGGAAGGGAAGATGCATGGTAGAGGGGTGTTAGAACAGACAGATGGAAGTGTACACACGGGTATATGGAGAGAGGGGAAGAGCAATGGAGAAGGAGATCATGTTTATGCTGATGGCAGTAAGTATATTGGAGAGTGGAAGGATAATTTACGTCATGGTAAAGGAATCATGTTATATGCTGATGGGCGTATAGAACAAGGGAAGTGGATGAATGGGGATTATTTGCCTTGTGATTGCTCCAAGGAGTCTTATGCTGTGATGGATGCATTCAAGGATGCCGATGCTGTTTTTGTTGGAAAGGTAATTTCTGTGGAAACAGCTGATGATGCTTCTTTTGATCAAGTCGGATTTGAAGTTCAATCCTATTGGAAAGGAGAATTATATCCAGGACGAAAAATCTATTTGTTTGCCGCTTACTCTTCTTGTGATTTTGTGTTCTTTGAAGGAGATGAATATTTTGTGTATGCAAAGAAACATGAGGTTTTTTCCAATTTATACTATGCTGATAAATGTGGCAGAACACGTAAAATGGGAGGGAAGTTTGATAGGGATGAAATTGCTTTTCTGAAAGAACAGGTAAATTGCCTTCCGGAAGATATGGAAAAAAGACCAACAGCTTATGATTTCTCTACTGATCCAGTTTGCGGTTGTGATGGGAATACCTATAAAAATGCCTATAAAGCAGCAAGGGCAGGGGTAGGTTCATGGCAGGCTGGAAAATGCAATGAATAATGATTTTATTTTACATTATAGGAGAATTTAAATAGGACTATTGCGAGCTTTCATGGTGTTATGAGAAGAATTTATCAGCAGTCATTTTATAATTTCTGCTGTTTTTCTTTTCATGTTAATTTCATTTTTTATATTGGATATAACATATTTGTGTTCATATTATCAAAATAATATTGAGTAGTCTTATTAAAAATCTCTTATTAATATGCTTACTTCAGAACTATCGGAAAATCAAATTAGCAACTTGATCTCGACTTATGAATCTGAACTTAATGAGTTAAGATTCAAATTATTGAAGACAGAAGAAGCTATTGCTGAACTTCAACTGCTTCGTAAACAACAACGAATGACTGTGGTAAATGAACCTGTAGCGAAAAGTGCTGCTCCAGTGGAAGTACCCTCTACAGTGACTCCTACTTCTTCCTCAGTTTCATCGAAGCCTGTAGAAGAGGAGGAGGTCGCTTCATCAGATTCGGATGAACAACATGATCCTTTTAACTTATCAGAAGAGTTCTTAAAACAATTGGGACACTCTGAGGAAGATGGCTACCGTTTGTCAGAATGGGATTATCTATTGCTGAAAACGTTGAAAGATGAGAATCGTCTTTTATTGAATCATGATTTTATTGATGCTGCCAGAGAGTATACGGAGAGCAAAGGTAAGAAAATGACAGAAGAGCAGTTAAAAGGAAAGGTAGTAAGGAGCTTGAATAAACTAGTGAATAAGCGAGAATATATCCTGAAACACAATTATAAAGGGAAAGGGTATTGCTATGGCTTGTCGATTTGGTTTTTCAAGAAAAGTGGTAAACTAAAGAAAGAGTGGAAGCCCAAAGAGGCGTAAAGCTTATTTTAAGAAGTATGTATCAAAAGAAACCTATAACTACGTATAGTGGTTGTAGGTTTTTTTGTTTTATTGCACAATAAGTAAAATACCCTACCTTCTTTTTCAAGAACATTTGTGAATAAATATAAAGACCTATTGTGTTTCCATACTTTTCGGTTACTTTTGCATTCTTTGAAGAATTGATTGTGCTATAACCTGTAGCGCATTCTTCATTTTACGTTCAATGCTGCCTGTGTCAAGTAATAGGGTGGGGCAGATTGAATTCATACAATTGGTAATAGATTAACAGATGGTTAATCAAAAAAGGAAAATATGAGTTTTAGAAATTTAGGTCTTCACGACGAAATTGTACAGGCAGTAGAATCTATGGGTTACGAGAACCCAACACCTATTCAAGAACAAGCAATTACCCAAATACTATCCGACGAACCTCAAGACTTGATTGGTCTTGCACAAACTGGTACTGGTAAAACAGCAGCATTTGGTTTACCATTACTTCACCTAATTGATACTTCTAATCCTAAAACACAAGGATTGGTCGTATGTCCTACACGTGAGTTGGCATCTCAGATTTCTAATGAGCTAACACAGTACGCTCAATTTATGAAAAATCTTAAGATTGCAGTGGTTTATGGTGGTACAAGTATCGACCAGCAAATCCGTGCAGTCAAGAGAGGTGCGCATATCATTGTAGCGACTCCAGGTAGATTGATCGATATGATCAACCGTAAGGCAGTGAAGTTGGAAAATGTTGAGGTAGTTGTATTGGATGAGGCTGATGAGATGTTCAATATGGGATTCCAGGAGGATATCGATAATATCCTAAGCTACACTCCGGAAACTAAAAACACATGGTTGTTCTCGGCAACAATGTCTAAGGAGGTAGAGAAGGTAGCCCATAAATATATGGACACTCCAGTAGAAATTGCTGTTTCAAGAAGAAACGAAAGTGCTAGAAACATTGAGCACCACTATTATGTAGTGGACCGCCATAATAAATATCCAGCCCTTAAAAGGGTAATTGATTTCTATCCTGGTATTTTTGGTGTGATCTTCTGTCGTACACGTAAGGAGACACAAGAGATTGCAGAGAGCCTTACTCGTGACGGCTACAATGCAGAGGCAATTCACGGTGATCTTTCGCAGGTGCAAAGAGAGCAAGTGATGAAGAAATTCAGAGAGAGAAGTCTACAGTTGTTAGTAGCGACTGATGTTGCTGCAAGGGGTATTGACGTGAGTGATGTAACACACGTAATCAACTACAACTTGCCAGACGACTTGGAAAGCTACACACACCGAAGTGGTCGTACGGCTCGTGCGGGTAAATCAGGTACTTCTATTATCTTGACAGTGCCAAGAGAGGTATACCGTGTCAAAGACTTGGGTCGCTTTATCAAGAAGGATATTATCTTGAAGAAAGTCCCTACAGGAATGGATGTGTGTCAGAATCAGATGACAGCTCTTGTAGGTCGTGTAAAAGAGGTAGAGGTAAGCGAAGAAGAAATCGGAAAATTCCTTCCAGAAGCATACGAAGCACTTCAGGAGTTGACGAAAGAAGATTTGATTCAACGTTTTGTTTCTGTAGAATTCAATAGATTCTTGGATTACTATCGTGGAGCGGCAGATATCAATGCTCGTGAGCGTAGAAATGATTCAAGAGACAGAAACAATAGAAGTGGTGATCGCAGAAAAGGAGCTGGTAAAGAGCGTTTTGGATTGAAAACCGCTCAAGAACGTTTCTTTATGAACCTGGGTGAGATTGATGACCTGAACAAAGGTGCCTTGGTGCGTATGATCTGTGATCGTACAGGAATCAACTCGGCTAACTTGGGAAGTATCGACCTGAAGAGAGAGTATACATTCTTCGATGTAGAGAAGAAAGTGGCAGGAAAGATCCTTACACAACTTCACGGTACTAATTACAAAGGAAGAAAAGTAAAAGTAGAAGTAGCGCAGAAGAAGAGAGGGGGTAGAAGACACCAATAGGTGACAGTTTCGTACTATCTTGAAAGCGAAAAATAGATAAGGTAAAGATTGAGGAAAGGAGGGTAATGACTCTCCATTCTTTAATCCTTACCTTTTTTTTGTCCTTGTGCTGCAGCCTTGATAATGGACCAATACCCATGACTTAATATGCCTTTTTCATAGAAGCCCTTTTTGAGGAGTAGTTGATGCATATGGGGAAGGTTATATGATGGTACAGCCATAAGCATATGATGTTCTGCATGATAATTTACGTGATAGGGGGCAAATAAGATTTTTTCAATCGTATTGGCTTTAGTGGTACGTGTATTTTGAAAAGGATCTGTACAGTCCTTTACTAGTGAATGCTCGGCGATCGAACGCACTCGCAAAGAGAATTGAAAAGTGGTGAGGTAAGCAATAATCCATAGTAGGTATAAAAAAGGATTGCCGATTAGATATAAGATGGAAAAGAGAAGTAGGTTCACGAATAGAGGTCCCGATAAATGATACATAAATCGTTGTCCAAAGGTGATTATATTCTTAGGGGGAGAGGAGTGTCTCTCTATTTTTCCACCTAAATTGTATTGCAAATACCCTAAATGCATTAGGGTGAGTCCAAAAAATGCTTTTATCCCCGTGATACCACTCAAGTCTCTCCCAAACTTTCTCATCATGCTCTTGCTGGAAGTGGGGTACCCTCTGGTTAGAAGCAGGTCGGGATCTTCCGGAAGACCTGTGTGAACATGATGTCGATAGTGATATTCCCGATAACTGTGCATATTATGCCAAATAGGATAAGCTCCCAACCATTGCCCTATAAGGTCATTCCATTTTTTATTGTTGAAAACAGCTCTATGACCAGCGTCGTGCATTAAAATCGCACAAGCCAATTGTTTTCCTCCTAGTATGAATAAGGAGATGATGATTGTAATAGGATTTGGGAAAAAATGAACTAGAGCGAAAGCAAAAGTAATCCACAACCAATGTAGTACGATTTCATAACTTGCCTTCCAGTTATTTTTCTTTAGTAAAGATTTACGGTCTTCTTTGCTAAGGTATAGGTGTGCGGGAGTGGTTTGCATATCGTTAGGGTTTTGAGATGGTTCTAATAATATAACAATTTAAAATAGAAATATCCCCACCCTGCGACTGTAGCGAATAGATATGAAAAAACCCGCTAGCTGATAGGCATAACGGGTTTTAGAACATGTTTTGTACCAAAAGGTGTGGTTCCAAACATGTTCTTAATACTAAAAGTATTACGATATTTTATAATGACTTAATATAGCGGAAATCGTGTCCTGCTTTCAGTTGCTTGACAAATTCATACATCAACTGTATGGTGTGCTCAATATCGGTTTCTGCAGCGGTTTCCACAGTGGTGTGCATGTACTTCAATGGCAAGGAAATCAATGCTGAAGCTACCCCGTTATTGGAGTATGCAAAGGCATCCGTATCTGTACCAGTCAGCCTTGATACGGCCATGCGCTGGAATGGAATGTCTTTCTTCTCCGCAGTGCCAATGATCATATCCAAAAGATTGGTTTGCACGGCAGGTCCATAGGTTAGTACTGGTCCGCTTCCACATTTAGTGTCTCCCTGTTTCTTTTTGTCGTACATCGGAGAGGACGTATCGTGACATACATCAGTGATAATAGCTACATCAGGGTTGATACGATTAGCAATCATCTCAGCACCTCTCAGTCCAATTTCTTCTTGTACTGCATTGACAATATGTAAAGAGAAAGGAATCTTATCTTTATTTTCGTGGATTCTACGAGCAACTTCGGCAATCATAAAGCCTCCAATTCGGTTGTCTAATGCTCTACCCGTAATGTATTTTTTGTTGAGTTCCATCATGTCAGCATCAAAGGTGATGACACAGCCAACATGAACCCCCATCTTTTCAACTTCTTCTTTTGAGTTGGCTCCGATGTCGATAAAGATATTGTCCATGGAAGGAGCATCTTCTTTGTCCTTACGCACGTGAATGGCAGGCCATCCAAAAACACCCTTTACAATGCCTTTAGCAGTGTGAATATTGACACGCATGGATGGTGCAATTTGGTGATCTGAACCTCCATTACGGATGACGTATATATATCCCTCAGGAGTAATATAGTTAACAAACCAAGAGATCTCATCGGCATGTGCTTCTAACACAACTTTATACTTGCCTTTAGGATTGATTACCCCTACAGCCGTACCGTAAGTGTCTGTATAATATTCGTCTACAAAAGGGGTAAGGTACTCCAACCATACTTTTTGTCCTTCTGTCTCAAACCCTGTTGGCGAAGGGGTGTTTAGATAATTTTTGAGGAATTTTTTACTTTTCTTATCCATATGTCAATGGTGTGATTAGTATTATTAATTATAGATATAAGGATGTGATTGATTGTATGATTATAGTGTTGTGTTGTTTACAACACATCCAGTAATGTTTCTAGCTTTATTCCCCTGGAACCCTTGATAAGGATAGCACTATTGCTTAAAGGGTTTTCTGTAAGGTTCTTTACAAGCAGCTCTTTATCGGCATACTTTTCAATCCCTTCTAATTCAATTGATTGATGGAATAGGGGTCCCACAAAAATGCGACGCTCAAAGGATTTACTACTTGCAAGCTCAATCATTTTTTGATGCTCTTCCTCGCTGATATTTCCAAGTTCCAGCATATCACCAATGATCACAACTTTTTCCTTTTTAGTTTCGAAGCTATCAAAGCTTTCCAATGCCGCCTCTACAGAGGAAGGATTGGCGTTATAAGCATCTAGAATAATGATGTTGCTTCCTTTTTCGATCAGTTGTGAACGATTATTAGATGGAGTATAAGAACGTATCGCCTCATGGATATCTTGATTGGTAACCTCGAAGTACTTTCCAATACAGAATGTCAAAAGGATATTTTCAAAATTATAGGCTCCAATTAACTGCGTTTGAATAAGCTCTTCTTGACGGTCTTTGTAAGAGATATAAGGGTGGGCTCCTTCTAATTCCAGAAAAGCAAAATCATACTCTCCTCCATACCATATTGGATTTTTGAAGCGCTTAGCCATGTTTTTTAGGATTGGATCCTTGGAGTTGATAAACGCAATACCATCATGTTTGATAAGGTAGTCAAAGATTTCGCTTTTTGCTCTTATGTTGTTTTCAAAATTCCCAAACCCCTCTAGGTGATCTTTTCCAATATTGGTAATGAACCCATGAGTGGGGTGAGCAATTTGACAAAGTGCTGCCACTTCTCCCATATGATTGTCTCCCATTTCAATGAGGGCGATTTCAGTGTCCTCAGGCATTTTCAATAAGGTCAAAGGAACACCAATGTGATTATTGAAATTCCCTTCGGTAGCATGGGTTTTGAATTTTTTGGAAAGCACTTGGTTTAACAACTCCTTAGTGGTCGTCTTCCCATTAGAGCCGGTTACCGCTATGATAGGAATATCAAATTGTTGACGATGAAAGGCACTAAGTTCTTGTAGGCAAGTAAGTACATTGTCGACAAGAAGACAGCGTTCGTTAGTGGCAAATTCTTCTTCGTCAATAATAGCGTAGGCAGCACCTTTTTCCAGTGCCTGTAAAGCGAATTTATTGCCATTGAAGTTGGCGCCTTTAAGGGCGAAAAAAAGAGAGCCAGTTTCAATCTTACGAGTATCAGTACTGATGAGTGGATGTTCCCTGTAGATTTGGTATAGTTGCTCTATTGTTATGTTCATAGCGATTGGCGGTCTACGAAATTGGTTCTTGTTTTTTCACAGTTAGTAATAGTAATTCTTACTTACTGAGAAACAAATATAGAATAATTATCAGATTAATTGCTATTCTAGTGTCAGCTAACACACTCCTTCCATTTTTTGAAGTGGACAATAGAAAAAGCCACTCCAAAGGCTATTTGGAGCGGCTCAGTTGTATGTAGTCTTGTGTATTCTCTTAGAACCAGTATCCTAATGAGAAAATCCATTGATTAGATCTAGGGTCGAAATCATTCGTATTACCTAATGCACCAGTAATACTTTCAGCTTCCTTACTAAGTGCTCCTTCATAACGAGCGTCAAAAGTGAATTTTAGTAGATCAAGGCCCAGACCTGCTTGATAACCTAAAGTACCTCCATTCGTATCAACTTCTCCGCCGATTAAGTCTTCGAACTCATCGTAGCCATCTTCTAGTTTTATTCTTAGTACGGGGCCTATGTGAGGACGAATAGCGATAAGGTCAAATAGCCCTAATCTCCAACCAAACATTACGGGTACATCGATACGTTTCGTATCAACTTCTGAAATGTTACCGTTGAAATCTAGCTCACCTTTTACACTGTTATAGTAAGCTTCTGGTTGTACATAAATACCAATAACAGGCATTTTGAATTGTAGTTGGAAACCAGCATGCCATCCGGTGTTACGCCCTCCCTCAGTTAAGGAGCTAAAGGTGTTGTCAATGTCATCAAAGGCTAGTTTATATGCACTTGCACCACCTTTAATACCAAATTTCACTTGGGCTTGGGCAAAGCCCACAGCCGTTAATAGAGTAAGTAAAAGAACAAGCTTTTTCATAGTAGTTGTTTTTGAGTTACTGAATTAATTTCAGATTCGCTCAAAGGATACTCTTCTGTTTTCTTCCCTGCCTTCTTCTGTGTCATTTTGAGAAACAGGAAGGTGTTCGCCAGCACTTTTGTATTCTAGGCGGTCAGAAGAAACCCCAAGGGCGATCAATTTGTCATAAATGGCTTTGGCTCTTTCTTTTCCTAATTTTTCATTTTTGTAATCAAAGCCAATAGCACATGTATGACCAATTATCATTAGACGCAAACTAGGATCTTGTTCTAGTTCACTGATAATTTCATCATAAAGAGCGGCTTCTTTAGGTGCTCTGGTAGAAGAAATTGTAAAAGCGACTTCCCAGCCCTGTATGAGCATGTCGGAGGTCCTATATGGAGGAGGTGGAGTCGGTTTTGGGGTTCTTTTAATTTTAGGTTGAGCGGCGACTACCTCCTTTTTTTCTTCGGGTTGCTGCGAACAGCTACTGGTAATCCATGTTACAAGACATAAGACAATAGTTGTTAATGTTGAAGCTCTCATAGAAATTGATTTTAATTAAGCACTAAATGTTGAGTATCAAAATGACTTTTGTAATGTTACTTAATATTATCAATAAGAATTTAGAAATGGAAACTAATCATCTAGATCAAGACCAAGATTGGATTGGAGTTTTTTAAGTTTAGGGTACTTTTTCAGAAGGAATTGCATTTTTTCCAACGGGTTGTTAAACTTCATGGAGGCGACAGGTATTTCTGTTTTTTGCTCCACTTTAATCACAGTGCTTTGTAATTGTATGAAGTTATTTTGAAGCCCTTCCTTCAGATGCTTGAGTAACTCTGCTTGAATATCCTGAAGTTGTTGTTGCTGTACAGGGTTACTTAACTTTATAAGAATTGTTTCTTTCTCCTTTAGTTCCAGATCAGCATTGTCCAGCAAGAGGGTGATTAGCGTAGAGGCTCCTGCTTTCCGAGTCTTTTCTGTGAAGGATTTCCAATGTACAAACACTTGAGGGAGTGTGAAAGCTTTACGCTTTTCAGGGGTATTGGTTGTTTGGGGGTCGACAGGACTTATTACTTTGTTTGTCGTTACGATAGGTTGCTGTCGCTTTTCTTGAGCTTCTTGTACACTGTTGGAAATACTTCTGGTGCTTTTAAAATCAGAAGTATTAAAGGTCGGTTTTCTCCAGTCTCTTTGAGGAGGGGTATTTACAGCGGTTGTTGCCGGTTTTGTTTCCTTACTTTCTTTTACTGTGGGGGTAGTTGCTGTATTACGTTTTCTAGCTTTTTGATTAGGTAGCGCTACTGGAGTTTTTTTTTTAGCACATCAGATTGAGAAATGCTTAATGCACTACTGATGTGGACCATTTTGATCAGTGCCAACTCTACGTGTAGACGTTGATTCTTACTGCTTTTATAGTTAAGATCACATTGGTTGCCAATATTTAATAAAGACAAAATTTGTGTAGTGGGTAATGCCTTAGCTTGCTCAAGGTATCTATCTTGTGCTTCTTTAGCGACTTCTAGTAAAGCCACAGTTGCTTCATCTTTACATACCAATAGGTTTCGGAAGTGCTCACAAAGACCTATAATAAAGTTGTGTCCATCAAATCCCTTTTTTAGGATTTCATCAAAAAGAAGTAGGGCATCTTGAATAGACATCGTTTGGATTGCATCTACCACTTTAAAATAATAATCATGGTCCAATATATGGAGATTATCAATGGTATTGCGATAAGTGATATGGTTGTCTTCCGAGAAAGTGACAATCATATCGAAAAGTGATAAGGCATCTCGCATACCTCCGTCAGCTTTTTGTGCAATCAAGTGCAGAGCTTCCTCTTCTGCTTGCACATTTTCCTTATCGGCAATCTGCTCTAACTGTTGTACGATATCACCTACCTGTATACGGTTAAAGTCAAAAATCTGACAACGGGACAATATGGTAGGGATGATTTTGTGTTTTTCAGTAGTCGCTAGAATGAAAATGGCATAGGCAGGAGGTTCCTCCAATGTTTTTAGAAAGGCATTGAAGGCTGCAGTGGTCAGCATGTGCACCTCATCAATGATATAAATCTTTTTCTTTCCAGCCGGAGGAGCAAAACGCACTTGCTCAATTAATGTTCGAATATCATCCACAGAGTTGTTGGAGGCCGCATCCAACTCAATGACATTATAAGAAGCGTTTTTGTTAAAACTCGTACATGAGGGACAAGTATTGCAAGGGGTAGCGGACTCTGTGAGATTTTCACAGTTGATGGTTTTGGCCAAAATACGTGCCGTGGTCGTTTTTCCTACACCTCTAGGGCCACAAAACAAGAATGCTTGAGCCAAGTGGTTATTGAGGATCGCATTTCTCAAGGTATGGGTAATGTGCTCCTGCCCAACGACAGTATCAAAGGTGTTTGGTCTGTATTTTCTGGCGGAGACAACGAAATTATCCATAAGGCTGCTGACAATGCTTCTGTAATTTGATTAAATATTTGCAAACAAAAATAAGCAATAAGTAGACTTTTTCTGCAAGGATAGTACAGATTCTTTATAACCTTTCCTGAAGAATCTACCAATCAGAGAGTTAGTTTTTATGGAGAGATAATTATTGCCTGCAGGATGATTTTTAAAGAAATGCAATCGTTAAAGGGTGCTTATAGGTTATAAGTTTACTGAGTGAATTGTAAGAAGATGCTCATATCTTTTATTATCTTTGCTTGTTAGCAGTGTAGATAAGTTTATTTGTTGATTGAATAACAAGGAAACAACATAGACGAGTAACACCCAATTAACGTAGATCGTATAGTGGCATGGGTAATATAGCGCAATATCCAAGTATAGGGTAATGCCCATAGTATAGAGAATCGCCCATAGCACAGGGTATCGCCGATAGCACAGGGCATCGCCCTGTGAACTTAATAAATAGAATGAAAGGGGTTTATGACCAAAGAGTTAGAAATACTATATCGTGATGAACATTATATTGCGGTGAATAAACCCAGCGGTATGCTGGTGCATAGAACTGAACTGGCAGAGCAGCAGGGGGAGTTTGCGATGATGCGCTTGAGAGACCAGATTGGTCAGCATGTTTATACTTGTCATCGTTTGGATCGTCCTACTTCAGGGGTATTGATCTTTGCTTTGTCTAGTGAGGGAGGAAGTAAGTTACAAACTGAATTTGCCGAGCAACGTTTGGATAAACGTTACCTTTGTGTTGTAAGAGGACATACTTTGGAAGAGGGTGTGATTGATAAGGCAGTGAAAAGTAGATACTCCAAAGAGTATAAGACGGCTTTATCGACTTACAAAACATTGGAACAAGTAGAATTAGAAGAGCCTGTAGGGAGGTATAATACCGCTCGTTACTCTTTAGTGGAAGTGTTTCCAAAAACAGGGAGAACCCATCAGATTCGTTTGCATATGAAGGGATTGAACCATCCTTTGATTGGTGATACCCGTTATGGAGATCATCGACATAATAAAGTGATGTCTGAAAAGTATGGGTGTCATCGTCTGATGCTTCATGCGGCAGAGATGCGAATGAGACACCCTTACACTGGAGAAGAAGTACATATTGAGGCAGCTCTTCCAGAAAGCTTTTTGACACCTTTGTCAAAGATGGGCTTCAAGTATTGAAAATAATATGAACATAGGATAATAAAATAAAGCGATGCTGAATATAGGGGAGTATAATCAAATGGAAGTAGTAAGGAAAGTTGAAATAGGCTACTTTCTAAAAGAGTTAGATGGAGATACAGAGGTGTTAATGCCCAATAACTGCGTGAGAAGTGGAGAAATGCAGGCACAAGACATCATTCAGGTTTTTGTGTACAAGGACCATGAAAACCGATTGATTGCGACTGAGGAAGAGCCTTTTGGAAAGGTAGGAGATTATGTGACGTTGGAGGTGGCTGATGTAAACAAGGCAGGAGCATTTATGGATTGGGGATTGACCAAGCAACTATTGGTTCCTTTTTCTGAGCAACGTCAGCGAATGGAAGTAGGAGAGCATCATGTCGTAAGAATTGTCTTGGATGCACGTGCAGAGCGCCCTGTAGGAACAGCCAAACTTAATGCATTCCTAAATAGAGCAGATGATGTGCTACTGGAAGAGGGAGAGGAAGTAGAAGCATTGATTTATGCATCTTCTGAACTTGGGTATTCTTGTATTGTCAATCAAACATGGAGAGGGTTGCTTTATAAGAATGAAGCTTTTCAGCCATTAAAGATTGGAGAAAAATATCAGGTGTTTGTTAAAAAGGTCAGAGAAGATAACCTGATTGATTTATCTCTTAAGAAAGGAGGGTATGTTGCAGAGGAAATAGAAGGAGATGCTCAGATGTTACTGGGAGAGATTATCTCCAGGGGAGGGGTACTGCCGTTTTCTGATAAAGCTTCCCCTGAGCAAATTAAAGAGGAATTACAGATGAGTAAAAAACATTTTAAAAAAGTAGTGGGATATCTTTATAAGAAAGGTTTGATTGTATTATCCAAAGATTCGATTGCAATTAAGTAATAAGATTGAATGCAGGCTTGAATTTTCTTAACACCTTATTGATAGTCTACATTTTTTTAGATTATTTTAGTGATAATCAAATTTTGACTTTATACGGAGTCAATGCCTGTTTTTTATTTAATTCGGTTAGTCTTAATTTAACTCCTGTTCAGTTGGATAATTTAACCTTGAAAAAGTTTGATGTTAACAAGCATTATGACGAACTGAGACAGTTGGATGACGTTATTTTTTCGTACAAAGGGCAAATGAACGTAGATTTGCTAGATGAAATCCTAGAACATATGAGTGAAAAACTCGTAGATACTAAGGGGCAAGTCTACAGCCTTAAAAGAGTACATATCATCGCTGTCGAAATTCTTCAAAACTTGTTTCATCACTATGAAACCTACAATAGCCCTGATGGTCAAGAGAGTACTGATAATTTGGTAGTCTTTATCCTTGGAAAGGAGGAAGATGCCTTTTTTATACAATCTGGTAACTTTGTATCGCATGATAGAGCTACTTTTTTGCAAAGCAAAATAGAGGAAGTCAATGGATTAAGTCCTGAAGAACTTCGTAAGCTTTATCGTGAGATCTTGAGCAATGGAAATTTTTCTGCTCATGGAGGTGCTGGGTTGGGGATACTCGATATTGCCCGTAAATCAGCGCAACCAATTATTTATCAATTTAAAGAGTACCGTGAGGATCGTCTTTTCTTTGAACTTAAAGTTAGGATACCTGCAGTGGATTAACACTACTTGCAGCAGTTGGGAGAAGAGCTGTGTGTATTACGACCATGGTGTATTTTTTGAAATTCAATAACGCCTTCAGGGGGTTTTAAAGCATATGAAGAATTTTATTTTGCCAGAAAAAAATAGAACACCAAGAATAGAATTAGATAGGGTTAAGGGACTTATCAATATAGTAGGCCGTTCCATTCCTGAAAATGCCGTGGATTTCTATAAGCCAGTATTAGATTGGATAGAGCTTTACAAAGCAGAAAAGCCCCAAATCGAAACGACGGTGAATATGCAGCTTGATTATTTTAATACAGCTACATCGAAATGCTTTATTCAAATGTTTAGATCATTGGAGGAACTTCACCAGAAAGGGCACCAAATTGTGGTTAATTGGTATTATGAAGAAGAGGATGAGGATATTGAAGAGTCTGGAAGAGATTTTATAGAACTACTGAACCTGCCATTCAATCTAGTGGTGATGGAATCCAATTATTGAAAAAATTGCTTTGAAAATAATAAAGGGGCTGCGTCTTTACGCAGCCCCTTTATTATTTTATACGATCATTGAATTATGAATTTGCCCGTAATTCCTGCCCCCTCCCATAAGGACATATTGAAAAGTGTAGGTATATGCACTATACAGTAAAGTCAAGCGCTATCCATCTTTCATTTTATTATTTGATAAGCGTTAAACCCAATGAGATTCCAATGATATTTTTTAGCTGTTTTTGGTATAAAACCTTTACTTTAGGTTTATATTATTCAATGATATAAATTCTAAGAAGACTGCTTTAATATGTTTATTTTGTTAACAGTTCTTATATAACGATCTATGATTACCCATGTACTATACTTATCCCAAGAATAACTTCGGTTTAATGTTGATGAGAAGCAATTTGCCAGTGGTGAACTACACGACAGATGATATGGAAGGGTGTGAGGGATTACTGAAAGGCTATATCCCAGAAATAAGTGTATTGCACTCCTCTCCCTTCAAGGCAGAGAAAGCTGAATGTGTTTGTAGTGAAATGCTCGAAGAAATTCTATCTCATCAAGTTGATTTACTTGAAATAGATCATGTCGTATTATTTATTTATAGTAGTACGAAAGACTATACAGGAAAAGAAGAATACCCCATTTCCAATATGTTAATCGATATTTTCATGGATGTGTTTCCTCAAGCAGATTTACAAGCAGTAGGAGGAACAGATTTACAATTGAGAGAAGGAGAGTTTCGAATGGTTTGGGCTATGAATGCCTAGGTAAAAGATACTCTCTTATGAACAGTGAAATAGCTCCATTCTAAACGCATGAAAGAGAAAGGATGAAGGAATCACTTCTTTGTACAGAAGTTCAATTCCTTCATCCTTTCTCCTTTAACTTTACGGAGTTATAAGAAAGTGCTTTGTTTAATAATCCAATAGATCCAGGTGGTACTTTTGAATGATACGGCAAATAGATTGCCCATAGTTAGGGTCTGTGGCGTATCCTATCCCTCCTTTTTTTGTACTGCCCAGTAAAGAGGCCCAGGCTTCGTAATTTTTTCCTTTCGTGAATAGCGTATGGTAACGCTTATTGTTGCTGAGATGCTTGGAATGTGCTCGAAATGATGCCCAAGCAGAAGGGTAGTGAGCAAAAGTATCTTTAATCGTGCATTTATATAGTTTTTTTCCAGAAATCGTGATGACTTGACTGTCTTTAATTTTTAGGTAATTGGATTGATACTCTTTCTCATCAAAGTATTCTGTAGTTACAGAAGGGTTCTTTAACGCTCCTGTCTTGTCTTTAATACCAAAAAAGTTATTCCCTGTTACGTGTTGTCCATAGCCTGTTTCCAATGCTGCTTGCGCTAAAGTGATGGAGGCAGGGATGTGGTATTTTGCTTGTTCCATCAAAGCTGTCTCTACCTTTTTTAGTGGATGACTAGAGGTGAAAAATTTCTTTACGTGTGGAGGTAAAGCTTGCTCCTTAAGTACAATACGCAGGAAAAGATCGCTTATTTCTTTGTTTAACGTAAGTAACGCTTTGGAGGGAAGTTGTTCTACTCTACTGACTTTTTCTTTCACAAGAAATTGGGCAACCAGAAGTTGTCGCTTGATAAGGAAAACCTCTCGTGTGTTATTAATGGAGGGGGGAGTAGTGTGAATGGTATTCTTGATTTCGTGATGTTTTGAGTGAGAGGATACGTTTGGTGCAGAGTAGATCAAGTAAACTACTGAGCAAGTTAATAATGCAGCTAACACTTTGTGGCTAGAGAGCTGGACAATGATAGTTCTGTAGGATTGATAATAAATTCCTTGGAAGTAGTAATGGATGAGTTTGTTCTCTCTTGTAAATAATGACAATTGTGTGCTTTTCATGTCGCTCACCTGTTTTGGGATGAATAATATGTCTGTGCTAACAAATATAAATCAATGTTTAAATAATAAACAAATAAATGATTAAAATATTATCATTAATATTTTGAGAGCTCTACAATAATCATCTTAAGTATTAAAGCTTGTTTGTGATTGCGCTGTAATTGGAAAATAAGCCCTAAATACGATGCGATTGATAAAACTAATTGCCTATACAATCGATTTACTTTACATCCACGAAAGAAAAACGTAAAAAGTACTATTAATAAATGTTAACTAATGCGTGATTTTCAGTATACTAGCTTAATCGCTAAATAAAATATTGATAAATGTTTTGATTTTATTATGCATGCATACTATTTTTGAAAGAACGTCATGCATTGATGTATATGTTCTTTGGCGAGAGAAGCTATTAAAGAAAGAACCTTAATCTATATTCAACAGAATAAACACACGATCATTATGAAGATTCTTGTATGTATTAGTCACGTACCAGATACGACTACTAAAATCCAGTTCAAGGACAATAAACTAGACACTACCGGAGTACAGTTTATCATTGGCCCATACGATGATTATGCTTTGGCAAGAGCAGTTGAGATTGCTACAGAAACATCTGGATCAGTAACGGTATTGAATGTAGGAACTGCAGATACGGAGCCAACTATCAGAAAAGCATTAGCAATTGGGGCAGATGATGCCATCCGTGTTGATGCGGAGCCTACCGATGCAATGTTTGTTGCAAAACAAATTGTAGAAGTAGCGAAAAAAGAAAACTATGATATGATTTTGATGGGCCGTGAGTCTTCAGATTTCAATGGAGGATTGGTTCACGGTATGGTAGCTGAAATGCTAGGGATTCCATCTGTGGCACCTACGATGCGTTTGGATCTGGAGGGTAACACTGCAACTCTTGAAAGGGAAATTGAGGGTGGTAAAGAAGTTTTGAAACTTCAGACACCATTTGTAGCAGGTTGCCAGGAGCCTATTGCAGAATGGAAAATTCCTAACATGAGAGGTATTATGTCGGCAAGAAAGAAGCCACTTCAGGTCGTTCCTGCTGTCGAAGCTGAGAATGTAACGGCTTATGAGTCGTTTGAGTTACCAGCATCAAAAGGTGATTGTAAGATGGTGGAGCCTGATCAAATGGGTGAGTTGGTGCGCATGCTGAAGGAAGATGCTAAAGTGTTATAAGCAACCAGATCATTTGAGCCTATTGAAAGGTGAGAAATCACCTTGTTTAAAAAATTACTTCGAATCCAATAAACAAATCATATCATGTCAGTACTTGTATATGTAGAGACCGATAATGGTCTTATAAAGAAATCCTCATTTGAGGCGGTAACCTGTGGTAAAAAACTAGGAGAGGTTACAGTAGTAGCAGTAGGAAATGTAGCGGAAGGAGAATTGAGCCAACTAGGAAAGTATGGTGTATCTAAAGTACTTCATGTGGCGGATGAGCGTCTGGATCAAGGCGTAATTGGTGCTACAGCTACTGTCGTAGCAGAAGCTGCACAAGTAGTATCAGCAGGTACTGTGATTATGGCACGTTCATCTATGGTAGATGCTGTTGCTCCAAGAGTGGCTGTGAAAATGGATGCTGCGGTAGCATCTAATGTTGTAGCGATTCCAGATACATCTGCAGGTTTTAAAGTAAAAAGGGGCGTATTCACGGGTAAAGCGTTTGCTTTTGTGACATTACCAGGTAATAAAAGAGTAATTACACTGGCGAAAAATGCCGTAGCTCCAGAAGAAGTTGGAGGAGATGCTGCCGTTGAAGTATTGTCAGTAAACTTTGGTGAGAATGACTTTGCAGTAGAAAGACTATCTGCACATAAGCAGGAAGGAGATATCTTGTTGCCAGAAGCTGATTTAGTGGTTTCTGCAGGTCGCGGTCTAAAAGGACCAGAGAACTGGGGTATGATCGAAGAGTTGGCAGGAGTATTGGGAGCAGCTACCGCTTGTTCTAAGCCAGTTTCTGATATGGATTGGAGACCTCACCATGAGCACGTAGGACAAACAGGGATTAAGGTAAGCCCTAACCTGTATATTGCCGTGGGAATCTCAGGAGCAATTCAGCATTTGGCAGGAGTAAGTTCTTCAAGAGTGATTGTAGCCATCAATAAGGATCCTGAAGCGCCTTTCTTCAAGGCAGCAGACTACGGGGTAGTTGGTGATGCTTTTGAAGTAGTGCCTAAGCTAATTGAAGCACTTAAAAACTAAGGTGATGGATACTTGTTTCACGACAAGTATTCATTAGAGCTTGTCTAAATCAGTACTTTAAACAAGCTTTTATACTACTGATTACTTATCAAGCGCTAATTTTATAAACACGAGCCTATCGAAATGCTTATTTCGGTAGGCTCGCGCTTTTTATATGCATATCATGTAATCTTTAAGGAGTTTCTGTAATGTTTTTAGACATTTGAGTCGCTACCCTTTGTTATATATTTAGGAAGTTATAGTAAGATACTTATGCGGTGACTTCATTAATGTTTATTGCCGAAAAACTTTCGTACATTATTGAAAATAGTACCAGCTCACTATAACATTGCTATAGCCATGTCTGAAATTCATAAGAAATTAGAAAAATATATCGAAAAGATTTGTGAGATAAAACATAGCCAACAGGAGCAAATATCCAATAGTGATCTAAAGCAGATAGCCTATGAGATGGGAATTTCCCCTGAGGACTGGCAAAATATCCAGCATACTTTTAATGCGCACTTCACGAGAGGGGTGGGTTACTACAAATATAAAAACTGGGACGATTCTATTGATGAGTTGGAACAGGCACATTCACTAAATCCTTTTCACGAACAAGTATTGTTTACATTAGCATCTTCTTATGCTTGCCGTTATCATGAATACGAGCGAAATAGCGATAAGGAAATGTCTAAAAAATACGCAAAGGAGTGTCTGGATTTACATCCCTCGAATGAGCAAGCTCTTCAGTTGATTAGTGCGATGCGAAAGGATGATATCCAACGCAAAATTACAGAAAGAGAATCGTTGAGGACCTTGTTGGTAGCAGCATCCCTTGGTGCGATTGTCTTTATGGGGCTAGCTTACTTGACCTATTCTACCAGAGAGACAGGTAGGCAGAGAGTGGATGAAACAGTAACGAATGTTTATAATATTCCAGAAACCGTGATTCCGAGGGGAGCTGCCGTAGATAACATCCCTGTAGTGACCACTACTTCTATGGAGCAGGTGTTAGAGAAGCACGGCTTGAAGTTATGGTTTGAACCATTGGATAGAAGAGAAGGGGTTATTCGAGGACAGCTTTCTTCAACAGAGTTAAATGATCAGCTTGTTGAAGAATTGGTATTCAAGTTGAAGATAGGAGATGAAGAATATGAGTTTTTTGAAGTAGGGGAATACTCGCCCATGAGAGGAGGAGATAACAAGGAGATCTTTTGGAATATTGATGAGGATGCAATGCAAGGAGTAACAGAAGTAGAAGTATCTCTTAAGTCTATTTCGATTAAAAAAGACGTAAAAAGCTTTTTAAATAATAATTTTCTACATCCTTGATAGAAGGAAATAAATGAAAAATCACAAAACACCTTTCGTAAGAAGGTGTTTTTTTTATTTCTATATCATTAATAGGTGATTTTTCCTTCATTTTGGAGCGAATCAGCAAGCAATTAACAATACGTATGTCTGTAAATATTACTTAAGAAGATTCCAGCGGTAGAATAGGTACTTATTCTACTAAGATATTTATTATTTTTGGGTAAAGGGTTTTTTAAGGAATAACTCCTTTACTTATAGAAACCTTCTTACTTCAAAAGTATTTTATTTCAATCAGACAGCCCGTAAACAATGGTTGGTGAATAACCTCCATCTAGGAAGCTATAGTAGTTTGTATCTTATTGATACTATAGTGGATGAAAAACTTTAGCAATTAAACCATTAGTTATTTACTCAAAAACTTTACAAACTATTACCGCTATGAAAAATATCATTAAAGAGAAGCAAATTGATGTGAAACTCTTTTCAAAGGATGTTCCTAACATGAATAAGCAGGAGACAGCACACTTCGTCAAATTGCTGATAAAGGGACTCAAAGAAATAGAGAGTACATTCCAGCTTGCAATGAAAGACAACAATTCTCAATTGTTACGCTCATTAAAGCATAAGATGAAGACAATGTTTCATTTGCTGAATGAGCAAATGTTATTGGATGTTTTGGATGAGGCAATAGAGTTGATGGAAAGAAATCCTAATAATATTCGTACGCAATTGATAGACCTGCAGGAGGAAATAGAGTCTCGTTGTCGTATTCTTATTGCAGGGTTAGAAGATTATTAAAAAAGTCATCCTCGTCATAAAAAAGAAGCTGTCTCAAATCAGCTAAAATAAAAATGATTATAACGTAAAAGGAGAAAGGGTGAAGGAAAAGTACCTGTCAATAAGGTTCATATTCCTTCACCCTTTCTCCTTTATTCATTTGAAAGGACCTTACCTATTAATTATGAGGCAAACTCTAGTTAATGAGATATGATTATTTCCCCCAAACGTCAGGGGCTTCTCTCCAACTTTTTAGTGATGCTACAGCAGAGTCTTGAATGTAATCTTGCTCCAATGCTAGTTCCAACAGATAATTGTAATCTGACAGAGTAGTCAAGGTAACGTCTGCGGCTGTAAAGTTCTTTTCAGCAACCGGGAAATCATAGGTAAAGATAGCCATCATACCAAGGACCTCATAACCTGCTTCTTTTAATGCAGTAACTGCTTTAAGTGAACTGCCTCCTGTAGAAACCAAGTCCTCAATAACGACCACTTTACTTCCTTTTGGAGCTTCACCTTCAATCATATTGGTCATACCATGTCCTTTAGGCTTAGAACGAACATAAAGAAGAGGTAGGTTTAGGCTGTCAGCAACCAAGGCACCTTGAGGGATACCTGCAGTAGCTACTCCAGCAATCGCGTCAGCTTCTGGGTATAGCTCTTGTATTCTCATTGCTAACGCATTTTTGATATACGTACGTACCGATGGATGTGAAAGGGATAAACGGTTGTCACAATAAATCGGGGATTTCCATCCAGATGCCCATGTAAAAGGATCATTGGGCTGAATTTTAATGGCTTTGATCTCCAGTAAAAGAGATGCTACTTTTTTTGCTACTTTTTCCATGGGCGCAAAGCTAAATGAAAAGGAAAATAAATAAAAAGACTTCTTTCCAAAATAAATATCTTGAGGCTCTATTTTATTAAAACATGACAAATTTCGTGAATAGCCATCAACTTTTACATCGTTTTTGGGGGTATGAAGACTTTCGACAACCACAAGAAGAAATTATAAAGTCAGCCGTATCGGCTACCGATACCTTGGCTTTACTACCTACTGGAGGAGGAAAGTCGATTTGCTTTCAGGTAGCGGCCTTGATGCGTAGAGGGGTATGCCTGGTGGTGACTCCTTTAATTGCTTTGATGAAAGATCAAGTTTATCAGTTGCAAAAACGAGGTATTCCTGCTGCTGCTTTACATTCTCAGTTAACCCCTCAGGAGCAAGAGCAACTTTTTATTAAGGCACAGAAAGGCCATGTGAAGTTCTTATACTTATCCCCGGAGCGACTACTTATGTCGTCTTTTTTAGAGGCCGCCGCTAAAATGGAAATTGGGTTATTAGCGATAGATGAAGCACACTGTATTTCACAGTGGGGATATGATTTTAGGCCTTCCTATTTATCAATTACTAAGTTTAGAGAGCATTTTCCAGAAGTGCCTTGCATTGCACTGACAGCAACAGCGACCAAATCGGTAAAAGAAGATATTATTCTACGCCTCAATTTTCAGGAGGGTTATAAAGTATTTTCTAAATCTTTTTTGAGAGAAAACTTATCGTATGCCATTCGAAAAGTCGAAGATAAGGATGAAAGACTTATGCGAGTATTGGAGGGGGTAGAAGGAAGTGCTATTGTATATGTTCGCAGTAGGATAGGTGCTGAGCAGGTGGCATATACATTGGCGGCATATGGAGTGAAAGCGGACTTTTATCATGCTGGATTACCAGCTGATGTGCGCTCTTTAAGGCAAGACCAATGGATTAAGGGGGATTTGAGAGTGATGGTAGCGACCAATGCTTTTGGTATGGGGATCGATAAGCCAGATGTACGCTTAGTAGTGCATTATGATATTCCGACTACTTTGGAAGCCTATTACCAAGAAGCAGGAAGGGCCGGAAGGGATGGTAAAGAGGCTTATGCTGTGCTGTTAATGCAATCAGAGGAGGTGGAGAAACTGCAGGAGCGTTGGGTGTATTCTCATCCCTCTATACAGGTCCTTAAGAAGTTATATGCTGAATTAGTTTCTTTTTTTAAGTTAGCGACAGGGAAAGAAGAAATCTTGACACTTCCATTTTTGATGGAGGAATTTATTGAGAATAGCACTTACAATTCTCTGGAAGTTTTTTACGGATTGAGAAGGCTGGAGGAACAAGGGGTATTGGCGCTGGAAGAACCTTTAGGCGAGTTGTCAAAGATATGGGTAAAAGCTTCTGTTAAGGAACGATATCAGTATCGTGTATCCAATATACGCTTTGATCGACTACTGTTGTTATTAGAACGATATTGTGGTCCGGCGATCTATAGTGGATTACAAGATTTTTCAGAGTCTCTTATTGCGACGCACATGAATTGTTCTGTCAAAGACTTAGAAGGATTGTTAAATGAAATGCAGGAAGAGCAACTTTTAATTTATCGACCTAAAGAAACCAAAAGTAAGCTTCGGTTTTTTGGGGGCGTGTATACAGGTCATCAATTACCCTTAAAGGAAGAAATATGGGAGAATAGAAGGGAAGCAGCTTTGGAGCAATGGGAGGCAATGAAAAATTATTTGATGGACGGTAGTCAATGTCGCACTAATATATTGCAGGAATACTTTGATGAAAAGCCCGACAGAACCTGTGGTATCTGTGATAATTGTAGAAAAAGAAAAATTAAGGAAAACCGAAAGGAAAATGAACAACAATGGAGGTTCAAAATCTTGGGAGTCCTTGAAAATGGAACAGTAAGTATAGAGGTAGTGGAGCGTTTATTAGGAGAGAATAATAAAGAAGAATGGCTTCCCGTTCTTCGAAAAATGTTGGATGAAAACGTTCTTAAGCGCCTTCCTAATGGAGATATAACTCAATATAAAATATGATTTTTGTCATCTTGTGCTGTTTGCAACGGATTGCGAAAAAACGAATCCACTTTCACTAATGTTAGTACTTTTAAAGGTTTATAAATCCTCTTATTTTAGTCCTGCTTAAGGAAATTAAACAGACTTATTTTTCTGAAAAGAGCGATGCATAAGTATGAATATCACTTGCTGTACATCATCCACAAAAAGCTTTTTTCGTGAAGATAAGTAATCTCACCTAAAACCTTACTTGAGACAGGATATGAAAGTATTCTATAGAGGGTTGCTGAGTAATGAGATAAGTTTAGATAGAGAAAAATATTTAATTATAAACGTAATTGTACTAACCACATGAAAGTACGCTTTAAAGTTAATTACTTTACGCAATGGGGGCAACGATTATATATCGTTGGTTCTGTAGCGAAAATGGGAAAATCAGATGTGAATAAGGCGATTCCTATGGAGGCATTGCCAAATGGTAATTGGGAAGCGGAAGTCGACTTGAAAGGAAGTAGAGTCAAACAACTTGAGTATCGCTATGTGCTGAAAGATGAGTATAGTGGCAATGTGGTCGCTGAGGAGCACGGAGAAGATCGTACCCTGGATATCAATAAAGAGTTTGATCTGATCAAGGTGGAAGATAGCTGGAGAAGTACTGGAGAGTTGTCCAATGTGTTTACTTCATCGGCATTCTCAAGAGCTATTTTTGGTGGAAAGCGTACATCGACAAAACAAAAGAAGATTTCTCTATCCAAGACACAAAAGGAGATGGTCTATCGCTTTGAGGTGATGGTTCCCCGTATTGTAGAAGGGTATGAGGTGAGAGTGGTTGGTAATATTCCAGCATTGGGCAATTGGGATTTGGCCAAAGGAGTGAAAATGTCTTGCGAGGAAGGTTCTTTGACTTGGTATGCATCCCTTAAGTTGAAAGTGCAACATGCTCACCTGAAGTATAAGTTTGTGATCGTAAACTCTAAAACAGGTGAGGTAGCTAATTATGAGCAAGGAGAGGATCGTTACCTTTATGTAGAAGCTGCAGGAGAGGATCATGTGATGCAAGTTGTCTCTGGAGGTTATTTCCGTTATGAAGCGGCTCCTTGGAAAGGCGTAGGAGTAGCGCTACCGGTATTCTCCTTGAGAACCCATCAAGGTCTTGGAGTTGGAGAGTTTTTAGATATTAAACTGTTGGTAGATTGGGCTAAGCATACAGGAATGCGTTTGGTACAAATCTTACCAGTAAATGATACAATTGCTACGCATACTTGGGTGGACTCTTACCCATATGCAGCGATTTCAGTATATGCTTTGCATCCAATCTATATTAACTTGGAGCAAACAGGAAAGCTGAAGTCCAAGAAGCGCATGACAGAGTTATCGAAGAAGAAGAAAGAGCTAAATGCTCTGGAATCGGTAGACTACGATGCGGTAATGGATTTCAAAATGGCCTATCTACAGGAGCTTTGGGAAGAGAAGAAAGCATCTTTCTACAAGGATGCTAAGGCCAAGGAATTCCTCAAAGAGCATGAAGGTTGGTTGAAGCCATATGCAGTATTCTCTTATCAGAGAGAGCTTTATGGTACACCAGACTTTACACAGTGGAAGTCCATGAAAAAATATACAAAAACGGGAGTTGATAAATTGTTTTCTGATAAAGAGACAAAGGATAAGATAAACTTCTATGTTTTTGTACAGTATCACCTACACTTACAGCTATTGGAAGCGGCAGAATATGCCAGAGCCAATCAGGTAGTATTGAAAGGAGATATTCCAATTGGTATTTATAGACATAGTGCTGATGCGTGGTCTGAGCCTCGTTTATACAATATGGACGGTCAGGCAGGAGCCCCACCAGATGATTTTGCCGTAAACGGTCAGAACTGGGGATTCCCTACCTATAACTGGGAAGAGATGCGTAAAGATGGCTACCAGTGGTGGGTAAGCCGTATGACGCATTTGTCACAGTACTTTGATGCCTTCCGTATTGACCATATCCTTGGATTCTTCCGTATATGGGAAATTCCATTGGATTCTGTACAAGGTCTTCTTGGACAGTTCCGTCCAGCGATTCCATTGCATGTTGACGAATTTAGGAATAGAGGAATGCACTTCGATCGTGATCGTTTGTGTAAGCCATATATCCGTGAGCACTTCCTGGGAGAACTATTCGGGGAGAATACGGCAGAAGTGAAGGATACTTTCTTGAACGAATATGCACCAGGATGCTTCGAGTTCAAGGATAAATTTGACAGCCAACGCAAGATTCAGGATTACTTCGCTAAGAAGCAACCAAAATCTGAAGATGAGCAGGCGAAAAACGATGCCATTCGTGATGCACTTTATCACTTGCACAACGAGGTGATCTTGATCCCGGCATTGGGGTATGAAGATGGCATGCATTATGTACCTAGAGTTACGGCAGATAAGTCTAGAACTTTCCGTGAGTTAGGAGAGTTTGACAGACATATTATCTGGGAATTGTACATCGACTATTTCTTCCACAGACAAGAAGGATTGTGGGCAGAGCAAGCGATGGAGAAATTGCCAGCCATCACCAACGCAACGGATATGTTGATCTGTGGTGAGGACTTGGGTATGGTGCCAGCTTGTGTACCAGGCGTGATGGATGCTTTGAATATCTTATCGTTGGAGATTCAGCGTATGCCAAAAGACATCGAAAAAGAATTTGCACATCCAAATGATTACCCTTATATGTCAGTAGGTAGCCCGTCGACTCACGATATGTCTACCGTACGTGGCTGGTGGGAAGAGAATCAAGAGGAAACACAGCGATTCTATAACCATATGATGGGACACTGGGGTGGAGCACCATTCTTCTGTGATCCATGGGTTGCTGAGGAGATCTTCAATATGCACCTATATTCTCCAAGTATGTGGGCTATCTTCCCTCTACAGGATATTATGGCCATCGATGGAGAGCTTCGTCGTGAAAGTGCAGAGGATGAGCGTATCAATATTCCTGCGATCAAGCACCATTACTGGAAATACCGCTTCCATATTAACCTGGAAGATTTGATGAAAGAAAATGGATTCAACGATCGTTTGAGAGATATGATTACGAAAGCGGGTAGAAATACACCTTTCTAGTCTTCTACAAACCATAAATTCTATCTTATATAATCAAACACGCTGTTCTCAGCGTAATACAACGAAGAGTATGAAAGTGGTCTGGGCATTTTGTCTGGATCACTTTTTTTTGTATCCGATTATTTCAATGATTATAATATCATTTAAATACTTTTTTAATTAAAAACTACTCATGTTGTTATGATACTCTTATCGGGGTTCCCATCTACTACTATATTGATAGCAACTGGACTTGTCTTCGTATTGATGATGGTCAGTGTTATTTCTATCCTCATAGGCTTTTTTCTGGTATGGCGAGCCAAGAGCATGAATCTGAGTGATAAGTTGATATTTACGATTATCATACTCCTATTACCGATTATAGGAACAGTGGTATTTATCAATTATAAGAAAAGTGAACAGGAAAGAAAGTCACCTTTAATATGACTATAGGGCAAAACAAAAAGAATTCTACTGACTAAATCATTATCAAAAAGAAACATAATATGTGATGTTATTACAAACTGTTAAGTGAATGAACAACTTTTCTTATTCAGGGTTTATTATGGTAGGAAATAAAATTATATCTCTACCACAAACCCAAAAACATGAGACTAAAAGACAAGAATTATGTCGTCATAGGTGGAAGCTCAGGTATAGGCGCTGCATTAATAAAATTATTAAAGGCGGACGGAGGAGAGGTTTTTAACTTCTCTCGATCAAATCCTGATATTGAAGGGATCACACATCATTCCTATGACGTTCAGGAAGATGATTTTTCTTCGTTAACGGATAAGTTGCCAGATGCCATACACGGAGTAGCCTATTGCCCTGGAACGATTAATCTGAAACCATTTATTAGACTCTCGACAGAAGATTTTGAACAGGATTTTTCGATTAATGTAATGGGAGCGGTAAAAGTATTACAGGCGCTTCATAAGCCATTGAAAGCAGCCAAGGGCAGTAGCGTTGTATTATTTAGTACCGTAGCTGTGCAAACAGGAATGGCTTACCATGCCAGCGTTGCGGCCTCTAAAGGAGCGATAGAAGGGCTTGCTCGAACCTTGGCCAGTGAATGGGCTTCTTCCCATATTAGAGTCAATGCGATAGCACCTTCTCTGACCGATACGCCTTTGGCAGAAGGACTTTTACAGTCCGAAGAGAAAAAAGAAGCGGCAGGGAAACGACATCCTTTAGGTAGGGTTGGTACTCCTCAGGATATTGCCACTGCAGCCTTGTATTTACTGGCAGATTATAGCAGTTGGGTAACTGGGCAGGTCATGGCCATAGATGGAGGTATGGGGAGTTTAAGGTAATAGGTAAAAGTAAAAGGTATAAAGTAAAAGGTAGGGGAGACCTCATGTGGCAATGCCGTCAACTTAACGGAATGGTATACACTGGTCTTTGCGTCCTCGCGAAGACCAAAACATTATTTGAGCGTCCACGCTCAAGCTTATAAAACAGGAGCGAGGACGCTAGGACTAGTATTTAGCTTAAGTTGACGGAATTGACCTGCGTGGCTGCCATCATTTAGGTAGAAGGACAGTGTCAACGTGGTCGCCCGTAATGTTCGACTCATACTAGATGAGATAAAAGATGAAAATAAAAAACGAGTATATACCACTAATCACTAACAACTAATCACTAAAAATTCCTCCTATGAAAGTTTCAATTTTTTGGTTTCGAAGAGATCTAAGACTAGTGGATAATCATGGACTTAGTGAGGCTTTAAAAGGGGAGTATCCCGTGTTGCCGCTCTTTATCTTTGATCGTGCTATTCTAGATGACCTAGAAGACAAAAAAGACCGTAGAGTACAGTTTATTCATGAGCAAATACATACTATAAAGAAAGAGTTGGAGACTTATGGTTCATCTCTTTATGTAAGGTATGGAACCGTAGAGGAAGTGTGGTCGAAAGTATTGGAGTCTTATGAGGTACAGGAGGTTTATACGAATAGGGATTATGAACCTTATGCTAAGGACAGAGATGCGATGGTCTCAGAGTTTTTACAATCAGAGGGAATTACTTTTAAGGATTTTAAAGACCAATGTATTTTTGAAAGAGATGAAATCCTTAAGGATGACGGAGACCCTTATATGGTTTTTACTCCTTATAGTCGTAAGTGGAAGACTAAGTTGGAAGAGCAGGGAGGTTTTCCGACGTATCCTGTACAAGGAGAAGGAGGGAACTGGTTTCATACCTCTTCATTAGCGATTCCTTCTTTGGAAGATATGGGATTTGAAGCTTGTGAAGAACCGGACTTTCCGGCTAACTATATCTACAGAGATTTGATTGAAACCTATGATAAGACCAGGGATTACCCGGGGCAACACGGAACGACACATTTGGGGGTGCATCTTCGGTTTGGAACCATGAGTATTCGCTCCTTGGCAAGAGCAGCCAAGGAACTTAATGGGACGTTCCTGAATGAGTTGATCTGGAGAGATTTTTATATGATGATTCTGCACCACTTTCCTAAGGTGGTTAATGAGAATTTTAACTCAAAATATGATAAGATCCCCTGGAGAAATAACGAGGAGGAGTTTGAAAAATGGAAAGAAGGAAAAACGGGATACCCCATTGTGGATGCAGGTATGCGAGAGCTAAATACAACAGGGTATATGCATAATCGTGTCCGCATGATTACAGCTAGTTTTCTGACAAAGCATTTGTTGATCGATTGGCGATGGGGAGAGGCTTATTTTGCCAGTAAGCTATTGGATTATGATCTGTCAGCCAATAATGGGGGATGGCAATGGGCTGCCAGTACCGGAACAGATGCGCAACCTTACTTCCGTATTTTCAACCCCTATAGTCAAACGGATAAGTTTGATAAGGATAAGACTTATATTAAGAAATGGGTGCCTGAATTTGAAACAGAAGATTATCCTGAGCCAATGGTGGATCATAAGGAGGCCAGGGAACGTTGCTTAGCAGTGTTCAAGGATGTGTTAGGGTGAAGTCAAGGTTAGTGTTTAGAGGGAGTCTTTCGATAGAAGAAACCCGATAGCTGATTGATCTAGCAGTTATCGGGTTTTACTTTTTAAAGCTTTTCGATTTCTTCTTCTGACAGGCCCGTTAAAACGACAATGGTAGGTGTTGATAATCCCTGCGCTTTGGCTTTTAGGGCGATTTTAAGTTTTTCTTCTTTTTTACCTTCCTCACGACCTTCCTCTCTGGCTGTATCCAAGCTGTTTTTTAAGTCATTATACCGTTTTAAACTTTCCTCATACATAGCATATTCTTTGTTGTTAAGGTTAGCGATTTGGGCTTCTTTCAAAAACTTTTTAAGTGCCCTATCTACTAAGCCAACGGGCATTTCATACAATTGGTTTAAGTTTTTGAAGAGGTAAAGCCATTTTTCAAAATGAGTGTGACAATCTAGTGATGAGCGACCAATCACTAGTCGCTCATCACTAACTACTAAACTCCTTAAGAGCTTGTTTGGAATACTGATTCAGAAAGAAAATTCCTCTAATCACTGTTCAAATCAACTCATATTTTCATCAAATAGAACCACTATTATCACTGCGTGCGCCTTAAATCTGACTTGATTTGAACAGGTTATAGAAATTTTCTCTATCTAAATCAGTATTCCAAACAAGCTCTAAAAGACAAATCGGAAAGGTGCCACACCTACCACTTCTTCATCGGTCAATGTACCTGTCTCATCATATACTTTAATACTACCATTTCCTTGGAAGCCGGCTGCATCAGAAGTATAGATAAATGCTGTCATGGGATTTACACCAAACCCATAAATAGAAGGATCTGCAGCGATAATCGAACTAGTAGAATAGGTCTTTGCTTCTGTATCAAACGAATAGACTCCACCGTCATTCCCTAAAACATAAAGAGTGTTGCCACTCTCGTCAGTGCTAAGATGCCCCTCATAGTTGATGCCAGCTTCTAAAGCGTAAAAATCTGTAGCCGTCAGTTCATTTAAATCAATAGCTTGAAGACCTGTACTATTGGCACTATAACTCGATAGTGTACACCAAAGAGTTCCTTGGTTATCTGAAGAAAGGTGTTGCGGAGCAACCTCTAAAGGAATAGTTTTTATTACCTCTGCAGTAGCAGGGTCAATTACGGCGATTTCTTGTGTATTGCTTACGGCTACAAAGATCTGATCATCAATTGTAATAATTCCTTCAGGGCCACTACCTACTGGAATCTCATCTACTTTTTCAAATGTTCTTAAGTCAATTTTCGCAACGTATGAGTTTTGAAGGGAGAAGTCAGCTTCATATGGCCCCCAACAAGTCACATAAGCATAGTCGCCATGAATACTTGCATACCTTGGGTTAACAACATCTGTTGTTGGAGTATTTAATGATTTTAATGTGCTCGTATGTGCAAATTCTACTTTGTCTGGAGCGTAACACATAATTAGGGTCATCGTATCTTGAACCGTTACAGATTCAATACTTGCTGCTAGTTCTCTTCCATTGGCAGCACTGAAAACCTTGCTGTCTAATGTACCTGTGGACTCATCATATAGTGATAAGCTACCATTGGCTTGTCCAAATCCACCAGCATTGATCAGCAGTGTACCCTCTAAGGTTACTTCTGGAGCTGGGGAGTTATTATCATCATCACAGCTAGCGAAAAAAACAGCAAATGAAGTAATTAGGAGTAAAAGTTTGAAGTTTTTCATTGTTTGTTAATTTGTTTTTAAAACTAATTTTAGGATTGAATCTATCGTTTTGTAATTCGTTTGTTTAAAATTCATGTAGGCATATTTCACCCGCAAAAGGGAATCAATTTACCGTAGGCCCTCGCCTCAGGCGAGGGTTCACGGATCAATAGTATTGCCCTTGGCGTGCTCATTACATTAAAATATAAAATGAACATTCCCCATGAAGTTTCTACCAGGCATTGCCATATACTTTGTGTTGAAATAGGCAGTGTTTAATATATTGTTCACCTGAATGGAAGTGTGTATTTTCAGTTTATTCCATTCAAAAGACCTAGACAGTGTGCTGCTGAATAAGTTATAGTCGTCTAGTATATCCGTACGATCTGTCGTAGTACGTGTTCCAACATAATGTTGCTGTAAAGACAATCCATATTTTTTATAGGTAATGGATAAGTAACTACTCTGCTTATGCTTTGGCGTATAGTATAATTGTTCTCCTATAAATGCTTTTTGGGCTTCTATCCCTTCCTGTATCGTTGCCAAGGTAAAAGAGTAGTTCAGTCCAGCTTGAACAGAGAAGTCTGGCTGTATTGTTTTTTTCAATCCTAGTTGCAGTTCACTTCCCTTACTTTCTACTTCTTGTAGATTATGCGCTTTCCATAGGTTCCCTTCTAATGGATACCAGGCAATCCAGTTATAAACATAGTTGTAGAAGACCGTAGTAGATAAAGAGCTTTGCCATCCATTTCTATTCCATTGTAGCGTGAAGCCTGTTTCTGCACTATAACCGCTTTCCGCTTTGATGTCTGGATTGCCTTGCAAAGGCCAGTATCGTTCATTGAAAGTTGGGATACGGTAGTTCCTAGCGAGTTGTGCTCTCCACGACCATTGTATCTCAGGTGTTTGAAATGCCACCCAAGAAGCTCCCAAAGAAGGTGCAAAAGGTTGCCATTGTTGGTCAATAAGTGCTTGTCGTGCGTTGAATGCGACCTGTAGTCTAGGAGTAATCTCACCACGTATGGAAGTAAATAAGGCTGTGCGGTTTTCAGTCACTTCCTGACTCAGTGTTTCCTCTCCAATATTGTCAGAGTATAGGTATTGATAATGTATTCCTCCTTTGATGGATAGCCAATTATTCAGGTCAAAATCTGCTTGTATATTATTTTCGCTTCTGAGCGTGCTAGTAGGGTCTCCTTTATAGGAAGTATAGTCTCTAACAAAACCAGAAGATGCATGAAGTTGTCCCTTTTTGAATAGTTGTTTGTACTGAATAATTGTTCTCAAGAAGTTACTGTCCAAGGATTCATCCTTAAGCTCTTGTTGGTTGTTGCCCATCAAAGGCTGAATCTCCCGAAAGTGTTTCTGATGCCACAGGTGAGCAGAGATCTCTTGTGTACTGGAAATTTGATAGCTGATTTCTTGTAGTATTCCTTGATCCTGAAATCCAGCATTGTTTTGATATTCCTTTTCACCATATAGATTCATAAAGGGAAAATCATTATCGCTTCTTTTAAAATAGAGCTTTGTGCTGTTACTCCATTTTCCAAATTTTTGTTGGTACTTGAACCCTGTAAATAAATGGTTGTAACTTCCATAAGATGTATACAAGCCAATTTTTTGATTAATATCCTGGGATAATATTTTGTCGGAAGACAATACAATACTACCTCCAATAGATCCCGTGCCAAAATTGGCACTCCCTCCTCCGAATTGTACAGCAATATCTTCAATAAGGAATAGAGGGATCTGGTTGAAGTCCGATGCTCCCAGTGTGATAGAATTGATATTAATACCATTCCATAGTACAGCGGTATGGTTAGAATTACCTCCTCTCATGGAGATCGAAGAGAGCCCATTGTTCCCACTTTCTTTGAGATAAATCCCTGTGTGTTGTAGTAGATAGTCATTAAGGTTACTGTATCCTATCTTACTTTTCTGTAAGCTGTCTGATTGAAAAACGGAAGTACCTACATTGTACTTCTGTAAGGGAACGCCGTATACTTCTACAGTTCCCAACTCTAAGGTATCAAAGGAAGACTGCGCAAAGGCAGGGAGTCCTTTAACTATTAGTCCTATTAATAATATAAGGAGAGGGTATATTTTATCCATTCTTGAGTGTAGTCGTTGGAGGTGCAATAGGATTGTTTGCTTTAAAACTATAGTATATAGGGGGTGCTATTTATCAGTTAATAACTGATAAATAACAATCTCAAGCTTAATTACTGTAGCTCGTTAATGGAAGTTTCTGGTAGAAAACCATTGAATCATTTTCCAGTATCCCAGGGTGAAAGATCCTGATATAGTCTGCCAGTAATAGGTGAGGGGTAGTAACACTGTTTTCCCAGAATAGATTAACACCATTTGGAGCAATTTGCTTAATGGGAGCATAGACTTCCCCTGTCTTTATTACGGGGAAATTTTTAAATCGCTCATCTTTAAGGGTAAGTTCCTCAATAGAATGTACGAAACCGGCATCAAGCCATATATTTGCTTGAAGTGCTTTCGGATAGACCGTTTCTAGGCTTAAGGGTAAACTGCCTTCTCCCTTGGAGTCTGCCCACAAGTAATCACCTTTAGCTGCTTGGTATAAGTGAGCTTTAAAACTGTTTCCTGCAGGAATATGCCATACATCTTTAAAAGGTGCTCCTACAATAATTTTAGGATTAGGAGTGGAGTCATGGGATACTAATGCCGTATAGCGTTCCCATTCCCTTTTAAGGTAAGTATAATAGGTGATAGCCTCTTTTTCTTTTCCCACTAAGGTGCCTATAAGCTTGATCCATTCCGCTCTACCAAGTGCAGTAGTTTCTTGCCATTCTGCGACAGGAATTACTGAGACTTGCATGGGTTTTAGTGCGGGGTGCTCTTGATAGTTGCTGGCCTGCATTCCTATACTAAGAATAACTTCTGTGTGAGACTGAAGTATATTCTCATAGTTTAGTTGCCCATTCTGGCCAATTTCCAGAACGTTACCTTCTTGGGCTCGTTCTTGTACGGTGCTATTTCCTACATAATTAAGGTTAGAAACTCCAGAAATGGTCTTACTGCTGTTCAATGCTGCAAGCATTCCAATATGCGTACTGGAAAGTGCTGCAATATTTTTGACGGGAACCGAAATGCGAGAGAGGTGTTCGAATTGTTTTGGAGTCTTCACCTGTTTAGGAAGAAGAATATACTTCAACGTATCGTTTTCCTCGAAAGGATTGATAATATGTAGAATGGAATAACCTTCGTTAGAGGGGTATAGCTCAAATCCTTTAGCATCCTCTACGAGATTATGAGCAGGTAAGATGGAATGGTTAACTTTTCTGGAAGAAGAGTTACAAGAAGAAAAGGCTATTACAAGCCCCAAGAATAGACAGAGTAAGCCCACCCTTGTATAAAAAGGAGTGTTTTTCATAAAAGTTTCTTTTCACCCGAAAGACATAAATAAATTACAGAAACAAGGCAGGTATTCTGACTCCTTTTTTACATTGTTCCTTCCCGTTCCAACGAACAGTGGAATACTCAATAACCCACAAGGGAAAAAGTTACAGCAGCGGGGACTGTTCCGGATTCACACCGGATTCCCTGACCTATCTGCGCAGCAAAGCTACTATTAATTTTTAATTTTCAATTATTAATTTTCATTTTTCAATGAAATGATAGAAGTGGATGGTCTGTGTTATTAATTATCAATGATGAATTTTCAATTTTTAATAAAAAATGCGTAATGGATATTTTAGTTGAATTAATAGTAAGCTTTAACTTTCCTTATTCCTTGCATCAGGGTGACCACAAGAGATCCCCTTTATTAATCATTGAAAATTCTCACTTCCTCGGAATAGGGGAGTCGTGTGGATCAATCAATGGATAGTCCAATACTTTTTCCAGTTCGATCTCTAGTTCTGGTGTGATCAGGTGCTCCATAGCCTCAGCATCTTCGTGTACATGATCGGCAGGGAGCTTAAGGTATTTGGTGAGATAAACTTCCCATAATCTGTGGAGTCGGGTAATACGCTGTCCTTCATCCAGTCCCTTGCGGGTGAGGTAAATGTACTCTCCCTCTATTTTGATGCAGGCTTCTTTCTCTAGTTGCTTAAGTGCATTACGCTGACGTAATCGACCGTATTTTCGTTTTTTACGTAACTCACTTTTCAGGAAAGGATCCTCAAAGTTATTACGGACCTCTCCTAACTGGTAGAGGGCTTTTAATACATTTTCTTGTATGATTTTTTGGTTGATTTGTTGTTTTCCTTTTCGGGTTACCCAATAGCCTTTTTTACTTCCTATCAATACCGAGATTCCAGTGATCAGGGTAAGAAACATCACAATCCAGGGACCTGTTGGCATCTTCGGCATCGCATAAGAAACAAATGCTCCGCTGACACCTGAAACCATAGCAAATAGAGCTGCTAGCAATAGCATTATCTTTAGGTTGTTGGTCCAGTAGCGAGCTGCTGCTGCGGGTGTGATTAGGAGGGCAGACATCAAGACAACTCCTACAGCCTGTATGCCAATGGCTATGGCAATCACTGTTAATATAGCCATAACTCCCTCTAGTTTATTTACAGGGAGACCTATTAAAGCAGCATGTTGTCGATCAAAAATTGTAACAACAAAAGACTTGAATAAGATAGTAATGACCAAGAGTAAAAAAATAGAGAAAAGACTATAGGTAATAACATCCTCTTGCATCATAGCGGCCGCTTTGCCAAATAGGAATTTGTCCAGACCTGCTTGTGCGGCATTTCCTGAGCTTTGAATACGAGTAAGTAATAATACACCCAATCCATAGAATACTGACATGACCAAGGCTAGGGCCGTGTCAGGTTTAATTCGAGAATTAACCGTAATGAAGTCAATGATTTTCATGGAAAGTAAACCAATCAGAATAGCACCAGCCATAAGCCAAAAAGGATGTTTGCCCCCTGTCAGCATAAAAGCTAAACATATACCAGGCAGAATAGCATGGGATACTGCATCTCCAATCAAGGCTCTTTTGCGAAGAAAAGCAAAGCTTCCTACGATCGCTGTACTACTGCAAATTAGCAAAATGGCGATTACCACCCATCGTACATTGGGGTCTCTTAATAAGAAAAAATCCAGTACAAATTCACTCATAGCCTTTTCTATTGTTAATAGCTAAACTTAATTCCACTCATCACTCATCACTACTTATTCTTTTTCTCCCGTATCGGGTATTTCTTCCGCTTGATCAGGTCACCCATTTGCGATAGAATATTCAAACGACCGCCAAAAGCTTCATTTAAGTATTCAGAAGTGAAAGTTTCTTCCATAGGGCCAGCAGCCACCAGACGAGTATTCATCAGAACTAGCCAATCAAAATAGTTAGGCGCTGTTTGTAGGTCATGATGTACTACTAAAACAGTTTTTCCTTCTTCCTTCATTTCTTTCAAGATGCTGATAATAGCATCCTCTGTTGAGGCATCTACACCAGCAAAAGGTTCATCCAGTAAATACAGGTCCGCTTGTTGAGCTAATGCTCTGGCAATAAATACCCTTTGTTGTTGCCCACCTGATAATTGGGAGATCTGCCGGTGTGCATACTTATCTAGCCTTACCTTTCGTATACATTCCAAGGCAATATCACGATCCTTTTTGCTGATGCGCTTGAAGATATTCTTTTTGGTTAAACGGCCCATTAGGACAGTATCCAGTACCGATGCCGGGAAGTCCCAGTCCACAGAACCTCTTTGAGGAACGTAAGCGACACGTTGTCTCACCTCATCGAGCTCTTTCCCAAAGATGCGGGCGTATCCACTGGCTTTAGGTACTAAATCCATAATGGCCTTGATAGAGGTACTTTTTCCAGATCCATTTGGGCCCATAACACCGATTAGTTTACCCTGAGGGAGCTCATAGTCGATATTCCAGGCGGCAGGCTTTCCATCATAAGTGACCGAAAGGTTGTGTACTTCAATAGCTGCTGTTGTGTTTTCTTTCATAGTATCGTAACTCTAGTGTGCTTCAGTGTTAACCAGAGGTAGTTTAGATATTCGTTTATCGGTTATTGCTTTAAAAGCTTACCGTTTATTACAAGTTGTTGAGAGGTAAAATAACTTTCTTAACCGATAACCGAGTGAGCTATGTGCCTTATCGCTTACTTAAGCGCATCAACAATTGTATTGACATTGCTTTTCACCATTCCAATATAGGTGCCGGAAGGAGTGTTGGCTGCTCCCATAGCATCGGAGTATAAGACACCGCCTATTTCAATTGTATGTTTTTTTTGTTGGCATCCCGATACTACGGCTTCCAATGCTTTTTTAGGAATAGAAGATTCAACGAAGACGGCTTTGATTTTCTTTTCAACAATATACTTCACTAATATCGTGACATCCCTTAACCCTACCTCTGCAACCGTGGAAATTCCTTGTAAACCTCTCACTTCGATAGCATAAGCATCGCCAAAGTACCCGAATGCATCATGGGCAGTGATCAATACTCGTCGTTCTACAGGGATTTTTTGGATTTCCTCCCCAACCCAAGTATGCAATGCTGCTAGTTCTTGTAAATACTGTTGGGTATTTGCTTGGTAAAAAGAGGATTGCTCAGGAGCTGCTTGGATTAATTGCTCAGAGGCGTATTGTATTCCTTTACTCCATAGTGCTACATTAAACCATATGTGGGGGTCATGTACGGTGCTTCCATCATTACTACTACGTAATTCTTCTTTGGACAAGCCGTCAGCCAATGCAAAAACGGCTTTGCGCTTGCTGAGCTTCTCTAACACTTCTGCCATGTTTCCTTCAAGGTGTAATCCATTGTAAAAGATAATGTCTGCCTCTCGAAGTGCCTTGAGGTCTGAAGGAGTTGCTTTGTATAAATGGGGGTCTACACCAACTCCCATCAGAGAAATAACTTCAGCTTTATCTCCAACAATATTTTTTAAGGCATCGCCAATCATCCCTGTAGTGGTAACGATTTTTAGTGACTCTTTTGTGGATTCTTTTTTGGTCTTACTACAGCTTGTAAAGACAAGGCTAAATGCGAATAAAAAGTAAATAAACTGCTTCATGTTTTGTGAAGTTACGTTGTGTTAGGTAGCTATTGGGGTAAAGATGTCTATTTTTAGGTTTATCTAAAAATATATTTAGATATTTCTTTTTATTGAGGTTGATGGTTTCATGAAATTCCTTTTCTCTTCTTTTTGACAGACTGTTTAAAAGGAATATTCTTTCTCTTTTGTCTTCTGTGATAGGTTATAATAGTTCCAATTGATTTATTCGATATTCCTTACGATTACAAATTTGATGTGACACGCTTGAGCTAGAAAAATACCGTAGTAATGAAGTAATATTATATTGAACTATTCTAATATCAAATTGATATAAAGGGGATTAATTTATATATTTATATAGGACTTATTAATGAAATTGAAAGATGATGAACCTTTTTTCATAAAAGTACTTGTCTATCTTCTTTTGTTATGTGTCTTTTAAATAGAAACACTGAAACTAGTTTATTAACCCCTTTACAAAACTGAACTAATTACCAATTTCAGTAATCTAATTATTTACTAACTGAGCTTTCGCTCATTGAAAATTTTGATTTAAGATATTCGTTCTAAGGCGCTATCTTTAT
>NZ_BAABJX010000010.1:0-99607 GCF_039543525.1 Algivirga pacifica
TCCGATTAGGCGGCACAGCTTTCTTGCAAGCTGCCAGATATGTTTGCATGCGGGGCAAACTAGGATCACCCCACGGGGGTGATCTTCTCTAGGTGTGCACCGATCTATCGGTTTATTGGAAATAATCGAATCATATTTTCAATCGTGATTATTAAACACAAACTGTATGGTTCGTGAACGCACCCCCGTCGGGTGCGTCTACAAATCAATAAAAACAATCATCATCCTAATTTTTGATATTCATTATTCACCTTTTAATAACTACTATTCTTACGCAGTCGATGGGTTAAAAAACCACCGCTAAGATTAATTATCCCATTACATGGCATCCATAAATGGGATTTGACATTAGATTGAAAAGGATTGATAGGACTGAGCTCCTTACACCAAAATACTTATATAAAAAATGAAAGGTCAGCAAATATAGCTAACCTTCCATTGATATTGTCTATTCAGAGATACTGTGTGTGAACGGGTATTATTTTTTATACTTCTTAGATTCCCCTATAACTTCCCCTTTATGATATTTATTTATAATGTAAACTGGTAATTGTAATGTGGTTTCATACCACTCACCTTCTCTTAAACCATCTTCCATTTTACCTTTAAGTAAAATATCTCCGGATTTAGCCTGAAGGACATAAGGACCATTTTCAAGATTATTTTTATAAGTGGTTTTTACTTTTACTTCATCAGTATTATACCATTCTATATATTTCCCATTCAAATTACCGTTTTTATACACTGCTTCAAAGGCCTTACTTCCATTTTCATGATAAACAGTCATTTTACCGTGAAAATAGCCATCTTTCTGATTAGCCTCAGTTAAAAGGCTACCATCTTCGCTATATTCTTTATACTTTCCTTGATCTTTACCATCAACAGTTTCTGATAAAATAATGCCTCCGCTATCTGCATTAACCTGTATAATTCCATTGAACTTTTGCCCATTAAGGTAAAAGTGATCATTAATAAGTTCTAGATCATCTATACTTCTAATTTCTTTGTTTTTTGTGTTAAAAGAATTGCAGCTGACAAAACATAAAAAAGTAAGAAGAATGATCAGAATATAATTGTATTTATTCATAGTTATAACTTTGTTGAACTTTCAAAGCGTCAAGTTGATACATTATTTGCAAATCCTGATTGCTTTCAATATAAGGTAAAATTGTTGCTTGAGATCTTTTAATAAATACAGTCTCTGTTTTTAACTTGAGTTACTTGATTTATATACTTGCCCAACAAGTGATCTTTGCACCATATTTGAAGAGGACATGAGACCAGCACTACTTTTAACATGTGGGGGAATATAAGAGTCTTCTACCTGACCTTACTCCAGAAGTACTTCCCTGCGATTAAATCCATAAATGAGCTTGGACGATTGATAACTTCACTTATACCTGATAGTTAATGCAATCTACAGAGGAAGTTAGCACAGCTACAAGCTTGTATCAACTATGGTATAGCACCCATCGAAAATTTCAATGAAGAATAAAATGGAAACACCTTAAAAGGAGTGTTCTTTTTTGTATAATTGACAAACTAAATGTCCTCATTCAACTTTAAAACCATTAAACTGTGAACCCATTACCCTCTTTTTTGACTTACTTGAAAAACTCCTTCAATGTTATTCTTGACTCATTAAAAAGCTTTCTGGAGTTATTCGACTTTGTCTTCACTATTTTTGAGTTTTTCTACGCTATTTTTAAAGTCATTCTGGAAGTCTTCTCTATTTTTGGCGATTAATATACTACTCCACCTCATACTCAACCACTTGATCCACAACAAACATCCGAGAGCTTTCTCCGTCTTTTAAACGATAGCTGATTTGCTTGATCGTTCCTGTGAGCTTCCCTTGATTGTAAATGGGAAAACGCTGCACCAAACGGTTTTCTACCACAGCAAACTCATCGTGCCCCTCATACCCTTCGTTGACTTTCATATTCTGCTTAGTCGGCTCAAAATAGACACTGCTCATTGACTGACCATTATTTACTGAAAAAGCATATACCATTGCCTCCTCATTGGGCCCTTTTGCTACCGTAAAAACGAGTAACTCAGGAGATCCATCCGAATTTAAGTCCTCAACCTCAGCGGCAACCACCTCTTGATTTTCAATGGCCATCGTTTCTTGAAAGGAGTTGGGCAATCCAGCTGTCATAATCTCTAACTGCTGCACCCCTTCCTTTGATAAGGACTTAACATTAAAATCAACTCCCTGTAAGTTTAAATGCTTACTGAATTGTGTTTGATCAATCTGAGTACTATCAATAGGCTCTTGAAGCTTTGTGTACTGACCACCTATCGTTCCTCCTCCTGAACAGTAAAACTGTAGAATCTCTTCATCCCCTTTCTCTTTGGCATCGATAGTCAGCTGCTCTTTTGTGAAATGAAAGAGAATTGTTTTATCATTTACTCTTGCTTCATATAGACTATCCTCAATAGGAAAAATAGGGGCATCAAATGTACAGGTAGGCTTTTTTCGATCTGCTCTGGAACGTACTGAAACCTTCAAAGATGTACTATCTTTTTGCATCACACGAACTGCAACCCAATCATACCCTGCCTGCCGCTTGTCATAATCAGCAGAGACGTAATACCCTATAATACCATGATCTTCTGTTCCTTTAACAGCCTGTGTTTCTTGACTATGCTTTGGATCTGTAGTACACCCATAACCTAATAGCAAAAGACTATACAGCAATCCAAAAATTTTTACAAGTCGCATAATTTCATTGTTTAATATCCTCCACTTATAAATTTAATTAAGTCATTTTGATCTATGGATTTTACTATACAATCAATTTACCTGTTTATTGGTGCCAAGAACTATAAATCTAGTGGTCTAAACGCTAAGTTTTCTGATGGAAATAAAGGGACTGCATTCAAATGGATAAAGGAGGAAAGAAGAAGGATAAAGGTATAGGAGTCTCTGGATAATAATCCTTCTTCCTTGATCCTTCAATTGTTTGAAAGTAGCTCTCAGTTATAAGTTTACTTAGCAATCAGTCCACTAGTATGATTATCCTATTTCGACGATGGCATTCTGCCCCTTTAAATGCTGCAGATTATCTTCTATCCTAAACTCAGAGTCATGAAAATTTTCTTTTCTCTCTTTGGCCTGTTGTTGACGGATGATACTTCTAGCAAACCTCCGAACACTTGTTTCCGTATTCAAAATCAGTCCGGGTACTTTTGTACTTTTACCATCCTCCCCTTTTGCGACCATCGTAAAGTAAGAAGAGTTGCAATGCTTGATCACTCCCGTTTTGATATTCTCTGATTCCACTCTCAGTCCTACCACCATAGAGGTTCTTCCTGTGTAATTGATCGAGGCCTTCAATCGAAGTAAGTCTCCTACTTCAATCGGATTTAAAAAATCCACCTTATTTACGGATGCAGTAACACAATAATGCCCAGAATGCTTAGAAGCACAGGCAAAAGCTGCCTGATCCATTAAACTCAATATGTAACCTCCGTGGATAAAGCCGCTAAAATTGGAATGAGAAGGCAACATTAATTGGGTCATTTCTAATTGAGAATCTTCAATCTTTTTAAATTCCATTCTATGTTTTGTTTAGTTTAATGTTTCAGTCAAATATAACAACTTCAGACAATGCATCTGTCATAACTTGACTACAAACCTATTATACATACCCAAACAAAAAAGGGAAGTAACCTTTCGGCTACTTCCCTTTTCTATATATCAGTATAACTAATTTCTTAGAACTGCGCTACTTCGTCCGCTGTAAAACCAAATACTTCTTGTAGTAAAGTGTTTACTGCTTGTAGATCTTCTGTCGTTGCATCTGCTGGTACATCACCAAGCAATGTTGCCAACTGATCCATTTCTTCTGTAGAAATCTTTCTATCGATATTATAAAGGAATGCATCTGCAAATGCTTTTGCCTCTGACCAGTGGTGGTAGAATGCACCCATATCCTCCGCTGCGATATCTGCAATAGAAGCATTCACATAATGGATTGTCGTTGCTGCAATTACCTTTTCCCAGTTCTCTTTGATGATTGCAATCTGACGATCTCTTTCCTCATAGTCCTTATCGTTGATCGCTTGTCTACCTGCGATAAATGCATTGAAGATTGGCGTGCTGAAGTCCATCACGTCTTTTCTACCATTGGCATATTTTGCCCAGAACCATACTGTTCCTTCAGTAGACTCGTTCAAGAAATCAGTAGGAGCACCGAAGTAACCAAATGCCTCATCCCAGTGGTGTTGCATGGCCGTACCTTTTCCTTCTTCTACCGTCTCATTATCAACATCCATTTTCTCCTCACCCAAGTAAACCGTTACTGCCTGATAGTATAATACTGAGCCCATCAAGCCTTTTTCTACGATTTGTGCTGGCTCAACACCCTCTGCATTATATAGACGACCACCAATCACATATTGCTCATCGCCACTGATTGCTTCCACGATATCGAACTGCTCTTCGATCGCTGCAACTGCTCCAGGGAATGTTTTACTTTTCAGGTCTTTAGATGACCCGAATAGCTCACCAGAAGTATTTTCATAAATAGAAGAAAGCTGATCTGCTGTTACGTTAATCAACGTTCCTGCCTTAATCGTTTTAGATAGAGAGTCCAACATCTGGATTCTAGCTGTCTGTCCAGAATAAGAAACATTCTCAAAATCATAGGTTGTTTTAACCGTATCCATCTCCTCTCCATTACATGAGTATAGTGAAACTGCTAGTAGTGCAATGGATGCGCGCTTGATGATAGAGTTGAAGTTCATTTATCTGTTTATTATTAAGTTTATTTAGATTGATTTCAAATAGCGATTCAAAGGTATAGGCTATATAGAATTAATCCAAATAAAAAGTTCCATTTTTATAAAAAAAATTATGAATGCAAAAATAACTGGCCTTAAGAAGGGTTAAGCATGATGTTCGTCATACCCTATCTATGACTATCATCATAAAAAGGTGACACTTATCACACAGATATAATTCAGCTTGTTTATTTTTGCATCCATCAATAGTTCAATTATATCATGCAATATTTAAAAACAATCGGTGACGCTTATACAGGTTACTGGAACTACTTAGTCTACGAAATCACACATCCACAGGTCCATAATTACTTTTATTGGCTGCTGGGTTTGTCCGTATTGGTTTGGGGATTAGAAGTAGTCATTCCTTGGAGAAAATACCAAAAGCCAATACGAAGAGATTTTTGGTTAGATGGTTTCTATATGTTTTTCAACTTTTTCCTTTTTTCCTTGATTGGATATAACGCCCTCTCCAATGTAGGGGTTGAACTCTTCAATCAACTCCTTGGGCAATTGGGAATAGAAAATCTTGTCGCCTTAGAGGTGCAAGCCCTGCCTTCCTGGGTACAACTATTCGTGATGTTTTTGATTGCTGACTTTATACAATGGAATACTCACCGCTTATTGCATCGAGTACCTTGGCTATGGGAATTTCATAAGTTACATCACTCCGTAAAAGAAATGGGCTTTGCGGCACACCTTCGCTTCCATTGGATGGAAACCATCGTCTATAAAACCATACAGTATATTCCATTAGCCATGATTGGTTTCGGAATACAGGACTTCTTTATCGTACATATCATTACCGTACTGATAGGCCATTTAAATCACGCCAATCTCAACTGGAGCTATGGTCCATTGAAATATATCCTGAATAACCCTAAGATGCATATCTGGCATCATGCCAAGGAAATGCCTGAAACCCACCCCTACGGTATCAACTTCGGGATTTCATTAAGCATATGGGACTATTTGTTTGGTACTGCGGTAATTCCCAAAGATGGAAAAGACATTGAGCTTGGGTTTGAAGAGGATGAAACTTACCCGGAAGATTTTATGGGACAAATGGCAGAACCATTTAAAAAGTAGTTCATGAAAAAACCCATCGGAAGCTCCGGTGGGTTTTCTTATTTACGGAATTAGTACAGTCCAAAGAGGACTATCACAAAGGTTATGGATTTTTTTAAAGACTTAGGATGTCATACATTCCAAATAGTTATCATGACTGTTGTATTAATTAAATTGCCATCACACAATCGATTAATACCTTCCTGATGCTTACAAATAAAGGAATTTCAGTTTATATATTTTTATTTATATATTTGATTTAATATATAAATATATTTTATAATTATTCTATTCGAATGGCTCTCAAGAAGCTGTATGAATTTCCTATATTTTTTATACTAGTATATAATTGTATTGTTCCTCTTTCATCGTGCTTAGCCTCCTTGGTAAGACGGCTCTACAGATAACAATCAATAATAACTAGTGACCTGGCTCACAATTATGGCGTAACCCTCTTTTCATATACCCGTTTACCCAAATAAGAACTACTCTACCAAATCAACACCACACATGCAATACAACTACAAAGGACTAAACCAAGAAACTGTTCTGCTACATCGCCAGCAATTTGGGAGTAACAAACTACAGCAAATTGAGACGGAAAGCTTTTGGAAGAAGCTTCTAGACAACTTTCGGGATCCCATTATCATTATTCTTTGTGTCGCACTGATCTTAATCCTGACCCTTTCCTTCTTTGGGCTAACCGAATGGTTTGAAGCGCTGGCAATTGCCACCGCTGTAGCCCTAGCGGTATTGGTCTCCACTTTTTCAGAATACAAAAACGAAAGTTCCTTTCAAGCGTTACAGCAAGAAGCTTCCCAAATCGCCGTAAACGTATTTCGGGATGGGCATATTCAAAATATTAACATAGAAGAAGTCGTCAAGGGAGATTATATATTACTCCAATCTGGAGCAATGATTCCTGCAGAAGGAATATTAATCGACGGTTTCCTTAAGGTCAACCAAGCTTCCCTTAATGGCGAATCGGAAGGAGTATCCAAAAAAAGCACTTCGGCAGATTACACGCCCAAGGAACAAGACTTCAATGACCCTCACTACCTCTACCGAGGCGCTACCATTGATGACGGAGAAGGGATTATGCTGGTGGATGCCGTAGGTATGAATACCTTTTACGGGCAACTTACCCGTGAACTAGGAATGAAAGAAGAGCGTCTCTCTCCCCTACAACTGAAACTCGAAAAGCTCGCCCACCTGATCAGTAAACTAGGATATATAGGGGCTATCGTCATTGCCTTTTCCTTTATGTTTAAGAAGAGTGTCATAGCCCAAGAGTTCGATCCTGAGCTAATCGCTACTTACTTCTCGGACTGGACTATGGTACTGACAGATGGGATGCATGCCATTGTTCTAGCCATTATTATTATTGTCGCAGCGGTACCGGAAGGATTGCCGATGATGATTGCTCTGGTCCTTTCCCTCAATATGCGTAAGATGCTCAAAGAAAAAGTCCTAGTGCGCAAGCTACTGGGGATAGAGACCGCCGGAAGCCTAACACTACTATTCTCCGATAAAACGGGGACATTGACCAAAGGGCAAATGGAAGCCCAATACTTTATTACCCACGACACCCATACCTATGAAGGGTATGAGCAAATTCCTGATCCTTTACGCTTATTAGCCAAAACAGCTATTCTGGAAAATAGCTACACCGTAATTTCGGAAGAAGGAGAAACTATCGGAGGAAATACTTCTGAGCGAGCACTCGCAGGTTTTATTACCAAAGAAGAAAGGATAGCATATAAAACACATACAGTGGTCCAACAAATCCGTTTTAATAGTAGTCGAAAATTCTCCGCTACCGAAGCAACCGCTGCTGAAGCCTTTCCCAAACTTTTTGGGCAGGAACAGGTCACCTTTCTAAAAGGCGCCACAGAGATTCTTCTTGCGGAATGTCAATATACCTTTAATGAGCAAGGAGAAGTCATTCCTCTAGAAAGTAAAGATATCCTGCTCGCTAAAACCGATGAACTTGCCGACAAAGGTATCCGGTTGATTGCACTTGCTGTCAGTAAAGCTTCTATCGATACTAATGAGCAACTGCCTAATGAACTCATTCTAATAGGTGTAATCGGTATCCGTGATGATCTAAGGAAAGAATCTGCTACAGCTGTACAACAAGCTTTAGATGCCGGAATACATGTCGTGATGATCACCGGAGACCGAAAGGGAACCGCTCAAGCCATCGCTAAAGAAATCGGACTAATTAACAGTCCCAAAGATATTGTCTTGAACTCTTCCGATCTACAACAACTTTCTGATGAGGAACTTGAGAAGATGCTTCCCAACCTAAAGGTCGTTGCCAGGGCTCTCCCTACCGACAAGAGTAGGCTAGTACGTATTGCCAAGAAAATAGGCGATGTAGCAGGAATGACCGGAGATGGTGTCAACGACTCCCCTGCCCTCAAGCATGCTGATGTGGGCTTTGCCATGGGCAGCGGCTCAGAAGTAGCAAAAGAAGCCGGAGATATTGTTATTCTGGACGATAACTTTCAGTCCATTACCAATGCCGTGCGGTATGGACGTACCATTTATAAATCCATCCAGAAGTTTATTGTCTTTCAGCTTACTGTCAATGTTGCTGCCGTACTCACCATTTTCCTAAGTCAGTTCTTTGGTATTGATGCTCCCTTGACGATCATACAGATCTTATGGATCAATATCATTATGGATACCCTAGCGGCCATGGCCTTTGGCAGTGAGCCAGCCTTGAAGCGTTATATGCAGGAAAAGCCCATTGATCGGGAAGCTTCTATCTTATCCAGAGATATGAAACAGACGATTTTTACAGGAGGACTTTACATCGTTATCGTTTCCTTACTTTTCCTAAACCTCGACTTCTTCAAAGAGCTATTTCAGCGTGAAAGCAATACAAGCTCCACAGTCTTTATGACCGCCTTTTTCAATGTATTTGTTTTCCTTATTATTTTCAATGCCTTCAATATACGTACCCACAAGCTCAATCTACTAGAGAACATTGGCAAGAACCGTATGTTTCTGATGATTATGGGATTAATCATTATCCTTCAGGTAACCTTTACTTATATAGGAGGAAGCATCCTGCGTACCACTCCTTTGATGCCCTCAGAATGGGGTATGATTTTTTTGATTGCCGGAAGTATTATTCCTGTCGATTTAATTAAAAAGGTAATAGGTAATAGGTAATAGGAAGCTATTACATATATGGATGAGTAACAATAACTATCAGGGCCTATTCATAAAAGTTATTTTCTATTCTAATGATAAAATGTAGGCCCTTTCGTGACACACAATGCCGTCAACTTAATGGAATAGTAGACACTGGTCTTTGCGAGGACGCAAAGACCAAAACATAATGGGAGCATCTCGCACGACATGTAATGCTCCCGTTTGAGCGTGGACGCTCAAATAATGTTTAAAGTCCTAGCGAGGACGCTAGGACTAGTAGTTAGAACTAATAACACCCTCATTGGTTCGTGGGCCCTCGCGTGACGCAAGGGCCCACATTCACATCCTTTATCCTTTAATAATCAACCCTTTACACCTTAACATAAGTTAAATTTATATTTTTTATAATTTTTATAAATAAAAACTTATGAATCAATTTTAACACCTTTGCCTTAATAGTTAGGGTGTGTCCCTATGTAACCAACACCAATTTCAACTTATAACGTTAGATGTTATGCATTCTAAAAACAATACGATGTACCAACTAAATGATACACGGATTGCTACTGCGGGAGGACCGGAAACCCCTCCTTATGCTACTAAAAAAACAAACACAAACGAACAATTACTCGGACGTAGCTTAATGGGTATGATATGGGGGATATTTTTCCTTAGTGTACTCGGATTAGTCTATACCCTTACCTTCCATAACAGTCAAGGATGGGATCTCTTCCGCCTTATCCGTATCAACCCTTTTACCCTGATGATGTGGAGTGGCATCACCTTCTTCAGCGGGCTCGTACACCGATATGCTCTGAAGTATATGACAGGGTTTCGCTACTACACTTCTTTCATGCTGAAATGTAGCGCCTTCACCTTTTCAGTAATGCTCTTCGTTGCTTCCCAAAACATTGTATTAATGGGGATTTCCTGGATGTTGATGGGGGGAATCATGTCCAGATTGATCGGAAGTGTAAAACATTGGGAAGAAGGTAAGCAAGCTTCCATCTTAAGCTTAAAATACTTCTCCGGAAGTAGTATTCTTCTGGCGTTAGGTCTTCTATTGCTTTGGGAAGAAACACGCACGACTTACCTCCCTGATTTACTGGCACTAGCGGAACAAGACCTTTCGCTACTCACCCTTGGGGCCACTACCTTAATTGTCATTGCAGGCTTGATACAATCCGCCTTATTTCCTTTCCACAAATGGTTGATCTCCGCCATGACGGCCCCTACACCATCTTCGGCATTGATGCACGCAGGCTTTGTCAATGCAGCGGGAATTCTCTTTACCTTATTTGCTCCCTTGATCGTCAAGGCTGGTTTTCTACCCTTCTTGTTTATGTTTGGGGCTATAGGTGCTATTCTGGCGCAATTCTGGAAACTGATCCAAAGTAGTGTCAAGCAAAAGCTAGCCTGCTCCACTGTAGCCCAAATGAGTTTTATGGTGGCACAATGTGGACTAGGCTTTTTTAATGCCGCTATTGCTCACCTACTCCTTCACGGGTGCTATAAAGCCTACTTGTTTTTCTCTGCAGGCTCAGAGATCGAAAGAACACAGCCATTTGACAAAAAGCCTATTGTATTCCGCTGGCTACACCTCCCCGTTCTTTTATTATCCGGTATAATTGGAGGGGTTTTATTTGCCTTGATCACTGGCAAAGGTACAGCATTGGATAGCGGACTATTCCTCACTTTTATCGTCGCCCTTACTGTAACACAAACAACACAATATATCCTGAACGAGAAGAATGTCAACTTTACCTACAAGCTGATAGCCTTACCTGTTTTGGTTATTCCAGCTATTATCCTGTATGCATTAATGTATAATGGGGTAACCACATTGATGGGAGATATGCCTTTGGTAAACCAACCTGTGGCCCTTGAACTGCAGCACTATCTTATTGCAGGCGTATACCTGCTCGGATTTTTAAGTATGCAATTCAGATGGTATCTGCACTTTCCGAGATTATACGTCTTGTTTTTAAATATGTCGCAACCTGCATCTCTTACTGTTACCGCTTTTAAAAAATCCAGATCATGATTGAGAACAAAATAAAAACCAGTATTGCCAAGGCATCCGCTTTAACAGCTAAAGCATGGCCCCTGTATTCTTTTGTCACCTCCAATCCACTTTCTGGGTACGAAAACCTACCCTTTGATGAGGCAGTAAAAGAAGCAAAAACACTTTTGGGTGGCAATGGCTACCCTTCTCCTCACTTCTATCAGCAAGCCTGGGATAAAGGATATATTGACCGTAACCTCATCAAAGAAGAGCTGGCCACTCAGATGATGTTCCAGAGTCCAGAATACTATCTGGAAGAAATGCTTAACTGGAAAGAAAATATACAGACGAACCCTTATCATGAAGTGGACCGACTGATGGTCAAATGGCTATCGGTATTTATGGATGAGGGATTAGGAGAGTGGACTATTCCAGGAAAAGAGAAAGGGTTTTACGGTGCTTGGAAAGCCTTAGCTCCCTACGATCATGAGCTTAAAAATGACCACAGCTTGAAGAAGCTTCCAGAAGATAGTCTGACAGCGATTCAAACCATGCTGGAAGGATATCCTACAGATAGCTATACTGATATTTTTAAGTTCCATATGGCTTGCCTTCCCGGATGGACAGGGTATATCAAGTACCGAATGGAATCGGCCTCCGAATGGCAACAACGCTATCCGATCACACTCGCTGATTACCTGGCGGTAAGATTGATTATAGCGAAACAAATGGGATATGCCTTACTACCTAGCTTCAAAAAGGCAGAGGATGAGCACAAGATTTCCCTACAAAAGGTTTGGTTAACTGCTTGGGAAAAAACATGGCAACAAACCTTAGGAACTGCCTTGAAAAAAGCGGTTAAGGAGAGTGGTAAAAATGCAAGGGAAATTCTCCCTGTCGATGTACAAATGGTATTCTGTATCGATACTCGCTCAGAGCCTATTCGAAGACATATTGAAGAGAAAGGAAATTATGAAACCTTTGGGTATGCCGGATTCTTTGGCATTCCTATGGATTATGAAACCTTTGAGTCTACTCAAAGTCGCCTTTCTTGTCCTCCTATTCTAGAGTCTACCTACAAGGTCAAGGAAACTCCCAAAAGTCCTGATGCAAAAGCCTTAACAAACTATCGTAAGTATACCCGAAGAAAAGCTTCTCGCAAGAAACTTTTCAAAAGTATGAAGAATATCCTTCCAGCTGCTTTTGGCTTTGTAGAAGGAGCAGGTGTATACTATGGATGGTCTCTATTGGCAAAGACCTTCTTCTCCAAGAATCTATACGTAAAAAACCAAAAAACAACACCTGCTTATGAGGCGAACTGCCGTCCTGTACTTACTTATAAGAACAAAGAAGGTATGATAGGACAAGAGATCTCTCTTGCCGAGAAAGCCGCTTTGGTTAAAGGAGGTTTTGAGTTAATGGGATGGAAGCATTTTGCTCCCTTAGTAGCCTTTGTAGGGCATGGAAGTCATACCAGCAACAACCCTTTTGGCTCCAGTCTCGACTGTGGTGCTTGTGCTGCCAGTCCCGGAAGGCATAATGCCCGTACCTTAGCTTACCTTTCCAATGAACCTGAAGTAAGGGCTGTATTGTCAGAAGAATATGGCATCGAAATCCCTGCCAACACCTTCTTCGTAGGAGGAGAGCACAATACCACTACAGATGCCATCACGCTCTTTGATGAGGAGGTACCTGCCTCTCATCAGCCATTGCTTCAGCAGCTTAAGAATGACCTGCAAAAAGCACAGGCTACGGCTACAGCAGAACGTATGCGCAATACTCCGGAGCAAAGCATACAGCAAGTACTGCAAAAAGCCAATGACTGGTCAGAGACCAGACCTGAATGGGGACTCGCCAACAATGCCGGTTTCATTGTCGCTCCTCGTGAACTAACAGAGCATATGCATCTGGATGGTCGTTGTTTTATGCACTCTTATGACTGGCAAAGAGACCCTGAAGGCAAGGCCTTAACAGCCATCATGAATGGACCAATGGTCGTTACACAATGGATCAATAACCATTATTACTTCGCTACCGTTGACAACGACGTATTCGGAGGAGGAACCAAGGTCATCCATAATGTAACGGGTAAATTTGGGGTAGTACAAGGAAATAATGGTGACCTAAAAATTGGCCTTCCATTACAGTCTATAATGAAGTCAGATGACGAAATGTACCACCAGCCCCTAAGGTTAACGGTATGCATTCAGGCACCAAGGGAACGAGTGATCAAGATTATCAATGAGAGTGAAGCCCTGCAACGTTTATTGCACAACCAATGGATTCACTTGATGGTCATGGACCCTACTGCTGAAAATAAGCTATTCCCTTATAGCAAAGAGGTTGAATGGGCGAATGTGTCGGCTATTACCGTACGAGCAAAATCTTAACCTTTTTGTTCATGATGTTGAATTAGGCTTCGCCCGTTCATGGTGTTTAGTTGAAGTATTTAATTGAGCTTCGCTCATTGATTTAAGTGATATATTAGAGTTTATCACGGTTAATCGTCTATGAGTAAAAAAGCCTACTGAACTACTTGTCAAGTGTATTAATTTTCAATGAAGCAACTTGCCACTAAAGTTTAATATTTCAACTAAACACCATGAACGGGCAAAGCCCAATTCAACATCATGAACAAAACTTTTGATGGTAGTTGTTTGTTTATTTCTTTTGGATCTACTAAAAAATAAACTTTACTACCAACTATGGAATTTATTTCAACCCTCAAAGGGGTATTTAAAGCGGAAGTTATTGCCAATTTCTTAGAAAAAATACAGAACTGGGTGATCACTGATCTTCCCGTAATTGTATTAATGACGATCGGTATATTCATTGCTTTACGCTTTATCAACTTTTTTGTAGAACGTCTAAAAGGCGTATTTCTAAAAAACACTTATAAGCAACATAGTACTGCAGAAGCAGAAGAATCCGAAAAACGGATCAATACACTTACCAATATTATTCATGGTGTCATCAAAATCATCTTGGTTTCTACCTACCTTATGATGATGCTTCAACGTTTTGGCGTAGATATTACCCCTATTCTTACCAGTGCGGGTATTGTAGGACTTGCTGTAGGTTTCGGTGCTAAAGAACTGGTTAGGGACATGATCTCCGGATTCTTTATCCTACTCGAAAACCAAGTCCGAACAGGGGATGTGGCCATCATTAATGGAACAGGTGGATTAGTGGAAAAAATTGAGCTTAGAACGATCACTATGCGTGATTTCTCAGGAGTAGTTCATGTCTTCCAGAATGGTAAAATCAATACATTGGCCAATATGACCAAAGACTGGTCTGCTATGGTTTTTGATATTGGTGTTGCCTATAAAGAAGATGTCTCTCAGGTGATGGAAATTATGCGAGAGATTGGGGAAGAGCTTAGAAACGATACTGAATTTGGCCCCAAGATTCTGGAGCCTATCGAGATCTTTGGCTTGGATAAGTTTGCCGATAGTGCGCTGGTGATCAAAGCTCGCCTTAAAACTAAACCTATCATGCAATGGGAAGTAGGTAGAGAGTATCGTAAGCGCCTTAAAGTAGCCTTTGATGAGCATAATATTGAGATTCCTTTCCCACATACTACTGTATATTGGGGAGAGAAAACTTCTCCGCTGGAGCTACAGATTAATCAAGCACGACAGGAAGTTACTTCTTAATTTCCTGTTATACCTACAGCTGTTTGTGATGTTTAGTTCTCGGGGTTACTTTTACACAGGGCGATGCCCTGTGCTATCTTTATCCTTTATCCTTTATCCTTTATCCTTTATCCTTTATCCTTTATCCTTTATCCTTTATCCTTTATCCTCAAGATAAAAAAAATCAAACAACCCATGAAGTATTACCAAGAAACGATCATTCGCAACACCTCCTTCTCAGATGCCATTGAAAAAGTCACAGAAGCACTAAAGACAGAAGGCTTTGGTGTACTCACCACAATTGACATGCAAGCCACTATGAAGAAAAAACTGGAAAAGGATATTCCCCCTTATACCATTCTTGGAGCTTGTAACCCTTCCTTTGCATTCGAAGCATTACAGGAAGAAAATAAAATTGGCACCATGCTTCCTTGTAATGTAATTGTGCAAGAAGTCGATGGTGGTATTGAAGTAGCTGCGGTCGATCCTGCAGCATCGATGATGTCCATTGAAAATCCAAAACTAGAGCATATTGCCGGAGAAGTAAGGGAAAAGCTTAAAAGGGTTATTGCTCAACTATAACGGTTATCGGTAATGACCGGAATCATTCTTCATCACAAGAAAATATCCATACCTTTATAGTATTACTTTTAGGCTTAACATTTAGTTATGAAAATATTACTACCACTTCTATTATTCTTTACTTCTATCGTATCTTTTTCACAAACAACACAACAAGCTAGTTCTGGTAAGATTGAACGCATAGAACACTTCCCCTCTCATTTGGTTACTCCCAGAAATATTGATGTATGGCTTCCAGAACACTATGATGGCAAAAAGAAGTTTTCTGTACTCTATATGCATGACGGGCAGATGTTGTATGACTCTAGCACCACATGGAATGGGCAAGCCTGGGACGTAGATGATATAGGTGCTAAATTAATGAAAGAAGGAAAGGTTAAGGATTTTATTGTCGTAGGGATATGGAATCCTGGTCCCCAACTTAGACATCAAAATTACTTTCCGGAAAAGCCTTATGAACACCTTTCCGAGGTGGAAAGAGATAGTGTATTAAGTCAATTGAAGCAAGCAGGAAGGACTCAGGAAAACGAATTTGAACCTATCTCCGATCGCTACCTGAAGTTTATCGTTACAGAACTTAAACCTTTGATTGACCAAACGTATGCCGTTCACACAGACAAAAAGCATACATTTATTGCAGGAAGCAGTATGGGAGGACTGATATCCATGTATGCCTTCTGTGAATACCCTTCTGTGTTTGGAGGAGCTGCATGCTTATCTACCCACTGGATTGGTACCTTTACAGATAAAAACAATCCTATTCCCAAAGCCTTTCAAGATTATCTAAAAGAGAACCTCCCTCCTGCACAAAACAGAAAAATCTATTTTGATTGTGGAGATGAAACATTGGACAGGTTCTATCCTCCAATCCAAAAAGAAGTTGACAAGATCATGCGCTCGCATGGATATGATAAAAAAACTTGGATGACACGTTATTATCCGGGGAAGAATCATAGTGAGGAAGCATGGAAAGAGCGACTGCATGTCCCTCTAATTTTCTTACTAGGAAAGTAGTTTTTGTTCATGATGTTTAGTTGAGCTTCGCTCGTTCATAATGTTTAGTTGTTTGGTTTATCGGAAAGATAACAACTAAACATTATGAACGTAGTTACGCAGTAACTACAATTAAACATCATGAACAAAACCTTAACTAAAGCGGTTGACCAGGTATACCCCTGACAAGATCATCAGCATACATCCCATATGCCACACCGAAAAAGCCTCATTGTCCAAATATCCCCATGCCAAAGCAACAATAGGAATCAGGAAAGTAACTGTACTCACAAACACCACTGGGGCAATCTTAATCAAGTAATTGAATATCAACACAGCAAAACCCGTTCCCACACATCCTAAGATCATCAGGTAGACCAAGGAGGATACTCCTTCTGGATGTGTCCCAACCTTGCTAAAAAAACCTGAGAACAATAGAACAAAAAACATCGGAATACCTATCGTAGACATAATCCCTACCGATACCCTCACGGAAGGCATCTCTGACAGGTATTTTTTGATATAATGTCCATTGATCGCATATAAGACGGTCGCTAAAATCACCAGCAAAGCATACTCATTAAAGCTGCCTATATTCCCATTAGCATTAATAAAGGAGATCAGCAGTGTACCCGCCAATGCAATCATCAACCCATACAGTTGCTTCCATTGAAATTTATACTGGAAAAATAATACGCCCAATACAAAGGTGAATAGAGGTGTCATTGCATTCAAAATGCCCGTCACAGAGCTTTCCAAACCTGTTACCGCTACCGCAAATAACAATGCCGGAAAAAGATTGCCTATCAATCCTGCCACGACAATATGCTTCCATGTTTTCAAAGGAATCTGTCTTAGTTCCTTCATGCCAATCAGGATAATTCCTGTAAAGCCAAAAAATACTCTTCCAGTACCTACCTCCAGGGGAGTAAAGGCTAGCAGACTCTTTTTTATCAGAATAAAAGAGCTCCCCCAGATCAAAGACAACAAAAGCAGTAATAATACTGCCTGCACTTTATTCGTGATGACTGGCTTTTTGGATGGCGCCAATGTTTTCATAGTCTAAATAATTGTTGATTCAGTGATAATAGTGGCAAGGTATCAAAAAAAACATGAATCATCCCATATTAACAAATGGCTTAGCTTTCTGAGAATTCATCACTTTACAGTTATCTCACAAGCCCTTTATGAGCTTCTTCATTTTTTCCTTGATGAAAAAACGAAGCAAAAAAATCAAGGCTTTGAAGAATTTGCCTAATTTCTAATCGCAAAAGCTAAAAATTCCAAACTCGCTGCGCTCAAACAATGGAATTTTCTTAACGCTTTTGCGATTAGAAATTTTAACGGCAATTCTTCAAGGCCGTTTTTAAGTATATAAAGGCACTTTTTAAAGAAAAAAATATGAGTCACCCCTTAAATGTTAATATGGGGTGACTCATGTTTCATCTATTAGCAACTATATGTTCCAGAAATTAAACTCCAGTATAGTTATATGGCGTGATTTGCTTCAACTCAGCTTTGATATCATCAGAAACTTCAAGAGTCTCAATAAACTCCTGAATCGACTGCTCTGTGATTGCTTCGTTCTTTCTAGTCAACCCTTTCAATGCCTCGTATGGCTGAGGGTATCCCTCTCTTCTTAGGATCGTTTGGATTGCCTCGGCAGTTACTGCCCAGTTATCTTCCAAATCGCTCTTCAATTGTGCTTCAGAAAGCTCCAATTTGTTCAAGCCTTTCAACAATGACTGCAATGCGATCACTACGTGTCCCATTGGCACTCCTACGTTTCTCAATACCGTAGAATCTGTCAAATCTCTTTGTAGACGAGAGATTGGCAATTTGAACGACAAGTGTTCAAAGATAGCGTTCGCAATACCCAAGTTACCTTCTGCGTTCTCAAAGTCGATTGGGTTGACTTTATGTGGCATTGCGGAAGATCCTACCTCGTTCTTGTTGATCTTCTGCTTGAAGTACTTCATAGAAACGTATTGCCAGATATCTCTGGACATATCGATCAAAATCGTGTTGATACGCTTGTAAGCATCAAACATTGCCGCCAGATTATCATAGTTCTCGATCTGAGTTGTATACTGAGAACGCTTCAATCCTAGCGTATTATCTACAAAGTCGTTACCGAAGGCTACCCAGTCGTTCTGAGGATAAGCCACCTTGTGTGCGTTGAAGTTACCTGTTGCTCCACCAAATTTCGCAGAGTAAGGAACGGCTTTCAATTGCTTGATTTGCTCCTGAAGACGATAAACAAATACTTTCATCTCCTTACCGATACGTGTAGGAGAAGCTGGCTGTCCGTGTGTCAAAGCCAACATAGGAATGTTTGCCCACTCCTCTGCCAAAGTATCAATCTTGTTCACTACCTCCTCAATCATTGGGAACATTACTTCCTCATTACCCATTTTCAGAGACAATGGAATAGACGTGTTGTTTACGTCCTGAGAAGTCAATCCGAAGTGGATAAACTCTTTATACTCACTGATATTAAAGTTGTCGAACTTTTCTTTGATAAAGTATTCCACAGACTTCACATCGTGGTTTGTCACTTTCTCAAACGCTTTCACTTTCATCGCATCCTCTTCTGAGAAGTTCTCATATACCTCTCTTAGGGATGGATACAACGACTTATCGAAGTTTTCAAGCTGTGGAAGTGGCAATTCACACAGTGCAATAAAATACTCTATCTCTACCCAAACACGGTAGCGGATCAAAGCAAATTCTGAATAATACGCAGCTAGATCAGAAGTTTTGCTTCTGTATCTGCCGTCAATTGGTGAGATCGCAGTTAGATCGTTCAACAACATAACCAATAATTGATTTAAGTTCTTTTAATTAAAAAAGGCCTGAATGCCTCAGGCCTTTGCGCTGCAAAAATAAGTATTTTTTATTTACTGCCTAAAAGAAGTCCGTTTCAATCTTAGGGTATTTTTCCTGAAAGGCTCTAATACTGTCTTCTGGCACCTTAGAATCTCTGAAATAAAGTACCGTCAATGAAGGCATTGCGCCAGCTGCTGCTACAGAAGTCACCTTAGAATCGGTAAAGATTAAAATACTCAAAGAAGGTAACTTTGACAGAGGAGTAATGTCCTGTACCCTTGTAGAGGAAAACGTAAGTTCTTTTAAGGTTTTATGACTAGCCAGAGGCGATAAGTCTGTTACTCCTGTAAACGAAATAAATAGATGTTCCAGATGAGTAAGATCTTCCAAAGGAGACAAATCTGTAATCCCTTTACAACTATTCATACTCAGGTATTGAAGTTTTTTAAGGCGACTCAAGGCTGAAATATCCTCTGCTGGAATCTTTTGCATTTGCAATTGCTCTAGATTCTTAAGCTTCTTCAACGGAGAAAGGTCCTCCACTTTAGTATAGGAGATCTTAAGCGTACGTAAATCCCTCATCTTTCGGATAAAGCTGATATCTTTTAAGTTGGTATCATCCAAAGAAAGTACCTCCAGATCATCAAATAGGGCGATAGACTCCCAATCATTAAACTGCTTATTCTCAAATAAATCAATCTCTTTCAGGTTCTCCAATTCCTCCAAGACTGCGATCGACTTTACGGAAGTACCCGAAAGAAACAATCGCTCTAAAGAAGTCACTGTTGCCAAAGCTGAAATATCCGAAATAGGGCAATAAGCCAGATTAAGCTTCTTCAATCGCTTTAGAGACTGCAGAGGAGTCAGGTCTTTAATCATTGCATAAGAGCAATCTACTTCTTCCAGATAAGGTAAAGCCTTCAATGGCTCCAGAGAGTGGATATTGCGGTTTTCTCCAAAGTCATCAATCCCTGCACAGTTGATCGTCTTTAGGGCTCCAATTTGCTGAAGGCCATCCGCAGAGATGCCCATGCCCATAAACCCTATCTCATTTCTGAAAACATCTTTCCATTCTTTGCTCAAACCACTCCACCAATCCATCGACACTCCGTCTTTTGCAGAAAGTGTCCAAGGCAACAAAGAAAAGGCAAACAGTAATAAAATATTCTTGTATCTCATTTTTTAATTGTTAGTATTTTCGTTGGTACAGGAACAACTATTAATCATTGGCTAGTATTCACCATTACTAGACAAATATTAAGCCCTTTACCCCTAAAATATATAAAAAGGGAAAAATTGCCTATTATTAGTCCTATTTTCCTTAACCCCTATACTTAGAAAATATTGCTCCTTTCACAGGAAATTAGACAAGGAAAGAAGTGATGATTATTTTTATTTGAAAAAATTCTAAATAAATTTGCCCTCCGATAGAACAATCTGTTCTTAAAAAGGTTATAAAACTGCCTTTTCAAGGGTAGAGAAGTCAAATGCTTAAATAAGCAGATATAGCTTAATGAAAATCATCAACTTTCATACATATAAATAGAATGCTGAAGATCAATAATTTACAGGCGTCCATTGAAGACAAACAGATTCTTAAAGGAATTAATCTAGAAGTTAAACCGGGTGAAGTACATGCCATCATGGGACCTAACGGTTCTGGAAAAAGTACCTTAGCTTCCGTACTTGCCGGTAAGGAGGACTATGAAGTAAACGGAGGAGATGTAGAATTCTTGGGAGAAGAATTGTTGGAAATGTCTCCTGAGGAGAGAGCTCAGAAAGGATTGTTCCTTGCGTTCCAGTACCCTGTAGAAATTCCAGGGGTAAGCAATACCAACTTCCTTAAAACGGCTGTAAATGAGATCCGTAAGGCAAGAGGTGAAGAACCATTCGATGCGGTAACATTCCTTAAGGAAATGAAAGAAAAAATGAAGATCGTAAACATCGATCAATCATTAATGGGCCGTGCCTTGAACGAAGGTTTCTCAGGTGGTGAGAAGAAACGTAACGAGATTTTCCATATGGCGATGCTTCAGCCACAATTGGCAATCTTGGATGAGACTGACTCAGGATTGGACATTGATGCATTGAAGGTCGTAGCTAACGGCGTTAATGCCCTTAGAGACGGAGAGCGTTCGTTCATCGTTGTAACACACTACCAAAGACTTCTTGACTACATCGTTCCTGACTTCGTACACGTATTGTACAAAGGTAAGATCGTAAAATCTGGCACTAAAGAACTTGCACTTGAGCTAGAAGAGAAAGGATACGACTGGATCATTAAAGAAGTTGAAGAAAAAGAGTCTAAATAAGCCTGACACTATGAGTAAGTTTTATGTAGATGCAGCGTTAAAAAATGACGCACTATCGCATCTTGAAAATATTGCAGAAGCTTTTGAAGCGGAAGGAGAAATCGCTAGCAAGCGTCGTTCCGCAGCGGAAGCATTCAGCGAAATGGACTTCCCGTCCATCAAGCACGAAGAGTGGAAATATACTAATGTCAAGAAGCTGATCTCTAAAAACTATCAGTTTGGTGGCAATAGTGCAATTACTGCAGAGCAGTTAGAGTTGATCAAGGATCTGGAAGCACATGTATTGGTATTTGTCAACGGGCAATACCGTGCTGATCTATCCAACATCAAGGAAACAGGCAAGATGGTCATTGCACCATTGAGCGAAGCGGTTAAATCACACACGGAAGTAGTTGAAAAACATTTCGGTGCCTATGCTAAGGTAGAAGAAGAGTCTTTCCCGGCCCTGAACACTGCTTTTGCGGAGGAAGGTGTATTTATCCACGTTCCTAAAAGTGTTGCTGTAGAAACACCTGTATATGCACTATATGTGGTAGATACCAACACTGCTGATACGATTTCACAACCTCGCAACTTGGTAGTTGTAGAAGAGAATGCACAGTTTACGTTCATCGAGAACAGCCAAACCATTGGTGAGGAGCACACTGCTTTCATTAATGCTGTTTCTGAGGTTTTTGTAGCACCTAACGCTATTGTTGATCACTACAAGATCCAGAACGATGAGACTAACGCGATGCAGGTATCTACTACTGCTGTTGAGCAATCTGACAGAAGTGTTTACAACAACACAGTCATCACGGTTAGCGGTGGATTGATCAGAAACAATCTGAATATCGCTTTGGGTGAGCATTGTGAGAACCACATGAATGGCCTTTACATTCTGAATGGTAAAACACATGTAGACAACCACACTGCTGTAGACCACAAGAAACCTAACTCGAACAGTAACGAGCTTTACAAAGGTATTTTGGATGGACAATCGACGGGAGTTTTCAATGGCAAGATCTTCGTAAGAGAGGGCGCTCAGAAAACCAACGCATTCCAGTCCAACAAAAATATCTTGATGTCTGATCAAGCCAACTGTGACACCAAGCCACAACTAGAGATCTGGGCAGATGACGTAAGCTGTTCTCACGGATGTACGGTAGGTGCATTGGATGAAGAGCCTATGTTCTACCTAAGAGCTAGAGGTATCTCTGAGGATAAAGCCAGAGCTCTTTTGATGTTTGCCTTTGCTGGAGACGTATTAGAGAAAGTAAAAGTACCTGCACTGAAGAGTTATATCGAACGTATCATTGCGAAGCGTTTGAACTACGACTTGGACTAGTGATTTAAGCACTAAGCCTTCTGGCAGGAAATAAAGGGGTAGTACTACTTCCAAATAAATAAAGGAGAAAGGATGATTATTATCCTTTCTCCTTTTTACTTAAACCCTTTGAAAACAGCACTTAGCTATAAATTTATTGAGTATCTGCTACACCCCTATTCATTTCTATCAAATTTAAGTACTAATGGCCGCATCGGCCAGTACCGTATTAATTTCTTTGACCACCTCATCCAACTCATAAGAGGACTCCCGAATCATATCAAACAGTTGCCCTGATTGCTCTTCTCCGTTTTCCATCAACTTGATAAGCCCCATAATACGACACAAAGGGCCCCTTACTTTATGGGAGTTCAAATGACAGTACTGATCTAGTGCTTCATTCTTCATATCCAAAAGAATCTTCAGACGACGAATCTCCTCAATGGACTGATACTCTTGTTCACTTATCCCCCTTAGACTTCCCAAACGATCGACTGTCTCATGTACCAGCTCTGTTACTTCGTTCTTGATCTTATCAATTCGATTCAGGCGAGTGGTCATAGCATCGTAAAGATCTTCGTATTCAAAGGGCTTCGTGATATAATCATCGGCACTTTGATTCATGCCTTTTCTAATATCTTTCAAACTGGATTTGGCCGTAAGAAAAATAAATGGTGTGTTGGTTAATGTACGATGACTCCGTACATACTCCAGAACACCATACCCATCTAATCGAGGCATCATCACGTCACATAAAATCAAATCTGGCTTCACTTCCTTGATCTGATGAATCCCTTCCAGTCCATCTCGGGCTGTTGACACCTCATACTCTCCAGAAAAGTTTAACATATCAATAAGACTCTCTCTAAGATAGTCTTCATCTTCGATAACCAATACTTTGTGCTTACTCATAGTTGATTGACTAATAAAGGTTGATGTACAGAAAATATTTGATACTCTTCTTTCTCCATAAACCAATCAATGGTCCATTGCTATAAAATCAGGAAGTATAATTTTACACATAATGTTATGAACTGCAAATCAATCTCTTCTCAATCCTACTTACGTAAGAAATCGCCTCAAATGTGAACAATGAGCAGTAAGAGTAAATGCTCTGCAGTTAAAACGGCTAGCACGGTGGTATTTAATTTTCAATGATTAATTTTCAATTTTCAATGATTAGAGTTTATCACGGTTAGTTGTTTATAAGTAGGAAAAAGTACTGAACTGGTCCAAGAGTTCAAATTCCGAACGAGGTACGAGTAAGGAATTACTCTTGGATCAAGTGGTTTACTACATCGATTAAGGTTTATACGTACTACTTTTGAACTAGAGATATATTCTCTACTCAGACGAAATAAACCGTGATAAGCTCTATTGATTATTCTCTATACACACTCCTACTCACCTTACCGTAGCTATCATCATTCCTAAATACTTGATACTCCCTATATCCTTTATAAAATTCTCCTGCCATTACCCTTAACATCGTATAAGTAGGAATAGCCAGAATCATCCCCAATATCCCTCCTACTGAAGAACCAATCACTACTGCAAGAAAGATCACCAAGGGGTGTGTTTTTACACTTTTAGAAAATATCATGGGTTGCAAAAAGATATTATCTGTCAATTGTACTACGGCAAAAACAGAGACGATCTTCACAATGATAATAAGATACTCTTCTGTGGGTAATCCTGGATTAGTAGAAATCCCTACAATTAATCCGAATATAGCTCCTAAAATAGGCCCCATAAAAGGAATCAAGTTGGCAACAGCTGCAAATACAGCTATTGTTACAGCATACTCCACCCCTACAATCAAAAGACCTATAGAGGCCAATGAGAATATACTGATCATCTGTACGAATAATCCCAGTAAATAATTAGAAAGTAAGTTTTCTGTTTTACTTACTGCAGCAATCGATACTTCAAAATATTTATTGGGAATAAGTGAAATGAAGTACTTCTTATAATTCCCTGGTTCATACAGAAAAAAGAAAGTAATAAACAATACCGCTATAATTCCGAAAAAGAAATTCCCTGTAAACTGCAGCACGCCATTAACAAACTTCTCTACTTTTCCTCCCTTGAATAAATTTGCAATACTGCTCGTTAAATCCTCAAATAGGAACTTTTCATTTCCCGAACGTAACTTGTTGCGTATCAAGAACTCCTCGAAATTACGTACGGGAACCTCTATAGAATCAAAAAAGTCATTGAAGTTAATTCGGCCAATAAGCTTAATTTGTTGAGAAACCAAGGGGACAAACAAATAAACAAACAAAGAAAGCAACCCAAACAACAAAATAAATGCTCCTGCTACGGCCACTCCTCTTGGCATTTTCAATCCCATTAGCTGTATGTTTGCTAAATAGTTAGTAGGAGTCCTCAACAAGGCAGATATCACCAAAGAAATCAATAAATAGCTCAAAATATCCCCCAGATACCACCCTAAAGAAAGTACTGCAAAAACCAGTACACCCATTGCAAGAATAGTCGTGAAATTAAGCAGGAAATTGATTCGTTTATCCATTATCTAGTAGTTAAGGTTGATATTGTTACATTACTTATGTTTAGAGCTTGTAAATGATAGACATTACATGGTATCTCTAAACTGTAATATTCCGACAGGGTTAGGCTGAAAGTCTATAGTTACATGGAACACTACAGTAGCAAAAAAACCCTTACCTGATAATTCACAGATAAGGGTTTTTCATGCTCTTGACAAAGAATTAATCCCAGCTCAATTCGTCGTCAATGTTATCGCTGTCAAGTCTTGCAAAATCATAGTCAGGCATCAATTCCTCCTTCACATGATCAACACACTCATTCAGCGCATCCACGAATTTGTTGAAATCTTCTTTATACAAGAAAATTTTGTGCTTCTCGTAGAAGTGCCCTTCGTCCCTATAACGTTTCTTACTTTCAGTGATTGTCAAGTAATAGTCATTGGAACGTGTCGCCTTTACATCAAAAAAGTACGTTCTTTTTCCTGCGCGTACGCGCTTTGAGTAGATTTCCTCTCTTTCTTTATTCTCTTCCACAGTCCTTAAATGGTTAATTCAACAGGGATAAAAAAACAATCTTAAACTTCCCTTCCAACACAGGATCGAAAAGAAAGCCTCGGGTCGTCACCCTAACGGAATGAATCCGTACGATGGCTAAAATATACAAATTTTTCATCCGAAAAAACTATTCTTTTTTTTTTTTAGCATTAAAGGAACTTTTCCCCATTTCAACACACATTAACCTTTGTTTAATACTATCCCACCCCTTTCGCCCCTATACACCATATGATCTTTTGCCATTGTCCTTTATTGTTGAGGATATAAGATTATCAAGATTTCAGGAAAAATTAGTAGCTTTGAGTAGTAGGCGGGGTCTAAAAACTTCCTCCCAGAAACATTTGCTCAATCAAAACCACTATATCTTTCGTAATGATGACAAACGAACGGTCTTTTCTATTACTTAGTTTTCTATTGGTGTACACTCTTGTTTTGAGGGTATCTCCAGTGATGGCCCAAACAACCACAGGTAGAGCTACCTTCACGGCTATCCCCGATGGAAGCATCACCGCCAGTGGAGAAAAATATGATCGCAATGAACTCACCGCAGCCCATGCCACCCTGCCTTTTGGTACTAAGCTTAAGGTCCATAACAATGACAATGGCAAAGAAATCACGGTTAAGATTAATGACCGTACCCAAAACCCCGCCAACCTATTGGAACTAACCTATATGGCCGCCTATCAATTGAATATGCTAGGCAAAACCTATTCTGATATAAGCGTACAGGTCATGGATAACGGTAATGGCATTAAAAATGCAGTTCCTTTTGTTTCTCAACAATCCACACCTGAGTTTAAAGATGAATATCTTATGCAATTTTCCACAGAAGGATTCTATACACTGGAAGGTATACCTATTTCACCTAAAGGATATGGAGTACAGGTAAGTGCCTCTACCAATAAAGAATATACATTAGAAAAAGCCGTAGAATATCACAAAATGATGTTCCGCGATCTTATCATACAGGTAAGCTGGGTTAATCAACAAAAGATTTACCGCTTATTTATAGGTGCTTACTTACAGCCAAAAGAAGCTGTTCCTTTACAGAAATTCTTCAATCAAAATAAAATAGGTGCACATATCAAGGCTTATGAAGCCTTTGATTATTAACCTATGTATCCCGATTTACAATTATTACGTATATTTTAACAATAAGACATACCTTTGTATTCAGAGAATAATCAAAACAAACGATTGAAAGCATCACTAACAGATAAAGAGATGATTAATATTGTACAATACCCTTGGATCCGCACTGCCCTAACACTTTTAGTCGTTATGCTAGGCAGTACCTCAATGTATGCCCAAAAATCTTTTGTAGGAAAAGTAGAGCTTGGCACAGCCACCTATTATGCCGACCGATACAACGGAAGAGAGACCCTTAATGGTGATGTTTTTGATAATAACCTAATGACCTGTGCAGTACAGCGTTCCATGTTTGATTCAAACACCCTGTTGAAGGTTACTAATATTGATAATGGGAAATCAGTCATCGTCAAATCCAATGATGCCCTGAACCCTAACTCAACGGCTATTATTGACTTGACAAAAGCTGCTTTCAAGCAGATTGCAGAAATTAGAGAAGGTAGAATTAACATTAAAGTAGAGGCTCTTAAAACAAATGTGACTGAGACACCTCCTCAAAACCAAGGAACACTACTTGCAGGAGGTGAGCTAGGAGCATTAGAGCAAAAGGAAGCAGTACAACAAACTGCTCAAAGTATGGAAAGTACTGTAGCTGCAGTTCCGGCAGCTAATGTAGGTACTGATGATGTATTGATGAAAGCCACAGTTTTCAACCGAAGAGAGCTTAACGAATTTGAGGAAGAAGGTGACTTAAAATACAAGGACATGAATATTTGTGGTCACCCTACCCTACCTGCTGGTGCTGAGGTATTGATCAAGTCAAAAGAACAATCCAATGCAATTGCTTTTGCTACGGTAAAATTCAAAACTCCTTCCCTTAAGGTATCTCAAAAGGTAGCGAGCCAGATTAACTTGGACTTCAACAGTCAGATGTGGGTATTTGTACAAACGATCAGCGCTCCTGAAACGGTAGCAACGACTCCTGAAAAAGATGAAGCCTTGGCATCCAACACTGCTGAAACCCCTGCGCTTGATCCTAACACTCCAGCCGGACTCCCTGCCCTACAAACTGTAGGAGGTCGTGGATTAGGTGTAGGTCATAAAGAAGCTGTACAGGATGTTGTAGCAGTGGCTTCTCCTGTAAAAGAAACCACCACTCCAGAGCCTACTGTTGAAAGTATTCATAATACGGTGACCCGTGCTCCTGAGAAAGAGGTAAAGCAAACGCTATTCATGGAGCCTACGGCAGACTACTCCCTATTCAAAAAGAGAGGAAAATATTATAACGTACAAGGAAAGCCCACTACGCCTGCCAACAGCTATGGTATACAACTTGCCATGCACTACAATATCCGTAGAGCACTAAAATCCGCTACAGATGCAATGTCAAAAGATATGGAAGACATTTACATCCACAAAGGGGTACACAAAGGCATGGAATGCTATCGTGTTTATTTTGGTGCCTACACTAAAGAAGAGGCCGGTATTATGCTAGACGCCGTAAAAGATCTCGGCTACAAAGATGCCTTCCTTAAACTTTATAAGTAAGATACTAGGGATTAGCGACTAAGAATTAGCCGCTAATCCCTAACACCCAACACCTAATCCCCCCAACCCTAACTATGGATTTCAATAAGATCAAGGAATACGGCAATCTTGAAATGCTTGCCAAGCAACTTGTAGAGGGCTTTATTACCGGTCTTCATAAATCACCCTATCATGGATTTTCAGTAGAATTTGCAGAGCACAACCTCTACAACCCCGGTGATAGTACCCGACATATCGATTGGAAAGTATTTGCTCGCACCGACAGGCTATACACCAAGCGATATGAAGAGGAAACCAATCTCAGAGCCATGATTGTGACCGATGTCTCCTCCTCTATGTATTACCCCCTTCAGGATGCAGGAAAATTAAACTTTAGTCTTGTGGCCGGTGCAGCCATTGCCTATATGCTGCAAAAGCAAAGAGATGCGGTGGGACTATGTACTTTTCATGAAGAAATAGACCTAATGACTCCCGTCAAGTCTACCCCTAAACACATTCACAATCTTTTCTTGCAAATGCAACGCTTGCAGGATGCCCCTAAAAACGAAAAGAAAAGAACCAATGTGGCTGAAGTTATTCATCATGTAGCCGAGCGTATCCACAAACGTTCCCTAGTCGTAATATTCAGTGACATGATGGATTCAGATGATAATTTGGAGGAAACGTTTGCAGCGCTACAACATTTGAAGCACAACAACCACGAGGTCTTATTATTCCACGTCACCGATAGTCTTACGGAGATGGCGTTCGATTTCCCTGAAAAGCCTACGATTTTTGTCGATGTAGAAACCGGTGTAGAAGAAAAAGTACAACCTGCACAAATCAGAGATTATTATCGTAAGCAAATTTTAGAACGATATCATCAGATTAAGCTCCGTTGTGGACAATACAAAATTGATTTCATAGAAGCTGACTGTCGTAAAGATGTAGATCAGGTATTATTGCCTTATCTGATTAAGCGTCGAAATATGAGATAAACATAGAAAATAAGGATGTCCATGATGGACACCCTTATTTTTTAATTTTAGAGTCCGTTCTGATATTCGCTCCTAATTGATTGAGGATAGAATAAAGTCCAAAGTATGTCCTATTCAGATATAGGCCATCCTTAGCTCCTCTTGGACGTTTAGCTTCACGTAAAGGTTTTATCTTAGACGACTGCTCCCCGAAGGCATACACCTCTTCAAAGTAACGATCATCTCCAAAATCGAACATATCATTTCGAAACGGTCTACTTAATAACTCAATCAACTGACTGAAGGTCTCTTCCAATATTACTTTATCCTCTGCAGAGTCTTCTGGATGAATAAATTTAAGTGCATAAAATAGCTCTTGTATAGAAGGCCCTCCATTTTGAGATGGATACATCAAGGCAAAATATTGATCATAAAATGTTCTTGGTAATGTCTTTACACAACCAAAATCTATAATCCCCAATATACCATCTTCTCCGATCAGGAAATTACCCGGATGTGGATCGGCATGCACTTCCAATAAGGTATGTACCTGATAATCATAAAAATCCCATAATGCCTGCCCAATCTGATTTCTGATTTCTTGTGATGGATTAGTTTTTAGGAACTTATCCAAATGCAACCCTTCTAACCAATCCATTGTCAAAACTCGATCAGAAGAATATTCCTTGTAATAGTTAGGGAATCGTACATTAGGGATATCTTGGCAAGCTGCGGTCAATTTCAGTGAACGTTCTAGTTCTAGGTGATAATCTGTTTCCGAAAGAAGCATTTCCTCTACTTCTTCCATATACAAATCAACTTCTTTCTCATTAAGTCCTATAATTCTTACTGCAAATGGCTTTACCAGCTTGAGGTCTGCACTGACACTATTCGCCACACCAGGGTATTGCACTTTTACCGCCAGCTTTTTATCTCCTAAAGATGCTTGATGTACCTGACCAATAGAAGCTGCATTAATTGCCTCCTTGCTAAAGGTATCAAACAACTCATCAGGAGACTTCCCAATTGATTTACGGAAGGTTCTCACCACCAAAGGGTATGAGAGCGGAGGAGCTGAATACTGTGCCATCTGAAACTTCTCAGAATATGCTGTAGGAAGCATATTCCGATCCATACTCATCATTTGAGCTACCTTAAGAGCACTCCCTTTTAGCTCACTCAAAGCGCCATAAATGTCTTTGGCATTTTCCTGATGCAAATCCTCTTTGGTTACCTTGGGATCTACCAATTTTTTGGCATAATGCTTTACATAATTTGATCCTACCTTGACACCTGTTTGCATAAAACGGCTAGCCCTTTGCACTTTAGAGGCAGGTATACTATTCTGGGAGGGTTGCTTTTCTGACATCGGGTTTCTATTTAATGGTTTAAGGACGGTGCTGTATCATAAACTTGACAAAGTCTACAGAAGCATCCAGAATATTTGTCCCCATTAGATCAAATGCTAAGTTGACTGCTTTCTCCACCAGGGTATCCGTACTCTCGAACTGTTCCGAATGATCTTTTGTCCAATAATCCAATATGAATAATAACTGCAACCAGAAGAGATCTTTGTAACGGTCCTGAATAAAGGGGCGCTCAGCCAGTTCTCCCGATTGCTCTCCCTCAAACAACACCTCCTTTATAAACTCCTGAAAGTGCTCCTTAAAGGACTTCATACAAGATGCCGATGACCATTTACCATTTCGTGGTCGCTTTCTAAAAGAATAAACCACAAAACTCCGTTGTTGTTTCAGCTCTTCCAACAAAGTATAGTAAAAGGAGAGGACCTTTTCTCTTACCATATAGTCAGCATACACCTCTTCATTTTTAACTTTTCCAAGAGTATCTTGAATAAACTCTTCCCAAATAGAACTTTCTACAGCATGAAAAGAAGCAAAATGTGTGTAAAATTCAGCTTCTGACTCTCCCATTTCATACATAAAATGGAAAATAGACACTGGAGGAGCGCCCTTCGATAAAATATGCCTCACATAAGCATCTACGATTTTTTTTCTCATATTTTTCACAGAAAACAAACTTTTTATAAATAATTATGTTATATTCAATTGAAGTTTGTTTGTTAGTTTAGTTTATTAAAGTGGAAAGGGACCTCTAATATTTAGGGGTTTCTTTTTTATTTGCGCCTTAGTTAGGTAATTTGTACTTTTCCAATAATAAATAGCATCTTCTCTCATCTCTCCAATAGAACTTATTCAGAACAGCTAAATAATACACTTAAGCCCTATGATGACAACGAATGAAAAGGGAATAGTGTTTAATAAATGAGAATTTGTAATTTTGTAGTGATAGGTAATTCACTCCTTTTTGAATCGATTTACTCATTTAAACTAAAGATACATTGAAAACAGACAATAGCCGCGCATTATTCGAACAAGCACAAGCATTTATTCCCGGTGGAGTAAATTCCCCAGTAAGGGCATTTAAATCCGTTGGAGGTACTCCTCTATTCATTAAAAGAGCAGAAGGGGCTTATGTTTACGACGAAGACGATAATCAATATATAGAGCTTATCAACTCATGGGGACCAATGATCTTAGGACACAAGCATCCTAAAATTGAGCAAGCAGTCCTAAATGCCGTTCAGAATTCCCTTTCATTTGGTGCACCTACGCAACGTGAGATTACGATCGCAGAATTGATCGTAAGCATGGTTCCTTCCATTGAAAAAGTTAGAATGGTGAACTCCGGTACAGAAGCGACAATGTCAGCAATTCGTGTTGCCAGAGGATACACTGGAAGAGACAAGTTTATCAAGATTGAAGGGTGTTACCACGGACACGGAGACTCTTTTCTAATTGCAGCAGGTAGTGGTGCAGTCACTATGGGTACACCAGATAGCCCCGGAGTAACGAAAGGTACAGCCAAAGATACTCTACTAGCGCCTTTCAATGACCTTGAAGCTATGCGTAAGGTAGTAGAAAATAACAAGGATGAGGTTGCTGCCATTATTATCGAGCCTGTTGCGGGGAATATGGGATGTGTGCTCCCTAAGGAAGGTTACTTAGAAGGGCTGAGAGAACTATGTGATGAGCATGGTATTGTATTGATTTTTGATGAGGTAATGACCGGATTCCGTCTTGCTCCGGGAGGTGCTCAAGAACGTTTCGGTGTGACTCCTGACATGACCACATTGGGTAAGATTATTGGTGGAGGTATGCCAGTAGGTGCTTATGGGGGTAAGAAAGAAATCATGGACTATGTATCTCCTGCAGGACCTGTATACCAAGCAGGAACACTTTCTGGGAACCCTATCTCTATGGCTGCCGGATTGACAATGCTATCCCTACTAAATGAGAATCCTGAGGTATATACCTCTTTGGATGAAAAGGGAGCTTACCTTAGAGAAGGATATGAGAAATCGCTAAAAGATCTAGGCTTAAATTACACCATCAATAGTGTAGGGTCTATGAATACGCTTTTCTTTACAGATAAAGAAGTTCATAATTTCGAGGATGCAAAAACCTCTAACCTGGAGCTGTTTAGAAAATACTTCCATGCAATGTTGGACAGAGGTATTTATTTAGGTCCATCACAGTTTGAAAGTCTATTCCTATCAACTGCACTGATCGACAACGACTTGGATAGAATCATCAAGGCTAACCACGAGTCTTTAAAAGAGATCCATGGTAAATAAGCACTTCGCTTAGAGATAGGTTTTCTAAGGTCGAATAAATAACCGTCGAGCTACTAACCTACTTTGTTGAATCGTTGAATTGAGCTTCGCTCGTTGAATTTCATCTCCGATGAGTTGATTCGAGTTGAACTGTTGATTGAACTCAATAAACAGTTCAACTCGAATCAACGAGCGAAGCTCAATTCAACGATTCAACGGTTCAACAAAGCGAGTTGGTAGTATGCCGAATAGATATTCAAAACCAATCAGGCCTATCTCATTTCTTACAAAAAACACCTACATCAACCACAAATTACATTATGATCGTTGTAACCGGTGCTGCCGGATTTATAGGCAGCTGTATGATATCTCGTCTGAATCAGGATAATTTTAATTATATCATCGCTGTAGACGATTTTTCTTTTCCAGAAAAAAACAAGAACCTGGAAGGTAAAAATATTCAGGAAAAAGTAGAGAGAGAAGAGTTCTTTAACTGGCTGGAGCAAAACCATGAGGAAGTAGAGTTTATCTTCCATATGGGGGCCCGCACCAATACGGCAGAGTTTGATGTAGAGCTATTGAATCATCTTAACCTGGAGTATACCAAAAAGATGTGGAAAGCTTGTTGTGACTATCAAATCCCATTGGTTTACGCTTCTTCGGCAGCTACTTATGGACTAGGAGAACACGGTTACGAGGATTCTGAAGAAATCATTTATGACCTGGAACCCCTAAATCCTTATGGTGTTTCCAAAAATGATTTTGACAAATGGGCTATGCAGCAAGAAGAAAAACCTTTTTTCTGGGCAGGTCTAAAATTCTTTAATGTGTACGGCCCTAATGAGTATCACAAAGGACGTATGGCCTCTGTGATTCTACACGCGTTCCGCCAAATCTCCGACACCAACGGAATGAAACTCTTCCGTTCACACAACCCTGAATTCAAGGATGGAGAGCAAACGCGTGACTTTGTTTACGTAAAGGACGTTGTAGAAGTCATGATGTTCCTAATGCACCACCGCAAAAACAGTGGGCTGTATAACTTGGGAACAGGAAAAGGCAGAACCTTCCTGGACTTAACAACTAATACTTTCAAGGCCATGAATGTAGAGGAGAATATCTCTTTTGTAGATACACCGGAGGACATTCGAGACAAGTATCAGTACTTTACAGAGGCCAATATGGATAAACTGAAAGGTATAGGATATTCCCGTCCATTCCATACGCTAGAAGAAGGCGTTGAAGATTATGTTAAAAATTACCTATTGGACGGAAAGTATTATTAATTTGCTTTTAGTAGGTTTGTTACCTATCGCTTCATTAAGCTTGAGGAAGCGACCATCATACTACTGACTAGCTCTGTTGAATCGTTGATTCGTTGAATTGAGCTTCACTCGTTGATTCGAGTTGAACTGTTAATTGAAATATATACTAACACTCAAAAAAACATATCAACTCGAATCAACGAGCGAAGCTCAATTCAACTCACCGAAGGTGAAATTCAACGATTCAACAAAGCCAGTTAGCAGTATAATAACTACTTCTTCCAACTTAATTAAGCGATAAACTATCTTTTTCACCTTATATCACTAAAGCCATAGACTTTTCACTATTTATATCGAGAAGAATTCGTAATAATCAGAAAGGAGCCTTTTCCGCTACCATCGCCAAAATTGCGATTAGTAGTGTAGGGCTTGGTATATGCTCTTTGATCATTGCTTTCTCCATCTATTATGGGTTCAGGAATGCGATCGAAGAGAAAATCATGACGCATGCTGCCCACCTTCAGCTAGAGCGCTTTTCGATTACGAACTCCAGGGAGGAAATGCCTGTTTCTGTCAAGGATTTACATATCTATCAGGATGCAGACACCATCGTTGGCATCAAACAAATCCAGCGTTATGCCCATAAGTGGGGGCTACTAAAAACCGACTCAGAGGTTTCGGGTGTTTTAATCAAAGGCATCGGGGCAGAGTATGATACCTTAAGGCTCCATAATGCGCTGGTTGCAGGACGTCTACCTAATATCTATGAGGAAAAAGTAGGAAGAGAAGTACTTATCAGCCAACGTATGGCTCGCAAGATGCAACTCAAAGTCAATGATAAAATCATTCTCTACTTTATTCAAGAGCCTCCAAGAGCACGTAGATTGACCATTTCCGGCATTTACAATACTGGATTAGAAGAATTTGATGATTTATTAGCCATTGCTGATATCCGTACCATACAACAAATCAATAACTGGGAAGATGATATGGTCGGAGGACTGGAAATATTTGTGGATGACTTTGAGTACCTAGACGAATATGCCAGCATGCTCAGAGATGAAGTAGACCTCAACTTATTAATGGGAAAAATCACCTACAACTATGCCCATTTCTTCAATTGGTTTGAGATGATGAGACAAAACGTATTCGTTTTAATCATTATCATTCTATTTGTGGTTATCTTCAACATCGCCTCTATTCTGCTAATTCTCATCATGGAGAGGGTTCGATTGATTGGTAGTTTAAAGGCAATGGGGGCTAAAAACTGGCAGATTCAAAAAGTGTTTATCTTTAACGGGATGCGTATGACACTGAAAGGACTTTTCTGGGGTAATATCGTGGGAATACTCTTCTGTATCCTGCAAACTCACTTTGAGCTAGTTCCTCTTGATCCTGAGACCTATTATATCGACCATGTACCTGTCATTATGAAATGGTCCACCATCTTTTGGCTCAACGCTTTACTATTTGGGTGTATCTCTGCCTCTCTATTAATTCCAACAGCTATTGTAGGAGGAATCAAGCCGATCAAGTCGATTAAATTCAGTTAAAAAGCGAAGTGTGTACAATTAATTGGAAAATACATGCTAAAAATCACATTTATTTCATAAATTCGGCACCTGTTTTTGAAACGTGATAAAGTTTCTTTTAAGAAAAAAGAATATGGAAAAAATTACATTCGACGCACTAATTGAAATCCCAAGAGGGAGTCGTAACAAATACGAGTACGACAAAGACTTGAAAATGATGAGATTTGACCGTATGGTTTACACTTCAATGAAGTACCCTGCGGACTATGGTTTTGTAGACAATACTTTGGCAGAGGACGGAGATCCTCTAGATGTGTTGGTACTATTCACTGAGCCTACGTTCCCAGGTGTTGTTGTAGAGGTAAGACCTGTAGGTGTGTTGAATATGTCAGACGAGAAAGGTCCTGATTCAAAAGTTCTTTGTGTACCAGTAGACGATCCATTCTGGGGTCAGTATACAAAACTTTCAGAGATCAACGAGCAAACGAAAGCAGAGATCGAGCACTTCTTCAGAGTATACAAAGACCTTGAAAAAGGTAAAATGGTAAACATTGAAGGATGGGCTGACGAGAACGAAGCGATCAAGCAATACAAAGAAAGCATCGAGCGTTACAACGCAACGAAGTAATCTTTTAAATAAAAGGCCTTAGCGTATTGCTAAGGCCTTTTATTTTGTATCATAAACTCTTGCAACATCACCTTAATAGAACCCAACCCTATTTCCTCCAGCTTGATCTCTTCTGGATATAAAAATAAGGCTTCAGCAACATCGTCGGCTACTTTTAGAGGAGTAAAATCATTGACTACAGCAGTATACGCCAAGTCCAATGTATAATAAGACATACCCTTATAGACATACTCATTAGGAAATGAACCGATGTAAGACAGCTCATCCAAAGAAAGGTTCAATTCTTCCTGGATCTCTCTACGACAAGCATCTTCTCCTTTTTCCATGGGATCGACAAACCCTCCCGGCAAATCCAAAGTTCCTGCCATAGGGTCAAATTTTCTTCGGGTAAGCAGTAACCTCCCTTGCTGATCCATAATAAAAACAGCTACAGCCGCAGATGCATTAATGAATAGCTGAAAACCACAGCTACCACACTCAAAAGCTCCAAACTCCTTAAAGTCAAATTGTTTTGCTGCACATTTGGGGCAGTACTCCATATGATGTTTAGGATGCATGGTATTTTAATTAAGAATGAAGAATGAAAAATTATTAATGGTCAATTTTTAATTAAATATTGACAATTCCTCATTCTTCATTCTTAATTTTTCATTAGCAACTATCGCTTGCTTCCTTTATACATATCGTAGCAAACGTACTTACACTCTAAACCTCCATTGTGAACTGTCATTCGCTTGCTTGGCCTTAAGCCTACCTTCTTCAGGGCTTCTTTGTTGGATGTAATCATCCATACCTTAAAGCCCTCATAGCCTTGCTTAAACTTGTTGCCCATCGCTTCATACAATGCCTCTACTCGATCGCCAATACGTTCTCCGTAAGGAGGGTTGACGATCATTACACCATTCTCTCCTGCCGGCTTTGCCTTGTCAATAAAGTTTCCTCTACTTACACGAACATAATCTTCTATACCTGCTCGTGTCATATTATTAATGGCTATCTCAATCGCTTCATCCGAAATATCAGAAGCATAGATCATATGATCAAAGCGCTTACGTTTCATCAAGGCTTCTCCCAATAGCCTTTTCCAAATCATTGGATCATAGTCTTTCCAGTTTTGGAAGGCAAACTTTCGTTTTAGACCGGGAGCCATATTTAATGCAATCATGGCTGCTTCAATAGGAATAGTCCCCGAACCACACATAGGGTCTACCAAGTTACCTTCACCTGTCCAGCCTGATAGTTTAACCAGTGCTGCCGCCAAAGTCTCATTCAAAGGGGCCTCCCTTTGTTCTTTTCTATATCCCCTTCTATTCAATGGTTCTCCTGAAGCATCCAAAGAAAGAATACATTGTGTCCCTGCCACGTGAATGTGTACACGGATATCTGGATCTTCTATATCTACTGATGGACGCTCTCCTGTTCTTGCTCTAAAATAATCCGCAATCGCATCTTTTACTTTAAGGGCAATATACTTGGAGTGGGTAAACGTATCGGAAAGCACGGTACTGTCTACAGAAATCGTTTGATCTACCGACATCACACTACCCCAATTAAACTTCTTTACGTGTTTATAAAGCATTTCCTCGTCAGGGGCATTGAAGCGAGCTACAGGAACCAATACTTTCAAGGCCGTACGCAACCATAGGTTAGAACGGTACAATACCGTTTTATCACCCTTAAACGTCACTACCCTATTTCCTTTTTGAATATCTTTAGCACCAATCTCCTTTAGCTCTTCTATCACTAAATCTTCTAAGCCAAAAAAGGTCTTGGCAGTCATATCAAACTCCTTCTCCTTCACAGTATTTATATTTTTTGTTTTATCTATCTTATTAAAGGTCGCAAGTTACACAAGGAAAATGACTTTACTAATCACTCCAATTGTAATTCTATATACTATAAGTAGGTTTCTATCATACTTCTATCGATTTGAGACTTCATAAAATAAAAAACCGCCGGATTTTAATAAATCCAGCGGCTCAGTGTAACAATTATACTCTGTAAATCATTCCGTCAGTACCCTATTCATTTAACTGCAGGGAGTAACGGTAAATTGGTGTATCATTCAAATTGAGAATGATTGTATAATTCCCGGCTTGATCTATGACGATATTATTAGGATTATCTAGCTCCAATGTGCCATTTCCACCCTCATCTCCATAGTTGATCGCCCAGTCATCATTGGCTCTGAACTTGATTTCACCTTCTACAAGATCTGCAGTTACAGTCCATAAGCCTGTAGCCTGATCATATTCCATATCTATATCAGGACCATCCCATCCATTAGGTGTCGCACTACCGATAACTCCCCATTCTGTTTTTGTAACAGAGTAAGTTAATAAAGATGGCGTAGCGATCAGTCGATAATAACCTGTTTCTGCTACCATCAAGTTACCCGCACCTCCATCAGTACTTAATGTACCTACTGCACCGCCATCACCATAATTGGTACCGCCCCATCCAGCTTCATCCGTGATCTTAAATTCACTCTCTAACCACAAGTAGCCTTCAAAAATCCCATCACTATCCAAGGACTTGATCACATCGTCATCATTATGTGCCCAGCCATTATGTGCACCAGGCACCCAAAGTGTTGGAAACGATAAGTTGGCCGGATAAGTGGTCAAGGTAAAGTTTTGTACTTCGGAAGTATCCGGTACCAAGCCAGCCCCAGGATCAGCTATAATTCGAAAACTCACAGGAACGGGAACCTCAGCCTCCATTCCTAACAAGTTTCCTGCATTATTCAGTTCTTCATTGGTGACAGCTACCTCTGTAAGGCCCGTCGATACAATTGGAGCTGCTGTTTCAAAATTATCATTTGATAACTCCAGCGTATAATTCGTAGCAAGTGTCGCTCCATAGTCAGCGGCTTCCCAACGAATGGTGTCCCATACATCAGTGGCCGCGACAGCGTCCAACACTACCTCTGTCCCCTCCAACTCTGTAATCAATGCTGGCGGCACAGATTCATTGGAAATTTTTGGTTCTCGGTCATTCTCTTCACAGGCTACTATTCCTGCTGCAAAAAGCAAGAGGACTCCCAAATATTTATTTATATAATGCATAACATTAAAGTTCAATAGTAAATAGATGAATTCAAGAGTGTGTTCATGACTAATACCCTGGGTTTTGTTCCAGATTCCCATTCAGGTTCACATCAGTCTGAGGAATAGGCATCAGATCATAGAAACGAGGAACACTTCCACCTTCAGGAGACCCTCCCTTAAACGGCCAGATATAATCTCCGCCTGTGAATAGGCCAAAACGGATAAGATCCGTTCTACGGTGACACTCCCAATACAACTCTCTGGCACGCTCATCAATAATAAAATCAAACGTCACATCTCCTACGGCCAATGGAGGCACCCCTGCCCTATCCTGAATTTCATTGACAAAAGCCAAGTTTTGTGCAGACACTGCTCCATCCAAACGAAGATCTATCTCCGCAGCCATCAAGTAAGCGTCTGCCAATCGAAATACTGGCACATTGACACTAGACTGCCCTTGATTGGCACCTATACCCGGCGTACCATCAGCATTCAGGTTCTTGAATTTCGTAACAGCATACCCTTGTGTAAACTGCTCTTGCTGTAAAATTTCCAAAGACTGCCCCTCCGTAAAGAATAACGCCCGACTATCTCCTGTTTCCGGAAACTTATTTACAAAGGCACTCGTCGTACGATTACCTCCCCAGTTGGCAGAAGTACCATAATCTGAAGCTATCATAGCTCCTCCAATAGAAGCATTGATAATATAAGTTGTTCCTCCAAACGTTTGTGCGCTATCTCCATCATAGTTAAAAGAGAAAATGATCTCATTATCATATTGGAAATTCTCCGCAGAAAACAACAACTCATAAGCATTTAGTCCCGATCCATCTTCCATTTGAAGGGAGTAACCTGCCTCAAACAATTGGTTCAAATAAACTCTCGCTTGCTCATAATACGTATTACTCTCTGTTCCCAAGTACGTATTATGGTTAAGGTAAAGCTTTGCCAAAAGCATCCACGCAGCTCCTTTATCAGCCTGTCCTACTAATCCAGCTCCTGGTTCTAATAAAACCTGCTCTGTCTCATCCCCTTCACCTATAATGGCCAATAGTTCCGACTCGATATAGTTGAACAACTCAGGTCCTTGAGGACTATCTCCCGCTGCAGGAGGGTTTGTAGAGCCTACACTACTCCCCTCTGTAATAAAGGGAACGCCATTACCAAACAAGTCCAACGCATGCCAATAAGCCAATGCTCTAAGAAAACGTGCCTCCGCTACATATTGTGGTAAACGGGTAAATTCATCTCTTCCCAAATCATTCACCTGACGAATAAACTCGTTAGCTGAAGAAACTTGATAGATCACTCTATAGTAAAAGGAACGAATAAACTCATTGGAAGCATCCCAATTTAATTGACTCATACTTGGCAAATTACCATCCGCCCATCCATTGATGGTTTCATCCGTAGGCAACTGCTGACATACAAAATACCCTCTCCAGTACTGACTATGTCCTTCGTCAAACCCATCCAGGTCTCCTTGTCCTGCAGGCCCCTGTTGCCCAGACAAAGCAAAACCCGCATACACTTTAGACAATGCTCCCTGAAAAGCTTCTTCAGAAGTCAATACATCTTCGGCTATTTGTATATCTGGATCTATCGGTCGTATATCCAGATCATTAAGACAAGAAGGGAGTAGAAAAGCCGACAGTACCCCCACTATCATTAATAGTTTTCTGATATCTATAATTTTCATGATTGATACATTAGGTTAGAATGAGACATTAACTCCCATAGTATAGGTCCTTGGACGTGGATAGAAATTATTATCTATACCACTGAAGATTTCTGGATCGATCCCATCATAGTTCGTGATGACAAACATATTATTGATAGTACCATATAAGCGGGCGTTCAAACGTGTATCAAACAAGCGATTAAAGTTGTATCCCAAGGTCACATTATCCAATCGGAAGAATCCAGCGTTCTCTACATAGTGATCAGAGAAGTATTGTGGGTTATTAAATTGTGTATCAAAGATTTCTTCTGTCACATTATTTGCAAATGCTCCCGACGTTTGCAAGCGCTGATAGAAGGAACGTCCCGCATTGATATCGTTATAAACATAGTTATTCAAGTTTATACGAGCGGCCACACTAAAGTCCCAATTTCTATAACCGAGATTAGAATTTAACCCCATCAACATATTTGGAGCTGGGTCTTTGTAATGGTACTTATCAAACTCATTGATTACTCCATCCTCATTTCTATCTACATATAATCCCTCAATTGGTCGACCATCCTGATCATACACCTGCTCATACACATAAAATGAACGTGCCGGATGTCCTACCGTATGAATTTGTATCAGGTTACCTGTACCACTACTGATACCTCCTGTTGGCACTCCTACAAAGTCGTCTCCCCCACCAGAAAGCTTAGTAATCTCATTCTTGTTGTAAGTAATGTTATACCCTACACTCCAACGCCAATCCTGAGATCTCAGAATACTTACATCAATCGCAAATTCAATACCTTGGTTTACCATGGTTCCCACATTCGTAATCAACTCATTACCCAAATTAGAACCTGCTGACACCGGCACCTGACTCAATAGGTCATCCGTTCTTCTATAGTACCAATCAATCAAACCTGTAATACGGTCATCAAAGAAACCATAGTCTATACCAACGTTAAATGTTGTTGTTTCCTCCCACTTCAGATCCTCATTAAATTTATTCGCTCGGAAAGTGGTCGTATAAATAGGTCCGGCTGGTCCATAATAAACATATTGAGCAGTTCCCAAAGAAGCTTGATAGGTTCCAATATAAGGATAGTCATTTCCCGGTATATCCTGTTGTCCTGTAATACCATACCCTGCTCTTAGCTTCAACTGAGTTAGCCAATCTGCATCTCCAAACCAATCCTCTTTTTCCATGTTCCAAGCCAATGCCAATGCTGGGAACCATCCCCAACGATTATCCTCTGAAAAACGGGAAGATCCATCATTTCTTAGGGTAAATGTCATCACATACTTATCATACAAAGAGTAGTTAAAACGTCCGTAAAAAGACACTAAGTAGTTCTCTGTTTTATCAATGGTATTCAATACTCCAGTACCATTTCCGAACATTTGATTGTTTTTACTATCCCTTCTGAAGTGTTGCCAAGAATACCCAAGCAAGGCATTCAAGCGACTTTCCCCAAAATCCCTTTCATAGGCCAGATAAGTTTCCAATAACTCGTTAGATTTATTTTGAGAGTAATTACTAAAGAAACCATCGTTGATAAACGCTCCTTGATCGTGAACCGCATTAGGTGCCACTACAATATCTCCTTCTGCATCCGAAAAATCTCCACCTAAGTTCAAGTTCACTCTGAAATCCGGAGCAAAATGTAAACGATAATCTACCTGTAAGTTACCGATAAAGCGATCTACCTGTGACTGGTCTCTACGTCTTTCCAAGGTTGATACTGGGTTCCCAGGAGCAATAGGATTAGGTGATATAACTGTCTCTCCATCATCCAAAACCAATTCTGTTGGCCAATAGTAAAACTCTCCATTAGCCGTTCTAACGGGTTGAGTAGGATCCATAGAGATCGCATTACCAATCGCTCCCGTGCTCGCAAACCGGTTGTCTACATACATATATTTAGCGGAAGCATTCACTTTCAAATGCTCATCGAAAAACGTAGGGTTTAAGTTCAAACCTACAGTAATCCTTTCCATGTTCTCTGTTTTCAGGATACCATCTGTATTGTTATATCCCACAGAAGCACGGTAAGGCAAGCCGCCATCTGCAATGGTTCCTGAAACGGATACGTTATGTTCAGTACCTACAGCTGTTTCAAAAATCTCATCTTGCCAATCTGTATCCGCATCTCCCAAAAGGTTTACATTGTCTGGAAATTGCTCTGTAAACAAGGCGCGATATTGCGTTGCATCTAATACATCTACGGTCTTGATCGGGGTATAAATTGAAACGTTACCATTATAATCTACCGACACACGATCTCTTGATCCCTTTTTGGTCGTAATTAAGATAACACCATTGGAAGCTCTTGATCCGTAGATGGCTGTTGAAGAAGCATCTTTCAGTACGGTAAATGTCTCGATGTCATTAGGGTTAATGGTATTCAATGGGTTTCTCATACCTGACACTCCATCGTTATCCAATGGTACACCATCAATGACTATCAAAGGATCATTATTGGCATTCAAAGAGGATCCACCACGGATACGGATTGTTGCCCCAGCACCTGGCGCACCACCACCTGTCGTAATTTGCACCCCAGGCAACTTACCATTCAGTAGTTCCTGTGGAGAGTTGATCGCTCCTTGGTTAAAGTCTGCAGCAGTTACTGCTTGCACAGAACCTGTAACGTCTTCTTTCTTAGCCGTACCATAACCAATTACGACCACCTCTTCCATTTGCTCTGAGTCCGGTACGAGTTGTATATTCATCGTTGATTGGTTACCTACGGTAACTTCTTGTGTCTGATACCCTACATAACTGACGACCAGCGTTTCTTGTCCCGTTTCCAACGGCAATGTATAATTACCATCAAAATCTGTTGCGACTCCTTTGCTAGTTCCCTTTAACAATACAGATACCCCAGGAAGTGGATCTCCATTTTCATCGGTTACTGTACCAGAAACCACTTTGTCTTGTGCCCACATTGCACTGGGCAACAACAAGATCAACATTATCCCCAAGAGATAATGTGATAAGGTATTGCAAACCTTTTTCATATGGTTGATATTTTGAGTAATAGTATAGTGTGAATGCTGATTGTTTTTTGAGTTAAATCTTTTTCCCTATAAGCATAATCGCTCTTACCCTTTTCAAGAGGGGGGCCTAATAATGAGTTTATAAAGAATCATCGGATTGGGTTATCAAATTAACGTTATCTCATCTTGATCAATGAAGTCTTTATGAGAGTCATCTCGCTGATTGAGTCTTAATATTAGATAATATTATGTTCATTGAATTTAGTAACATTTACACTTCATGCAAATGATGATGTTCCATATACTCCACTTCACAATATGATTTTACTCACCTGAATTGGGTTTATACCATACTTTACCACACAAGTACAATTAACTCTATATAAAATGTACAAACAACATTTTAACAAACACATGTAGACATGTAAGTATCAAAAACAAAACAATAGAAGTATTCATCATTCGTGCCCTGTTTATTTATTTCTATTATTACACTGTCATACGACTTTAAAAGGAATCTGAGTAAAATTTTAAATCTTCAAACAATTAATTAGATTTACCTAAGAATTAATTTTTAGACTACAGCCATTGTGTACTATGAAGAAGGGACAACTTACGATGCAAGACATTGCTGATCAGCTTGGGATATCAAAGTCAACGGTTTCTAGAGCCTTGAAAAACCACCCTGACATCAGTGATAAAACAAAGAAAGCAGTAATGGAACTGGCTAAGGAACTCGATTTCCAACCCAATTCCCTTGCCTTGAGTCTTAGACATAAGCGTTCTTTTGTTATCGGGGTAATTGTTCCTGAAATCGTACATCATTTTTTCGCCAATGTTATTAGTGGAATTCAAGATGTCGCTTACAAGGCAGGATACAATGTAATGATCTGTATCTCGAATGAAGATTTTGACATAGAAGTGAAAGACACGAATGCCCTACTCTCTAACCGAGTAGATGGAATGTTGATGTCTGTCTCCAAGGCAACCACCGACTTTGATCACTTACGAAAAATACAACGTAAAGGTATTCCTTTGGTGTTTTTTGATCGTGCCACTAGTGAACTAGAAGTTAGCAAAGTCATTACAGATGACTTTGGAGGAGCTTATAAAGCAACCCAACACTTGATCGAGCAAGGGTGTAAACATATTGCTCATCTGGCAGGTCCCAAAACCCTTTCACTCAGTAAAAGTAGAGAGGATGGCTATCGAAAAGCTCTAGAAGATCATAATATGGTCGTAGAGGAATCCCTGATTATTCCTTGTCCGGAAGGGACAGTAGAAGAAGGAGAAAAAGTTCTTTCTATGTTATTAGATAAAGGACATCAAGTTGATGGCTTATTTGCTTCTAATGACATTGCTGCTATTGGCGCACAAAAAGCTGCCAAAAAGCATCATCTGAGCATCCCTGAAGATATTGCTATCGTGGGATTCAGTAACTGGCAAATGGCTACTATTGTGGAACCACCTTTATCATCTGTTGCCCAACCAGGGTATGAAATGGGCAAGATGGCGGCAGAACTTCTATTGGAAGAAATTAACGCCGATAGCGATGTCTCTTACCCGGCCTCTACCAAAGTAATGCCGCTAGAGTTAGTGGTAAGGGAATCTTCTGATCGAGAAAAAAAATAAAGAAAGTTATTAATTTTTCAATTCTTGATTAAGAAACTGATTTTAATCAAAAATGATAAGCTATAACCGAAGTACATCTTCTATAAAAGGCCGCTTTTGCAGGCCTTTCTTTTTACATTCTCAATCCTATCTTGTTTTCTTGTGCTTTTATTCGCCGATTTTCAATGTACCTTTCCTTGATGGAAACATTTAATGATTATTAAAATAATCTCATTGGATAATCAAAACCCAACAATAACACTGTAAACATCACTTCTAATACCTTCACGACGCCACTATATCAAGTGTAATAAATCCTCTTGATACACAATCCTACACCTTAAATTCTCTTCTGAATTATTGGATGAAAAGCAGATTAACCCCTATATTTAATAGAGTTAACAATTGTAAACTGCAAAGAACCTATTCTTGCTTTTATCCTAATTGAAACGATTCCCCATTAATATTTCCGGTAATATTCAACCCATAATTTTGTGACTATGAGCAAAGCCGAATTCAAAAAACTTATTGACGACTATAACAAAACCAAGGCCGAAGAGAAAAAAGTAATCCCATTTCTGGAGTTCTTGGAACTTGTAAAAAAAGACCATAGCCTTTCTTGTCTAGCACACAAGCGCATGTTTAATGCCATTACAGGTAAAGGCTTTGAACTATTAGATACTGAAACAGATATACGGCTTCGAAGAGTTTTTGGTGCCAATACCCAAGTAAAAAGCTATAATTTCTTCAGAGATGAGTTCTTTGGTATTGAACAAGTACTTCAAAAGCTAGTACGCTACTTCTTCTCGGCTTCCATGAAAGGAGAAGAAAGCCGACAAGTACTCTTTTTGGTAGGACCTGTAGGTGCAGGAAAATCTTCCCTCATCGAAAAACTTAAACAAGGTCTGGAGGAAGCTTCCCCTATTTATTATCTGGAAGGTTCTCCTATGCATATCAACCCTCTTTGTGCCATTCCTAAAGCATTAAGGCCTGAAATGGAGAAAGTCCTAGGAGTGGAAATAGAAGGTGAATTAGACCCCATAAGCCAATACAAGCTAGACGAAGAATTTGAAGGAGACTTCACCAAGTTCAATGTCGCTATGATGCGATTCAGCACCAAGAAACGTCTAGGTATTGGCATGGTTCCTCCAGTAGACCCAAACAACCAGGATACCTCTGTTTTGATCGGATCAGAAGACATCTCCAAGCTTGACCGCTACTCAGAAGATGACCCTCGTGTCTTAACTCTGAACGGTGCCTTCAATGCCGGCAATAGAGGAATGGTAGAGTTTATAGAAGTATTCAAAAACGAAATCGAATACCTGCATGTCATGCTTACTGCCACACAGGAGAAGCGTATTCCTGCCCCCGGCAAGCATGGTATGATTTATTTTGATGGAGTAATCCTTGCGCACTCCAATGAGGCAGAGTGGAACAAGTTCAAAGCTGACCACACTAACGAAGCCATTCTAGATCGTATCGTAAAGATTGAAGTTCCTTATGTACTAGAGCTTTCAGAAGAAAAGAAGATCTATCAAAAAATCATCGACCGTTCTGATTTCAATGCTCATATCGCTCCACATTCCTTGGCTATCGCTTCCATGTTTGGCATCCTTACTCGTCTAAAGCCTACAGCCAAATGTGACCTCCTTACCAAACTCAAGTTATACAATGGGGATGAGGTGACTGAAAGAGGACAAACCAAGCACATCAATGTGATGGAACTAAAAGATGAGCACCCTGACGAAGGAATGAGCGGTATTTCTACTCGTTTTATCATGAAAGCGCTGGATAATGCTCTTTCGGATAGTGAGACCAATACTATTCACCCAATCTCCGTATTGGATGCGCTGCAAAATAAGCTGAAAGAAGAACCGCTTCCAGAAGACACCAAGGAACATTATATGCATATCCTGAAGGATATTCTTTACAAAGAATACCTTAAAATGCTAGAAGCGGATATTACCAAAGCCTTTGTCCATGCTTACGAGGAACAAGCCGAAACCCTATTCCAAAACTATCTGGATCATGTAGAGGCTTATGTTCTTAAAAGAAAAGTCAATGATGGAAAAAGTGAGATGGCACCGGATGTGAAATTCTTAGCCTCCATCGAAGAACAAATTGGTATCACAGGAAGTGCTTCCGACGGTTTCCGACAAGATGTGATGAGTTACATTACGCATATCCTAAGACGCAAAGGAACACTTCATTACTATAGTTATGAGCCTCTAAAAGAAGCGATTGAGAAAAAACTAATGGCTTCCGTGAAGGATATCACCCGCATCATTCTGAAATCAAAAACCCGTGATAAGGAACAGAAGAAAAAGTATGAGGCGATGACGCAACAGTTGATCAATAACGGCTACAACGAAGAGAGTTGCGAAGCCGTACTCAACTTTGCCGCTAATAACCTTTGGAAAGATTGATTTAAGGTAAGAGGTAAAAGGGAATAGGTAAAAAGTACCTCTTCCATTTTACCTCTTACCTCTTACCTTTTACCTCTTACCTCTTACCTTTTTATGGCTATTTTTAGAGATTTCAGCACACAAAAACGAGACCGGTCCGCCTCGGATCGTCAGCGACACAAAGAACTCGTCAAGAAAAAAATCAAAGAAGGCATTGCCGACATTATTGCTGAAGAAGCAATCATCGGCAAGAATAAAAACAAAGTCATCAAAGTACCTATTAAAGGCATCAAAGAATATCGCTTTATCTATGGGCGAAATAACAATGGAACGGCTCAAGGAACGGGACAAGAAGAGAAAGGGCAAATCATACAAGATGGACGTGGAAACCCACAGAAAGGAGAGTATGGGGAAGCAGGGAATCAACCTGGTGAGGATATGTATGAAACCGAAATCACCATAGAAGAAGCTATCAATATGATGTTTGAGGACCTGGAACTTCCTGAGTTAGAACGAAAGAAGTATTTCTTTACAGAAACAGAGGTCTTCAAAAAATTCAAGGGATACCAGAAAAAAGGCGTAAGAGCACGTCTCTCCAAGAAAAAAACCATGAAAAACCGACTGAAACGAAAGATCGTGCTCAGTAGTCGGGAACAAGAGTCAGAGGAGGAACGCTCCTACCCTTTCCATAATGATGACCTGGTATACAAACGCATGACCGTAGACATCAAGGAACATTCCAATGCTGTGGTTTTCTGTGTCATGGATACTAGTGCCTCTATGGACCAAACCAAGAAATACCTTGCCCGAAGTTTCTATTTTCTTCTTTATACCTTTCTGAAAAACCGCTATCAAAACACAGAAATTGTCTTTGTTGCTCATCATACGGAAGCCAAAGAGGTTTCCGAAGATGACTTCTTCCACAAGGTAGAATCTGGCGGCACCATGATCTCTTCCGGTTACAAGAAAGTACTGGAAATTATCGAGAAAAGGTATAATCCAGTCCTATGGAACATCTATACCTTCCATTGCTCTGATGGAGATAACTTTAGTAGTGACAATCGCTCCGCAAAGGAATATGCCAAGCGTTTGGCTGATGTTTGTAACCTCTTTGGATATGGGGAGATCAAACCTAATACAAGCTACTCCTGGTCAAGTATGATTGACGAATTCAAGGGTATTGAAGCCGATAACTTTATCTGTCTTAAAATACGGAACAAGGAAAATATCTGGCCTGCCCTTAAGAAATTCCTTACGCTGGACAAGAGCAACTCCCTTATGGAATAACCCTGTCAGTTTTTAATTATCAATTTTCAATTATTAATTTTTAATAATCAATTATTAATTTTCAATTATTAATTACCAATGATCAATCGCAGAAGCTGTTCATGAGTTATTAAAAATTGAAAATTATAATTGAAAATTAATGACAATCATGGACTGGACGGTAAAAGACTTAGAGAAATGGAATAATAAAATTGAGGAGCTGGTACAATCGCTAGGATTAGATTGTTTTCCTCAAGAATTTGAAGTGTGTGACTACCATGATATGCTGGGATATCAATCCTATGTAGGAATGCCCTCCCGCTACCCTCATTGGAGTTTTGGAAAATCCTTCGAAAAGCAACGGACGATGTATAAGTTGGGCGTAGGTGGTTTAGCTTATGAGATGGTCATCAATACTAACCCATGTTTGGCGTACCTGATGATTGACAACCCGTTGTCTATACAGGTATTGACCATTGCGCACGTATATGGACACAATGACTTTTTCAAGAATAACATCAATTTCGCTCATACACGCCCTGAACTGGCATTGGAAATGTTTAAGACTCATGCTGATCGGGTAAGACGCTATATTGAAACTCCTAGTATAGGCTATGAGAAAGTAGAAAATATTCTGGATGCAGCCCATGCCATCAGCTTTCATACCAACCGAAACCTAAGAATACAGCAACTATCAGAAGAGGAACAAAAAGATCAATTCTACCAACGACTCAATAAGGAGCCTGACCCGTGGAATCACTTGCATAGTAAAGAAGAAGAAAGTGCGACCACAGATGCTTTTATTCCTGAACCTACAGAAGACTTAATGGGCTTTATCAGCGAATTCAATAAGGAGCTGGAAGATTGGGAAAAAGATCTTATGCATATCGTCAGGGAAGAGACCCTTTACTTTATGCCGCAGATGGAAACCAAGATTATGAATGAGGGATGGGCCAGTTTCTGGCATTTCACTATTCTGAATCGCTTGAATCTTCCTCCAGAATTGCATATGGATTTTGTACGGGCTCATAATCAGGTGATACGTCCTCACCCTGGTGGACTGAACCCTTATCACGTAGGATACTCTATCTTCACCCGTTTAGCTGGTAGTGATGGTCATCAAATCGACTACGAAATTAACCCTCAAATATTCGACATCAGGACTATAGATAGAGATGCCTCTTTCCTTAGACGATTCCTGACCAAAGAGCTGGCTCAAGAATTACATTTATTTGAATACAAACAAAGAGGCAATCGGGTCACAGTAAGCGATGTCAGTGATGATGATGGTTGGGAAACCGTGCGAGATACACTCATTAAAAATACGGGAATGAATGGCATTCCTGTTATCAAGGTAAAAGGTATTAATCCACTCTCCAATACACTTCAATTATTACACGAGTATGATGACCGAGAGTTGGAACTGAATTACGTCCGCAAAACGATGGAATATATTTATAGACTTTGGAGTAAAAGACCCGTTACGCTAGAGACCATCATTGATAATCGGGAAGTTACCTGTACCTTTAAAAACAATAACTTTACTGTAGAAGAAAGTTAAAAGGTATTCAAGGTCTTTTCGGATGTTTTATTTTTGGAGATGTACTTCCTTAAAAAATATAAATCATCCCGTATTAACAATACGACTTAGATTTCTAAGAATTCATCACTTTACAACTATATCACAAGCCCTTTATAAGCTTCTTCATTTTTTCCTTGCCACCGTGGCCCGGATGAAAAACGAAGCAAAAAAAATGAGCCATCCCTTAAGTGTTAATATGGGATGACTCATCTATACTATATATGATACTTCATCTATTGAGCCTCAATAGTTATACGAAGGTAAGTAGATACCTCTTCAGGTACATTAGCACTTGGGGAGGTTTCTTCTTCTACCACTCCTCCTTCATCTTCACCAGTATTAGGCCCTGCCTGACGTGGTGCTTGATTTGCTCCTGCCCCTGCATATTCATCCACCTCTGTACCGGCATCATATAGCAATGCTTCCTCTGTAACATCACCACTGATCGGCTCACCATTGGAATCGAACAATGATAACTGATCCAGTCCTACAAACCAATCGTTAGACTGTATGAACATCGTTGCCAATGAAAGTCTGTCTCCATCTTCGGCTTCAAAGGTAAAGGTATAAGCCCCCCCGGGTCCAATAGGCCCTACCGCAGTCTCTCCCTCAGGAGTATTAAATACATCCGTATATTCAGCAACATCTCCGTCCTCTGCCAATGCTTCCAACGCTGCCGAAGCAGCTTCTGACATCATAAATATTTCATTGCTTTCACCTACGAAGAATGCTCCGGGAGCAAATGGCGTAACCAGTCCACTGTTTTCAGATAGGTCCGTAAACATGGTGGTGCTCATACCATCTTCAGCAATTGCCTCTAATCCCTCAGATGCTTTCTCTCCCACCTCAAACAGTGGCATTTGATCTGTAAAATGAATAACATATACCCCAGGAGAAACAGGGCTCGGCAAGTTAGAATTGTCTGATAAGTTCGCAATGGTTACCGTGAATAGTGTTCCACCATCATGTTCAACGGTTACTTGTATCAACTCATTCACAGCAGGGTACGTAAAACCATCCTGTACATCCGAAAGTAAAGAGACTACCCCACCTTCATCTGTGCCTGTATTGGGAGCTTCCTGACGAGGTGCTTGATTGGGCCCCTCTCCCGGAGCTTCATTTTCTTCTGTGCCTGCATCCCATAAAGCTATTAACTCCGTAATATCTCCTGTAAGCGCCACCCCACTCTCATCATAAAGCGCAATTCCTGTTGCCTCCGGAGCAAAAAATACATCATTGGTTTGCACGAACATGTTTGCAAAAGACAAGTAATGTCCTTGTCCTGCATTAAAGCTAAAACTCAGACTCTCTCCAGGAGCTACCGCGTCCAATGAATCTGTACTGAAATAATCATATGCTGGATTTACATTTTCTATGGTAACCGTAAAGGTAGCCATGCCATTCCCTCCATTATCATCGTCATCATCATCACAAGCCATAAATAAGAAAGGGGTAAATAGTAGACATAATGCCAATACTCTTTTCATGGTTTTCTTTTATAAGGATTAATAAATAAGTGACTTTATACATATCACTTCTCATAGATAATATTTACCTACTAACTTAGTAGGTTATGTATTAAGTAAACGAATGTTTACAGACAAAAAAAGGTCACTGTAACGAACAGTAACCTTACATAATATTTCTATTCAAATAAGTATTTTTAGGTTTGAATGACCCCTACATTATAACGCTTGGTAATAGGCGCATGATTAGCCGCTTCTATTCCCATAGAGATCACTTTTCGGGTATCCTCTGGAGCGATAACCCCATCTACCCAAAGGCGTGCTGCAGCATAATATGGAGACAACTGTTCTTCATACTTGCTCTTGATATCTTCCAACAAAGCTTGCTCTTCTTCCTGAGTGATGGATTTCCCCTTGGCTTTCAAGGAAGCTACTTTGATTTGCAGTAATGTTTGGGCTGCTGCATTTCCACTCATCACAGCCATCTTCGCAGTAGGCCACGCATAAATCAGTCGAGGATCATATGCCTTACCGCACATGGCATAGTTTCCTGCTCCATAGGAGTTCCCTACAATGATCGTAAACTTAGGCACAACTGAATTAGCCATGGCATTCACCATCTTGGCGCCATCTTTTATAATACCTCCATGTTCCGCTCTGCTTCCTACCATAAAGCCGGATACATCTTGCAAAAACACCAAAGGAATCTTTTTCTGATTGCAGTTCATAATGAAACGAGCGGCCTTATCTGCCGAATCTGAATAGATCACCCCGCCCATCTGCATCTCTCCTTTCTTGGTTTTGGTAACAGTACGTTGGTTGGCCACAATCCCTACGGCCCACCCATCAATACGAGCATATCCACACAACAAGGTCTTCCCATAATCTTCTTTATAAGGCTCAAACGCTGAGCGATCGACCAACGCCTTAATTACCTCCAACATATCATAGGGTTTGGCCCGATCTACCGGCATATCTTTCAGTAACTCTTCTGCTGGTTTAAGAGGATACGCACGCTCACTTCGGTCAAAACCCGCAGAAGGGTTTACCCCCATCTTATCAAAGATACTTCGAATTCGATCCAAGCAATCTTTGTCATCCTTACATTTATAATCTGTCACCCCTGAGATCTCCGAATGGGTCACCGCTCCTCCCAATGTCTCATTATCAATTTGTTCTCCAATTGCTGATTTCACCAAATAAGACCCTGCCAGAAATACAGAGCCTGTACCTTCTACAATCATTGCCTCATCTGACATGATTGGGAGATACGCCCCACCAGCGACGCAACTACCCATAATAGCAGCTACTTGTATGATCCCTTCCGAAGACATCACGGCATTATTTCTGAAGATCCTCCCAAAATGTTCTTTATCTGGAAAGATCTCATCCTGCATAGGCAAGAATACTCCGGCACTATCTACCAGATAGATAATTGGAAGCTTATTTTCCATGGCTATTTCTTGTGCCCTTAGGTTTTTCTTGGCCGCAATGGGAAACCAGGCACCTGCTTTTACGGTGGCATCATTAGCCACCACCACACATTGCCTATTACTGACATAGCCTATCCCCACAATTACACCTGCAGAAGGACAGCCTCCATACTCCTTATACATTCCATCTCCGGCAAAGGTCCCTACTTCCAAAAATTCCGTATCCCGGTCCAAAAGATAATCAATACGTTCCCTGGCGGTCATCTTCCCTTTTTTATGCTGGGAAGCTATTTTCTTTTCCCCTCCTCCTTTCCTCACTTCCTCTTGTCGACGCTGTAACTCTTGTAGCAGTTCATAAAACTGCAATTCATTTTGCGTTAGTTCTTTGTTGCTTATCATGGTTTAGTACAATGTGTTTTCATTGGGTAATTTGTTTTCACTCGGGTTATAAGAGCTTCTTTAAGTTAACATATATTTATTAATCTCCCCCATCCATCCTATAAAATCCTTGTATTGGGCAAACCATAGGATTACCTACACACAGAAAAGATAAATCCTAATATTCAGTGAAGTATGAAGCTCCCTGATATTCGGGATTTACATGACTATGATTATATATTTCAATTGACGACTATCATTTTTCCTATAATAATCATTAGATTTTGCGAATGTTCCGGAATAATAGATTGAAAAAACCCTCATCAACGGAACATGTCAACAGACAAAAAAGACACACACTATACAAATAATAAGACAGCATAATAACATTTCATCCAAACTAAAAAACACACAGTTACGTCATGAACAAGATGAACAACCTAGAGGACTACGCTATCGACTATCGAAAGAGTGTCACAGAACCTGAAAAGTTTTGGGCTTATCAAGCAGAACGTTTCGTATGGAGAAAAAAATGGGACACCGTATTAGAGTATGACTTTGAGGACTATAACGTTGAATGGTACAAGAACGGTAAACTAAACATCACAGAGAACTGTCTTGACCGACACCTATTGAATCGCAGCGATAAAACAGCTATTCATTGGGTACCTAATGACCCTAAAGAACAAGATAGAATCTTTACTTATAAGCAGCTACACGAAGAGGTTTCTCGCTTCGCCAATGTCCTAAAAAACAATGGTGTACAAAAAGGAGATCGTGTGTGTTTATACATGCCTATGGTTCCTGAGCTAGCGATTGCTGTATTAGCTTGTGCTCGTATCGGGGCGATTCACTCTGTCGTATTTGGTGGGTTCTCAGCTGACGCCCTTGCCGGACGTATCAATGATGCTGAAGCGAAGATATTATTGACTGCGAACTTTGGACCAAGAGGGTCGAAGAAAATCGGACTGAAAAACATTGCTGATGAAGCATTGGAAAACTGCCCTGGTATTGAAACAGCTATCGTCCTTCAAAGAACAGATGATGCCGTAGAAATGAAGGCGGGTAGAGATAAATGGTGGCACGAAGAGCTTGAAAAAGTAGAGACATTCTGCGAACCAGAAATCATGGACTCAGAAGACCCTCTATTTATCCTTTACACCTCAGGTTCTACTGGAAAACCGAAAGGGGTTGTTCATACCACAGGAGGATATATGGTGTACACGGCCTATACTTTCCGCAACGTATTCCAGTACCAAGAGGACGATATCTACTGGTGTACCGCCGATATCGGATGGATTACTGGCCATTCCTATATCGTATACGGACCACTATTGGAAGGAGCTACTTCTGTTATGTTTGAAGGGGTACCAACCTTCCCGGATGCTGGACGTTTCTGGAGAATCATCGACCGTCTAGGGGTGAATACCTTCTATACCGCACCTACTGCTATCCGTGCACTAATGGCACAAGGTCTAGAGTATGTTGAACTATACAAACTGGATAGTCTTAAAGTACTAGGTACCGTAGGAGAACCTATCAACCGTGAGGCATGGGATTGGTATCATCACCATATTGGTAAAAACCAATGCCCTATCGTGGATACCTGGTGGCAAACAGAAACAGGAGGTATCATGATTTCTCCAATTGCAGGAGTACTTCCTACCAAGCCTACTTACGCAACACTTCCATTACCAGGTATTCAACCTGTACTATTGGATAGTGAGGGCAACGAACTAAAAGGAAACGGTGTAGAAGGAAACCTATGCATCAAGTTCCCTTGGCCAAGTATGATCCGTACAACCTGGGGAGACCATGAGCGTTGTAAAAACACCTACTTCTCTACTTATAAAGGCTATTACTTCACAGGAGATGGCTGCCGTAGAGATGAAGATGGCTACTATAGAATCATGGGTCGTGTAGATGATGTAATCAACGTATCTGGGCACCGATTGGGTACTGCTGAGGTTGAGAATGCGATCAACATGCATGAGGCTGTGGTAGAATCAGCAGTGGTGGGATATCCTCACGACATCAAAGGACAAGGTATCTATGCCTATGTGGTTTGCGATGCTGCCAAGATGGAAGTTTCTACTATGGATGACCTGAAAGCAGAAATCGCCGCAACGGTTAATGAGAAAATCGGACCTATCGCACGTCCTGATAAGATACAAATTGTAAGAGGGTTGCCTAAGACACGTTCCGGGAAGATTATGAGAAGAATTCTTCGAAAGATCGCCGCAGGAGAAACCAGCAACTTTGGAGATACTTCTACCTTATTAGACCCTAGTATTGTAGAGGCGATCAAGGAAGGTGTTGTAAGAGACCAACCGGTGAACGCATAATAAGTTAAGAGTTAGGAGTTGGGAAAAATTTAACTCTTCAATAAACATTGGGCAGGACGATCATGTATCGTCCTGTTTTTTTTTCTTAAAATCGCAACAACTCCTCCCTAGCGATGTTAATCAAGGTAAATAATGATATGCTCACTTAAAATCATCCCAATATGAAAAAAGGTATCTTATTCATTCTATCCTTATTTACTTTCAGCTTGTTGAGCAGTTCAGGATATGCACAGAAATCAAAGAAAATGGAAAATAATCAATACGAACAAATCACTTTAGGAGCAGGATGCTTCTGGTGTGTGGAAGCTGTCTTTCAGCGTGTCAATGGTGTTGTTAAAGTAGAGTCAGGCTATGCCAACGGACAAGTTCCTAATCCTTCTTATAGGGACGTGTGTACGGGTATGACTGGATATGCAGAAGTGGCACAACTCACTTACGACCCCAAGGTTGTTACTTTTAAGGAAATTTTGGAAGTCTTCTGGCATACACACAACCCTACGACCCTTAACCAACAGGGAGCTGACAAAGGCACACAGTACCGTTCAGGTATCTATTATCACAATGAAGAGCAAAAAGCAATCGCAGAAGCTTCCTTGAAAAAAACGGATGCTTCCGGCTTATGGGATAAACCTATTGTGACAGAAATTAGACCATTGAGTAATTACTATGTCGCAGAGGATTATCATCAGAATTATTACAATACAAACAAAAACCAGCCGTATTGCTCCATTGTGATTGTTCCAAAATTAAAGAAGCTAGAAAGTGAGTTCCCTAACTTACTCAAGGAAAAATAGACCATATTCTATTCAATCTATTTTATTCATACGTTCCCGAAGATGTGATCTAACAATCCTATCTTTGGGATATTTTTTTCTTCTTTCCTTAACAATTTTTATTTTTTTTCAAATCGAAACCGGTTGCAACTCCTACCCTTAGTGAGATCTCTTGCAAGTCCTATTTTTTCTTCTTTCATTAGTAGTGTAAATATTACACCTAACACACGACAAATAACTATTTAACACAAAACCAATCGATTAAAAAAATGGAGCGTATCTACCTATGCTTAGATAACGCTCTCCTCCGGCCGTAAAACACCATCGTTCGAACACTTTCAAAAAAGTATACTGAATCCAAAAAAGACCATTTTTGGGGGTGGTATTCTACACCCTTAATCTAAGGTCTTGGAAACGGTAAATTATTTCTCAAAAGATAACTTACACACATGAAAAACTATACAATCAAAGGCTTATCCCTACTGCTGCTAGGCAGCTTATTTGCTTGTCAAACGGAAGAACCACAAACAGACCTCGAGATAGCACAAGCCAACAGTAAAATCGTTGAGGTTACGCTACATGACGGCGCTCCTTTTCGCACTTCTACTGATAACAGTGCTGCCCGCTTTACTGCCGGACCCGGCGGAGGAGTAATGATGCAAGGCTTTTACTGGGATGTTCCCGCAGGTGGTACATGGTGGAATACTGTAAAAAGTAAAGTAACGGCATGGAGCAATGCCGGCATCGAATCCATTTGGCTACCTCCTGTCAGCAAAGCGCAAAATGGTCCTTTCTCTATGGGATACGATCCTGCCGACTACTTTGACTTCGGAGAATACAATCAAAATGGCTCTTTAGAAACACGTTTTGGCTCAAGAGCAGAACTGGAAGCGCTTATCGCTGCAGCACACAGTGAAAACATGCAGGTGTATGCTGATATTGTTCTCAATCATAATAGTGGTGGAAACCTGGAAGCGAATATCTATACGGGAACAGATACCTGGACTGATTTCAACCCTGCCTCCGGGATGTTCAATCGTACACAACACGACTTCCATCCCAATAACATACATGGAAACGATACAGGAATCTTTGGAGGCTTTCCAGACCTTTGCCATCATCAGTCCTATGTACAGGATTGGTTGTGGAAAACGCCTCAATCGGTCGCTCAGTATTATAAAAATACAATGGGGTTCGATGGCTGGCGCTTCGATTATGTCAAAGGGTTTGAGCCTTGGGTCGTAAAAGAATGGGTGAATACCACTGGAGGCTTCTCTGTGGGAGAGCTTTGGGATGCCAATGTAGACTACTTGAACTGGTGGGCCAATGAGGCAAATAGTACCGTATTTGACTTTGCTTGTTATTACAAAATGAATGACGCTTTTGATGGCAACAATCTAGCGGTACTCAATGATGACATGATGTGGAAAAGAAATCCATACAAAGCCGTGACATTTGTAACCAACCACGATACCGACGAGATTTGGAATAAAACACTAGCCTATGCTTATATCCTTACGCACGAAGGGTATCCAACGATCTTCTATCAGGATTATGAAGAATGGCTTGACAAGGATAAATTGAACAATCTTATTTGGATTCACAACAATAAGGCTACAGGTAACACCTCTATCCTACATGCAGATAATGACGAATATGTTGCCCGCAGAAATGGCTATAACGGAAACCCTGGGCTAATTGTATACCTGAATAACTCTGACAACTGGCAGGAACGTTGGGTTCCAACCAACTGGTATAGCACACAAATCAAAGACTTCACTGGAACTTCAGGCTGGTACCCTACAACACAGAGTGGTGGATGGGTAAAAATACAAGCACCACCTAGAGGGTATACCATTTGGTCTCCAAACTTCTAAATCTTTCTTCCTACTGAGAGCTTGTTTGGGACTACATCTTTTGGAATAAAATTCCTCTAATCTTATTCTCAAAATCTGGGTTTCAAACAAGCTCTACATATAAATCACCTAGGATATTTCATTCTACGGTGATTCATTTTTTACCATTAATAGCTTGTTTTCTATAAATAATCCAAATAAAAAACTGATAATTATCACTTAACTCAAAGATTAATGCAGTTATTTCTTCATAAAATGATTAATACCTTGCTTACATCAAACAAAAATAGTATAAAAGCATTGATAAGTATTAATCTATCTATTTTACGGTTCGATAAGACGTAATTATCATTTGGTGATACCATTTAAACCAATTGATCGAGGAATCCTTGGATTGAAGACTACAAGCTTTTATCATCATAATGTAATTGATAATTACTATCCAAAGGACTATTGAATAGCATAGGCATCATCCAAATATTAACAATAATAGAGCCTGCTTTCTATGAGTAACAAAACAAAAGAATACAAAAAAGATGGTCTTGTAATCGTCTGGAAGCCTGAAAAATGTATCCATTCTGGAGTTTGTGTAAAGATGCTTCCAAAAGTTTACAACCCTAAAGGACGCCCTTGGATAACTCCTGAACATGCAAGTATTAGTGAACTAAAGAATCAAATAGATCAATGCCCTTCTGGAGCCTTAAGTTATTATATGTCAAACCAATCATCTTCTGAAAACACTATGGAACAACTCGAAAAAGAAAAGAAAGTCGAAATCATGAAAAATGGTCCTATAATCGTTCATGGACCTTGTTCAATCATAAAAAATGGAGAAGAAATCAAATCGGCTTCCAAAACAACCGCTCTATGCCGTTGTGGAGCATCCGGCAATAAGCCTTATTGTGACGGCTCACATGCGAGAGTAAACTTTCAAGGATAAGTTTATATAGTGATGAGTGATGAGTTATGAGTTTAATATACTCATAACTCATCACTCATCACTATCTTAGAGCTTCTATAATTCCTTTGGTCCACTTATTAAAATCGAATCCATTTCTTCGATAGGTCACCCCCATACGCAAGATGACTAACTCTAAAGATGGAATAACCGTAAGACGTTGTCCATGAAATCCATTCGCAAAAAAGGCATCTCTAGGTACATCAGGCATCTCCCCTCCTTTATTCAACCAAAAATGCCCTCCATAATGTCCTTCAGAATTAGGAGCCTCTCGCTTGGTAAATTCCAGCCAGTCATGTGACAAGATCTCATTTCCATCCCATGTTCCATCGTTCAAGTACAACTGTCCAAATTTGGCCCAATCTCTTGCAGTACCGTAAGTATAGGAGGAAGTCACAAAATGCCCCCCAGCATCCGTTTCCATAAACATGCTATCCATCCCTAGTTTTCCAAATAGTTCTTTATATGGAAACTCCCAATACTCCTCCAGGCTATCAAACTGTTGGGCCATCAGGTAAGAGAGAATATTACTATCTCCAGAGGAATAGCAAAAGTAGCCTCCTGCAGGATATTTTCTTTTCCTTCTTAAGGCGTAACGAGCCATATGCTCGGAATCAAACAGCATCGTATTTACTGTTTCTACCCCTCCATAATCCTCTTTCCAATCCAAGCCACTATTCATTTGTAACAAGTGGCGCCAGGTGATGTCTTTTTTATCAGAATGTTTCCAGGCCTTCATCGGTACAGGATCCCTCAAGTCCAACTTACCTTGACGATGTAAAATTCCCACTAAAGCCGACAATATACTTTTGGTCATACTCCACCCTAGCAATGGTGTGTCTACATTAATCCCTTCAGCGTATTGTTCTCCGATAATTTTTCCTTTGTGCATCACAACCACCGCCCTGGTATTTTTAGGAGAAAACATATTTCCTTCCTTAAAAGCAGCAGCAATTGCATCCTTCATTTTAATGTTTTCAGCTTCTACTGGCATCGCAGAATGGCTAGTTCCATTGAACTGCTTCTCCAAAGGTACAATCTTAGCATCCTTCAACTTATCATACTCCGGTAAATGTTTGCGGGGAATAGCATGATGTAACATGGCCCCTAACCCTTCTCTATAAACTGCTGTTTTCCGGCTATGTCCCAAGACTGAGCTACTGACCGTTTTGTTTTCCATATCAATGGTAAAGTCGGCCAAGTTCACAGGAAAGAATCCCAAATCTTCCTTAAGGATTTTTTCTATAGGTATTTTACTGATAAACAACTGTGAGCAAAGGTATTTGGCAGCAAAGCCACTAATGATAGGAATACGGGGGCGCAATAGCTTGCGAAGTCCCCAATACCCTAAAACGATTCCTGCAGAAATTAACAGTGGTTGTTGTACCCGTTTGTCTGATAATTGTTGAAGAAGTTTTTTCATGGATAGTATGTGGTAGGGTTAATTGATTATTAAATGTCATCATCTGCCACTCCAATATCATAGGACATTAGACATAGACTTTCATTCCATTATATATTATTATATAATATAAACATCTTTGAATAATGTTATAACTACCAAAAGGACAAACCTTTATAGATGAAAAAGTTTCTATTTATAATACTATAGTTGTGAGCAGTGAGCAGTGAGCAGTGAGCAGTGAGCAGTGAGCAGTGAGCAGTGAGCAGTGAGCAGTGAGCAGTGAGCAGTGAGCAGTGAGCAGTGAGCAGTGAGCAGTGAGCAAATTATTTAAACGATAAGCGGTAAGCAATAAACATTTCTTCAAAGCATTGTAAATAAATGTAAATATTACTACATTGCTCTCTAGAATGGAATTTAATTAACTAATCGGAGTATATGCCGGCTCGCTGAAACCCGACCGGCATTTTTTTACACTACATTTCACTAACCATGAAGACATTACAAGAATGGTTTGCCGAATACGGAGAAAGCCATCAGAACAGCACGAACAAAAAAATTCATTTTGGTGCTGTCCCTGCGATCTTTTTCAGTATTATCTGGCTATTGCAATCTATACCAGCTGGTTTTATTCATAGCTTTCTTCCAGAAAGTTTATCTGCCTTCAAACCATATATTAACTACTCCAGTATTCTCGTCATTATTGGTGTGTTGTTCTACTTACGTTTATCCATTGTGATTGCGATATCTATGATCATAATGGTTAGTGTAGCACTTTGGAGTGGACATTATATTGATCAGCATCTTGCACCTCTTTGGATCGTGGGACTTGGTGTTTTTGTGATCTCATGGATTGTTCAGTTTTATGGTCATAAGGTAGAAGGGAAAAAACCTTCGTTCTTCAAGGATCTACAATTCTTGCTTATTGGCCCAGCATGGGTGATGAGTTTTCTATATCAAAAAATAGGGATTAAATACTAAAAAAGTCTGTATGGGCTTCTAGTTCCAAACAGACTTTACATAATAAAATTACCAAAGGAATCTTAAGGGCTACAACTATCCAAGTTACTGCTACCGCTCTTAACGGTTCCTTTTTTATTTGTCAACCATTAGTAAGTATTAGACGTCTTGGTAAGAAGATGTCTCTACTGATGTAGCTGGCTTTCCTCCCAACTGTTGGTGTAACCCTTCCTTCATTTTTCGAACAGCATCCTTGGCATCTTTATTTTTAGCGAATGCTTGCTCAAAGTCTTTTTTGGACGGCAATGCCATTTCTCCTTCCTTATTGATCGAATGATATTTTTTTAGGAGTGCATCGTATCCATTACGGGCTTCTTTTTCTGAGATAAAATCATCAAATAATTTTCCCAGTAAGTTATCTGCTTCTCTAGCGAGTTCAAGATACATATTGCCAATCTTTCTATGGTTTTCTATATCCTTGGAATAGTTAAAGAAGGTTTGAATAGCTGCCATAGCTGCAGCTACAAAAGAAATAACGGAGACTAAAGCTTTTCGAAAAATATCTTCCCGCATCAATTCTATCAAACTAGAACCGATGATTACATTGATAAGCACTACCGTAATCCCCATATATTTGTTCGCACTATTCTTTCGCTCAGCAGCGTGAAAGTGCATATCCTTGTTCAATCGGGCATCACATTGTAACTCCTTGATGAGAATTTCTAGGTTAGCAGACATTTTGTTTTTGTTGATTTAGTTCAATGATGGGTAAAGGTAATAGATTGTCGGGATTTTTGGGAGGGAATTTGTAGTGAGAGGGGCGGCCACAAGGGCAATGCTGTCAGCTTAAGGAGATAGCGCATGTAAAAAGAGTAGTGCAAACCCGCTGCAGGTCGTAGCGTGGACGCTACGACCTGTATCTGGGGGGCGACCACAAGGGTCGCCCTTACTTACCTTTTACCTTAATAGAGCAACCAATCGCTTTCGTAAACGTCATTGGCACCTCCTCTCCAGCTAACAATGCATCAACAGCATCCTGTACGTAATGCTTATCCGCCTGCTCAGCACTACTGTAGTTATTATCTATAGCACCAACATAACGAACTACATACTCCTCCTCTACTTTCTCTAATACAAATACATGGGGTGTTTTTGTTGCTCCATATACCGGGTAAACCTCTTGTTTCTCATCCAAAAGGTATGGGAATGTAAATCCTTTTTCAGCTGCTCTTTCTTTCATTTTCTCGAAAGAGTCTTCTGGTTGTACTTCTGGGTCATTGGGATTGATTGCGACAACAGGATATCCTTTTTCCTTATACATCTTGTCCAAAGCGATGATACGCTCCTCATATGCTTTCGCATAAGGGCAGTGGTTACAAGTAAAAATCAAGATCACTCCTTTGTTATCCTCTAAGCTCTCCAATGAATACTCCTGTCCATCAATATTAGGCAATGTAAAGTCCATCGCTGCATCTCCTTCTCTATATCCTTCGGATTGTTGTGGCTTAACCTCAGCGGTCAGCACTTCTTTCTTTTCTTCCTCACGGTCAGAAGGTTTGGATGCACAAGAATAAAATAAAACTCCAACAATGGTCATTAGTATAAATAAGCTTCTTTTCATGGTGTTGACTTTTATGCTATATAAATATTAAATATAATTTTAGGATTGGTTATCGTGTTTGTCTTAATATGATTATTGCTCCAATCCCATCACCTCTTCCAACTCCTTAGACAAGGTCTCATAGTCAAAACTTTTCTCAAAAAATCTTCTCTTTTCTACATTATAGATCAACGTAGCAGGAATCGCTCCAGACCAGTTGGGATCTACCTTGGTTATCCAGCTATTCGCATCAGGGTCATCTAAAAATACCACTGTGGACTTCAAGTCTTTCTTTTGGATAAACTTCCCCAATCGTTCTGCTACCTTATCGTCCTTCATGTCTAAACTCACTAAAAGGACCTTTACTTTACGTCCCTTATATTCTTTATCCAATTGCTGAAATGCTGGGAGTTCCTCTACACAAGGCTTACACCATGTCGCCCAAAAATTGATAACATAAGTGGTATCATTATTCCTCTGAAATAATGGTTCTATATGTTCATAATCATAGACAGCTATAGGCCCTGCAGAAGTTTTTAATACTTCTAAAGGTTGAGGCCACTCCGATTGTACATTTTTTGGTTGGCACGCTTGTATAAGGCTGATAAAAATAATGCCATAGTATAAAAATCTCATAATAAAATAGTTATAATCTATGATAAATAAAGGATATTACTTGTATTAAAATATTATAAATAACAGAGTTTCTATTCCATTTAAAAGGATTCAAAAGCTTTAATAGAACTGAAAAAATGTTAAGAGGCTTTAAGTCTCCAAATGCTCCCATTGTATAATAAACAGATAGCCCTACTTTTGTTCCAAAGGAAAGAAATCAATCAGCTAACTGACGAACAAAATTAAACTATGCGCCATCTCTTAACGACGCTACTGGTATTCGCCGGAACTTTTATTCCTACAGGATGTAACTACTATGACGCTGTACAACATGCAGTAGCTACCTCTTTTAATCACGGTCCATACGATTCTTCAGCTTCTCATACAACAGCAGAGGACTCATTGCTCCTTGTCAAGGAGCATCAGCTTGACTCCATCTTTCAAAGAATGCACTCCCATAGAGGGTTTAATGGAACCGTATTGGTTGCTCAAAAAGGAGACATTCTTTATCAAGAAGCTTTTGGATATAAAAACTTTCGCTCAAGAGAGAAAATGGATAAAGATGCTATTTTCCAATTAGCTTCTGTATCCAAACAATTTACAGCTGCCGCCATTATGCTTTTGAAGCAACGTGGCATGCTAAAATACTCCGACAAAGTAACCTCTCTGCTACCTGGTTTTCCTTATAGTGAGGAGATTACGGTAAAGCACTTGTTGACACACCGCTCTGGACTACCCAACTATGTATACCTAGCAGAAGAAAAAATAAAAGACAAGGACAACCCTGTAAACAATCAGGAAATGCTAAAACTCTTCTTTGAGGAAAAACCTAGCATTTATGGACAACCTGATGGGAAGTTTTATTATAACAATACTAATTACTTCTTGTTGGCTTGTATTGTAGAAAAAATCAGCGGCATATCCTTTAGTGACTTTATGCAAAAAGAGTTCTTTGAACCATTAGAGATGCAAAACACTTTTGTTTGGAATGAAGAACAGATCCAAAAGCATGCCGATCAAATGACAACAGGCTATTCTGGAAGAAGAAAAACCTTTAATCCTTATTTTATTGATAGTGTAACAGGAGATAAGAGTGTATACTCTTGTACGGAAGACATGTTCAAATGGGATATGTCACTCTACAGCCACACAATCTTAAATAAGGAAACATTAGAAGAGGCTTTTAACGATAGTATTCTTGAAACAAAAAGAGATCGTAACTATGGATTTGGCTACCGCCTACACCATATTAGTGATGGATCTACTGTTGTATTCCACGGAGGATGGTGGAGAGGGTATGCGACCTTATTCGTCCATTATCCTAAAAACCAAACAACTCTTATCGTTCTTAGTAATTACCTCAATAAGAGTTATGTCAATCTAAATAGTGTTTTGGATTTGTTGGAAATTCCGGAGTTTAAAAGAGTCTAAGATAAAAAAAGAGCAGCGATCGTCGATCACTGCTCTTTTTTTCTATCCTTCACAAGAAATACACTCATCGTCAGTGAGATTCATATTGTTTCTCAAAACGCTCTCACTTCTTTGATAGTATAGTGCCTTTACTCCTAGCTCATGTGCCTTCAGCATTACGGCATTGATTTCTTTTACAGGTGTAAATGGAGGGAAGTTCACATTCAAGGATTGTCCTTGATCTATAAACTGCTGACGAATTCCCGCCTGCTTTACCAACCCCATTTGATTGATCTCCTTAAAAGTAAGGAATAACTCTTTCTCTTCTTCACTTAAGAAAGGTAGTCCCTGAACTGATCCTCCCTGAGAAAGAATCTGCTTCCATACCTCTGGCTTATTCTCTCCTTTCTCTTCCAATAAGGCTTCCAGATGTTTGTTTTTACGAACAAACGTTCCTTTAGCAGAATCCATGATATAATAGTTACTGGCGATTGGCTCAATACCTGTACTATATCCTCCTGCAATAATCGCATTACTCGTTGTGGGTGCTACTGCGGATAAAGTCGCATTTCTTCTTCCTGTACCTTTCAATACTTTTGGCTCTCCATAAATCGTCGCCAACTTTTCCGATGCCGCTTCCGCCTGCTCCTTGATTTGCTTGAAAATGATACGTGTCCACGAATCTGCTTGCAAGCCCAAGAAAGGAATGCCTTTTTGCTGCAAGAAACTATGCCAACCCAATACGCCCAAGCCAAGTGCTCTGTGGTTTTTCGCAAAGTTGTGTGGGCGCTCCATATGAGGAATATCCGCTGACTTTTCGATAAACTCCTCCATCACAGCATCCAGGAAGAAAGTAGCTGTTTCTACCAAATCTGTATCTTTCCACTCCTCATAACGTGCCAGGTTCAGGGATGAAAGACAACATACGAAAGACTCCTCCTCATTGGATGGCAACATGATCTCAGAACATAGATTAGAAGCTCCAATCTTCATATCCTGATCCTTATACCACTGTGGTCGTTGCTCATTCGCATTGTCAATATACATGACATATGGAATGCCTTTCTCGATACGGGACTTGATCACCTTAGCCCATACTTCTCTAGATCGTTGGTCTCCATCTTTAACCTTCTGGATAAAGCTGTCCGTCACGGTTACACCCATATAGATATTCTGAATGGACTTTCCGACATCTTTAATGGAAAGAAACTCATCGATATCTCCATGTTCTATATCAAGGTAAGCAGCCATCATACCACGTCTGGTACTTCCTTGGTTGGTACCGTTGATCACACTGTCAAACATCTCCAAGAACGGGTAAACTCCGCTGGATTTACCATTATTGAAAATCTCCGACCCTCTAGGGCGTACATCTGAGATATTAACGGAAGTTCCTCCTCCCATCTTGGACATCATCATCACTTCTCCCAAAGAAGAAGCAATACCAGCGATACTATCTGGCACGTAACTTCCAAAACAACTAATTGGAAGACCTCTTTCAGTCCCCATATTGGACCAAATAGGAGATGCAGGACATAGGAAGTTATTCCAGATGGCCTCAAAAATACGTTTTTCGAATTCGGGTTTCTCTAGTCTTAGGGCTGCGGATCTAGCAATCCTTGACATGGCGTCACGAACGGTTTCGCCTTGTAAAAGATACCCACGGCTCAAGGTTTGTAATCCTTCCTCTGTCATCCATTCCGGATAGTCCACTCCTTTCACCATAGATTGCTGAACTGAAACTGTCATATATTATTGTAGCGTAATTTATAAAGGTATTTGTATCAGAAAAGTATAGTACGGAAGAAGAGGAAAGAAGCTCAAAACACCCCTGTTATATGCAAAGGGGCGTTTTAACCTACTTTCCTCCAATACTATTTGGCTTTATTTTCTTTCGAATCACTCGTATTTATAGCTTTTGTTCATATTGTTTAATTGAGCTTCGCTCGTTCATAATGTTTAGTTGAAGTTCAACGATTCAACTAACATACGCCGTGTAGCGGTATGAACGCAATGGCAACGCCACTGCAATTAAACAGCATGAACATTACTTTCTGTTAGAATAAATCATCAGCTGTAACTGATTGCGTCTTCTTCGTATATTCTGCCGGTCTTACGGCAAAGAAATCATCATGCGCTAACCCAAACACTTCTTCGTCAAACCAGTCCATCTTGCTTCGTTCCGCTTCGTCTACCTCAAATACAGGGCTCAAACCAATTAATTTCAAGCTCTGATTCAAACGGTCACGCATGAAGTTTAACAATTGGGACAAAGGCATAAACTCCAACTCTCCATCCTTGAAGATGTCCGACAGCAACTTCACCTCTACATCATGTAGGATGTGTGCTGCCTCATAAATACGCTCTTTCAATTCTGGCGTATTCATCTCTGGATTTTCTTTCAATAAGGTATTATACAACCAGATTCCAGCGCGTGCGTGTGCATTTTCATCCTTGGCACTCCACTTGATAATATTTCCGATTCCCTTCAGTTCATTTTTGAACTTCTTAAAGGATAGCATAATCGCAAACTGAGAGAACAGGTTTACATTTTCTGTAAAGCAAGAGAAGATCGCAATACTTCTTAGCAAGTCCTCCGTAGACACCTTTCCGTCTGCATCTACATCAATTTTTTGTAATAACTCCAAGCGCTCCATGGCAATCTTATCTTCCAGGAAAGCCTCAAAGTTATCCAAACCTAACAGCTCATTCAAACGCGCATAAGCCGAGGCGTGACGTGCTTCGTTCTCTGCAAACGTGATACACATTGCCTTGATCTCTGGTTTAGGAATGAATTGTCCCAAAATACCCCAAAAATCATCCTGCACATTCGTCTCTGTTTGCGCAAAAGTCTTTAGAATGTTTCCTATAATCGTGCGCTCCCCCTCAGTCAATTGCGTTTTAAACTGCTGTACATCCGCATCAAAATTCACCTCAGAGTGAATCCAAAATGTCTGATGGATCGCATCAATATACGTCTGTGCCTCAGGATACTCAAAAGGCTTATAGGCAATACGTGGCTCAAGTAAGCTCATCGGTCTGTTTGATTATCAATGTATAAAAAAGGTACTATGGTTAGGCTGTATCATCTCCCGGACACTCTCCTACTATTGGAACTGACAGGCAGGTATTCTGACTTGCGCAAAGCCTATCTGCCTTCCCGTTTCTTCAAACAGTGGCAAAGAATGATTGGCTCTAAAAACAGCGCTCACAGCTGCGGGTACAGTACAGGAATCACACCTGTTTCCCTTTTCATTGAGCAGAGTGGTTACTCCTTCTCAACACCCATCTTCGGCAAATATAAATAATTAGAATTAGTTTCAATCTCAACAGGGATTGTTCCACTGTTCCACGGCTGTTAATATCCTCCCTAAACGATTGAAAAATAGTCTCTTTTGCGCCTTAAAAAATCATATTATTTTTTTATCCATCTGGATTTCTCTGGGAGCTTCCGTATAAGGCGTTAGCGACTAACGAAAAGAGGGACAGGTGAGTTCAAGGTCCATAATCATCTTTTAGAGGTAATAGGTAAAAAGGAATAGGTAAAAGATTGGTGGGGGTGTAATATTTTTAACCATTGTACTGGTCTTAGGCTCCTGCCTAAGACCTAAAAGCGCTTTCGCCGAGCGTCCACGCTCGGATGGTAGGAATAGGAAATGGAGGTTGGTGATGGATTGATAGATCAAATAAAAAATTGCCCTGTTTCGTAAAGTGGCGGGATGAAGAGCGATTTTATCGATGAGAGTTTATCTCATTTCTCAAACCATAGGAGCCGATAAAACCTGAATTCTTTGAGTAGAGACGGAGTATAAAGAAAGAAAAAAGGAAGAGCGACTACTAGAATCACCCTCCCTTCTTATATTACTTATTGTTACGCTTCAGCTGCTCTTCCTTCACATGCTCTGTCAACTTTCTGCACAACATCACCATCTCCTTGGCCATTTTCTCATCGCCTGTTGCGGTAGCAATCATCTGAGAAAGATCACCGATCGTATCAATGGCAAAGAATTTCATTTCATCCACATCCATCTCTTTACCCCAAAGGCCAATTCTCAACGTTTCTTTGTTGATATGATCCCAAAGTGACAAGTTGAATGCTCTGGTCTCTGAAAAACCCGCTTGCTCTGAATCCTGTGCTGCCCAAAAAATCTTCTCTGGAATATTTTGCTCGTCAAGCTCTACCTTAATACGTATTTCTCTTTCCTTAGTATCCATAAATCCAATTTTGTTTAACTATCTTAGCTAACCCGATTTTACCTCACATTGTTTCCCTTAGAAACAGCATCGGGTACAAAATGAGCACAAAGATGATAAACTTTTTTTAGAATGAACAACGATCAACCGACTATCAACAGAAAGGATGTCCTAGTACGCATTGTACGCATGAGTTTTCACCCCGACAAAGCCGCCGACTTTCTACAAATATTTCAGCAAGCGAAGTCCAAGATTCGCAATTTTGAGGGATGTCATCACCTGGAGCTCATGCAAGACCCGCAAGACCCCCATATCTACATGACCTATAGCCACTGGACCAACGAAGACGCCTTGGAACATTACCGACACTCTGAATTGTTCAAGACTACTTGGGCCAAGACGAAAGTGTTGTTTAACGACAAACCTGTGGCGTTTTCTGCGAAAGCAGTGAGCAGTGAGCAGTGAGCAGTGAGCAGTGAGCAGTGAGCAGTGAGCAGTGAGCAGTGAGCAGTGAGCAGTGAGCAGTGAGCAGTGAGCAAAATTATTCCAACTTATTATACTCTCCTAACTTTCACTACTTGATAACTACTTTGGACATAAACTAATTTTTATGCATTCTCAAACGTCCCGGACACGCCATTGGCATGTCCCTACCACGTTTTCAAATAAGCAAGTTAGAAGAAAACCGAAACCTCATGCCCAGTAGCTAGTACTAATTGATAACTGTTCATTGTTCATTGCTCACTGTTCATTATTTACAGTTTGATGACTTGTCGGTTGACTAGCTCAAAAAAGCATCGGGCACAGGCTTCTACATCTACAAGGGCATCGTGTGCGCCTTCAAAGGACTCTCCAAAAAGATGCGTATGTAGCTCTTCCAGCTTGGGCCATTTATATCCATAAGGCCCCGGCAACTTACAGTAATCTGTACTTTCGTCCTTGGTACAGATCTTTATAGGCCTTTTCTGTGCACGTAATTTAAGACGTAGCATTTCTGCACCAATGACATTTTGGTCATAGCTCATATTGTGTGCTACCAAATAGTTACTTTCATTGATTTGATGAATAAACTTTTCCACTGCCTCCTGAATAGGAATTCCTTCCAACTCATTTTGCTCTTGGGAAAAGCCATTCTCTATCCAAAAATCTCCGGTAGGCATAACCCACCCATCGGGTTTGATAAGGTCTACAGTACTCCCCAATTTTTGTCCACTTTCGTCATACATGGCCCAAGCCAATTGAATGACCCTTGGCCAGTTATCAAGATCTGTCATTGGGGCTTTCCAGTTTTTAGGAAGACCCGTTGTTTCTGTATCGAAAAAAAGGTACATGATTATTGAATTGTTGAATAATGGTGTGTTGGGAAAGTCCATAAAGATAGACTCTTACTCCTAATTAGCACAAACCTACCCTTTTTTATTGTTATAAAGGAAACCCTTCTGCGTAAAATATTTTTCTACTAATAGGATCAACAGCCTTTTCACCATGAAGAGATTTCTAAAAATTAGCGGGTATAGTATTTTAGGGATTATTGGATTACTTCTAATAATAGAGCTTACTATACGCTATTCCGGAAGAGGCCTTATCAAAGATCTAATCAAGGAACTCACGATAAAAGCTACCGACGGGCGGGTGGAAATCGAATACGATCACCTGGATTTTAGTCTTTTCAGTGATGACCTTACGTTTTATAATTTAGCCATAGGCTCTAAAAAAACGACTACGTCATCCCCCAACACCTTTTATCTTACGACTCGTAAAGTGACTGTCGACAACCTGTCCTATCTGGGCTTGATATTACAAAAAGGGAATGTTCTGGAGTCTATCAAAATGGAAGGTGCTCGCCTTAATATGTACCTCATCAAGGAACACCAACGTAGTAAAGAGGAACCAGAAGAAAACTGGAGAGAAAGTATGCCTGAAATAGGCATTGAAGATATTAATCTGGATAATATCTTTATCTCTTTTACTATTCTGGATTTGGAGAATACTGAAGATACGACCGAAATTCACTGTAACCTCAACTTAAAGGTAAAGGGAGTACGAAAGGGGGAAATAAGCCCTATAGATGCAGACAATGTACATTTACAAGCCTATAATGTATATGTCAAAAATATCAATAAGTTTTACAGCGGGCATATGGATAGCTTGATTATCAAAAGTAGTAAATCCGTTGTGCGGGCACATGGCTTTGAACTATTACCCAACTTTCCCAAAAGCACTTTTGCTAATTTTCGTGGCAACTCTCGCCCTCGACTAGAGCTCTATTTCCATACCTTGAGAATGGATAGCTGTTCTGTCTTGGATGCCTTCGATCAGAAGCTTAACGCACAAAAACTCACGATTGACTCCATCTACGCCGACCTCTATAAAAACGATCGCTATCCTGACCCTACAGAATATAATGCGCTCATGCAGCAAGAACTGCGAGAAGCCCCTCTAAGTATCAATATTGATACGGCTGTTTTAGAGAAAGGACGAGTGGCCTATTATTTATTAGGAGAAAAACGAGCCAAAGAAGGAGTCATTTTTGTTGATGACCTAGCGGCTACCGTAGCTAATATTTCCAATGACTCCAGTAAGCAACCTACTATCGAGATGACACTTACGGGAAAACTCATGAAGCTTTCGCCAGTCACTTTACGCTATCAAATACCCGTTTTTTCTGATAATAATATATTTTATTCTCAAGGACATATGCAGAACTTCCATGCTAAAAACTTTACTCCTTTTACAGAACCCCTCATGGGTATTGGCTTTAAGTCCGGTTATATTAGTGACCTCAAATATCAACTCACCGGAAATGAAAATGTAGCTAACGGAAGTCTACGTATGAGTTATCAAAACTTGGTCATTGATGCCGTCACTCGACATGGGCAAGACAATCTTTACACGGAAGCAAAAGAAAAAATAATCAACCTGATCCTGAAAAAAAGGCGACATGAAGGGGAAAAACGAATGATTGCATGTCAAAGAGATAAAACTAAAGGGTTGTTACACTTTACAACCATCGCTGTTTTAAGTGGTGTGAAAAGTAAAGTCACTAAAGGGGAACGTTTAAAAAAGAAAAAATAATTCTAACTGCAAGGCACCTCCTGCACTATTCTTGTTCCCTTCCCTTTATGACTTTCGGGATAAAATCGTTAAAATAGATGTAACCAAAGATTCTATCACCTTATCATCAGACATGGACAAACAGCAATAATGACACTTAGACAAAAAGTATCATACCTCTTACTCTTTTTTTTAGTACTATTCATTTCTTTTAGTGAATCTATCTTTCAGATCAGAAGTAATTTATACTGGATTTTTCATCAAAAAGACACCACTCGTGTGCAATTTTTTGATTCAACATACCAATGGCAATCACTGGACAGCGTCAAAACATTACAGCTAGATACACTTGTTTCCGAAGAGGGAATAACCGTTAGCAAACTACATATGAGAAGGGGGGGCAATGGCTTTTTTCACCATATGGTTCACACCTTTACCCAGCCTTTTATCTTTGTGGTAGAAGTTGACCCTCTACTCCACAATTTTGATATCTATACGAAAAAAGGAGGGATTGCTCCTTTTGACCCTTCCACCCTAAAAGAACAGGAAGAGCAATTAAAATTCTTTATCAATTCCAACTTTACAGACAAGCAATCGAAACCTATGGGATTGATACTCAAGGATGGGAAAAGAATCAATGCACCTATTCCCAAGTGGACGGGCTTCTTCTTTATTACTGAAGATAATGAAGTATTGGCAGGTCCCACTTCTATTTACCAAGCACATAAAGTAAAAACGGCTATACAAGCTTACCCTTCCCTGATGAAATACGGGAAAGTATTTAGCTACTTCTACCAAACTAAAACACCTGTGTTCAATGGCGTTCGAATCACCTATCGCAATTGTGTTGGAGTTAAAAAGAATGGTAATATTGTTTTCCTCTTTTCTGGTCGTGGAGGTATTCTGAACTTTAAGGAAGTTGCTATATTAGCGGTCAAATTATCGATGTATCATGCCACTATGCTAGATGGAGGCAAAGCACTCACTGCTTACGGAGAAGTGAATGGTACTACTTTTGGCTATAGTCCACTCAATAAAAATTGGCTTCCCGACGGTTTTGCTGAATGTCCTTCTGTCTACATAGGTGTTAAATAATGTTGAGGCAGCTTACGCTGCTGGTTGAGAGGAGCTTCGCTCCGTTGAGATGTGCTTCGCACGTTGAGATTTTGCAATACTCAACAGCCCGAAGGACTACTCAACGGAGCGAAGCTCCTCTCAACGATTCAACAAACTGACCATTATCTTTACCGCTATGAAAAGTATTGCACAACATACTGTGCCCAAGGCCTACACTGGAGTTATTCTAAAAAAATATCTTTCAACAGCCTTTCCTATGCTCCCTTCTTCCAATCAGGGAATTAAGAAAGTCATTGCTCAAAAACGCATCTTACTGGATGGAGAAATTGCTCAATGGGACACCCCACTACAAGAAGGGCAAATCATTACATTGCTGGAAGACGCTTCGGCAACTCCTAAAGTCTTTCAACTCTCTTTAGAGATCATATATGAAGATGAGCATATGGCGATTGTTTACAAGCCTGCAGGCATTCCGGTAAGCGGCAATCAATTCAAGACTATTGTCAATGCCTTACCCTATTCCCTTACTCCTTCCAAGGAAACGGATGCTCTAAGAACATTTCGTCCTGTCCATCGATTGGATGCCCCTACCACAGGGTTGTTGATGGTCGCTAAAAACAGTCGTGCCATGATTGCCCTGGGACAGCAATTGGAAGAAAAAAAGATTCAGAAAATCTATCAAGCAGTAGTCATTGGAACTCCTCCTGCGGAAGGAGAATTACATACTCCTATGGAGGAAAAAAATGCCCACTCCCGTTTTGAAACCTTAAGGACTGTTCCCTCGATTAGAAATGGCTCCTTGTCTTTAGTGAAGCTTTGGCCTTATACAGGAAGGACGCACCAACTAAGAATTCATATGGCTAGTATAGGACATCCTATCGTAGGAGATAAGCAATATGGCGCATCTCCCAATATGCTTACCCATAAAGGGCTGTTCCTTTCGGCGGTAGCTTTGGAATTACCCCACCCTATTACGGGAGAACTTATGAATATTAGTGTGGAAGCGCCAGCAAAATTTAATAGTTTACTGGAAAGGGAGCAGCGTAGAATATTGTAAAGGGGGACGACCACAAGGGGGCGCTCCTACCTTTTTATTTGGTCTGGGCGACCACAAGGGTCGCCCCTACCTTTTACCTTTTACCTTTTACCTTTTACCTTTTACTTCTTCAAAGGTAACGTAACAGGATCACTATATACCCCACTAGGATTTGAGAGGTTAAGAAGAGACGTCACCGTTGGAGTGATCTCTGTAATATAGTGTCGGTCAAATGTTTCCCCTGCCGTAACTTTCCAGCCAAAGAAAAGCATAGGTACTTGCGTATCATAGGCGTGAGGCATTCCATGGGATGTACCATGCTTGCGATACGATAAATAATGGGCATGAGGCACCCCGTAAACATCCGGAGAGTTTTGACGGTTGTAGCTATGCTGTACCAACTCTTTATACCCTTCGGTATAATTATAGGTATTCAATTGGGAGGCCGTCAAGGCATCTTTCATCACTTCCTCTTCCACCAATCGTTCTGCAACTTTTTCCTGTACTTCTGAAAGTGCCAACTTCTTCTCTTTGATCAATGATCTATTCAGGTATACCTGTCCACTCGAATGGCTGTCAATCCAATCTCCTTCTCCATACAGCTCATCTAAGTGTGCTTCCAGACGCTCAGTGATTTCCTTACTCTTATAATACCCTCCCGGCATTTTAATAGAAGTGGTGAATGAAGGCACGTGTGCTCCCCCATGATCTGCGGTCAAAAAGAATAAGGTATTTTCTAAGCCTACCTTCTCGTCGATATATTCAATCAGATCTTTTAGATCTCTATCCAAACGCAGGTAAGTATCTTCTGTTTCTATAGCCATTGGACCAAACTGATGTCCTACATAATCCGTTGAAGAAAAACTGATCGCCAACAAATCCGTAAAGTCATCTTGTCCCAACTCCTCTGCTTGTAATGCTTCTTTTGCGAAATCCTTGACCAAGGTATTTCCAAAAGGAGTGGCCTTAATCGGGCCATAACGATAGCTATCCGATTCCTGGCTAATAATCTCCTTCATAGGATAAGGGAAGGTCGCCTTTTCTCTTCCTTTAAAAGGTCCTTCATAAGGAGTGTCATCTTCATGAGAAGCTGTATAAGACTTCATGGATAACAAAGGCTTCCAAACGGACTTTGCATACTTTTCAATATCTCTCTCTTTATTTAGTTTTTTAACCCACTTTGGCAACTCCTCCATATAAAAAGTGCTACTTACCCAACTTCCTGTCGCATCATCCATCCAATAAGCTCCATTCGCAGCATGTCCTGCTGGTAAAATAGAGGAACGATCCTTCAAGGAAACTGCCACTACCTTAGAGCGCATATTGGAAGCTAGCTTTATTTCATCTGCTAAAGTCGATACTTGCAAACGACGAGGAGAGCGGGCTCCCGCTTTTCCTGCTATCCCTACAGTACGCTCAGTAGTATCTTCCACACAATAGATCGTTTTACCTAGGGCGCGATCATAAAAATGATTCCCTACAATACCGTGATGGGCTGGATAAGTCCCTGTATAGATTGAAGCATGTCCGGGGCCCGTTTGTGTTGCTGCATAATCAAAGCTTGCGTTACGGCAGATATATCCTTCATCTACCAATCGCTTAAAGCCTCCCTCTTCAAAATTGTACCAGTAGCGTTGTAGATAATCATAGCGCATCTGGTCTACAACAATGCCTACCACCAATTTGGGACGTTGCTGAGCAATTGTTGTCAATGAAAAAAATGAAAGCAGTGTAATTAGTAATAGTGTTAATTTCTTCATGAATTGAAATGTCTTAATAATCAATGTATCTTTACAAAATCCAACTTTTACCGGCTATAAGATAATTGATTTCCAAACATGAAGTTTTTTTTGAGCACCCTTTTTTTTCAGTTCATTCTCTTATACAGTGTTACCGCTCAAATTCCTGATGAATTAATCCTTGTACACAGTACTACCAAGGATACCATCAGTATTCAGAAAGGTACCGACGTACATTTTATGTATAGAGGATATTTGGGGCAAACGGACTTTATAGAAGGAAAGGTCAGTGCAATCACGACACAAGACATTTGGATTCAATCAAAAAAAAATAATCAAGAAAGCATTCGTCAAGTACAAATTACAGACCTGACAGCGGTACGTAAATATTCTCCTGCCCGAAAATGGGTATTGCCCGCGCTACACCTAGGGGCAGCAGCGGGCAATTGGGTATTCACCACACACATCGAAAAACAATACCAATTAAACACTACACAAGCCATTTTGACAGGAGTGGGGCTCAGCCTTGCCACTAATCTCCTGATTAAATGGTGCTTTCCTACTAAACCCAACCGTCGCATCAGTAAAACACGGTGGGTTCCTCTTATCAAAAGAGCAGAATACCAGCAAATCCTTTAGGTTAGGTGAGAATCCCATGCAATAATTCTTCGAACCCAAATGGCTTTACCAATACATTATCAGCTCCCAATGCCAATAACCCTTCCCTGGAGTGTTTTTCGTCATTCAACATAAATATAAACGGAATATGGTTCGTTTGTGGATTGGCCTGAATAGACCGCAATAGCTTACTCCCTGATTGTTCTCCCACATTCACATTACACAAAATGACCAACGGCTTATCCTGATTTACCTTGGAGGCCATCTCAATCACATTGTCACTAATTTTCACTTCCAACCCTTCATGGGATAATACACTGGATAAATGTTTACAAAACTGTAAATCATCGTCGATTACATAAACATAATTCATAGGTGGTTAGTCGTGGTTGATGTTATACGGTTAATAAACGTAAACCTCCGTCATTTTGATACAGTAATTCAGTACTCCTAAAAGGAAAAAACAACATATGTACCTTCTAATCAAACACTTAAATTTTAAGATAAAATAATACAGAAAACTCTCCTGCTGATTTATTTCTAGCAATGTTTGTTCACCTTTAAAGAACCCACTAACTTAACCGCCCAAACCATATATATCGCAACAAATTATAAATTAGAGATGAAGACAATTGCCTTAAACGACACCCATGAAGCACTAGGCGCTAAGATGGTGGAATTTGCAGGATACAACATGCCTGTACGTTACACTTCTGATATCGAAGAGCACAAAACAGTCAGAACTGGTGTTGGTGTCTTTGATGTATCCCACATGGGAGAATTTATGTTGAGAGGCCCTAAAGCCCTTGACCTGATTCAGCGTGTCACTTCCAATGATGCGTCCAAGCTAGTAGACGGTAAAGCACAATACTCTTGCCTACCCAATCAGGAAGGTGGTATTGTAGACGACCTGATCGTTTACCGTATCAAGGAAGAGGAATATATGCTAGTAGTGAACGCTTCTAACATCGAGAAAGACTGGAACTGGATCAGCCAGTTCAATACAGAGGGAGTAGAAATGGAAAACATTTCTGACGAGCTATCCCTTTTTGCCGTACAGGGGCCTAAAGCATTTGAAGCACTACAGTCACTGACAGATGTTAACTTGGCAGAGATGGGCTTTTATACCTTTGAAATCGGTCAATTTGCTGGTGTAGACAACGTAGTAATTTCTGCTACAGGCTATACAGGAGCGGGAGGTTTTGAGCTATATGTTCCAAACAACGTCGCTAAAGAGGTATGGGACAAGATCTTTGAAGCAGGAAAAGATTGGGATATCAAACCGATTGGACTTGCAGCAAGAGATACCCTTCGTCTGGAAATGGGCTACTGCCTATACGGTAATGACATCGATGACACAACTTCTCCTTTGGAAGCTGGCCTTGGATGGATCACTAAGTTCACCAAAGAGTTCACCAATTCTGAAGCACTTAAAAAGCAAAAAGAAGAGGGCGTAACACAAAAATTAATTGGCTTGGAAATGATCGACAAAGGTATTCCTAGAGCAGGATATGAGATCATGGATGCTGATGAAAATGTAATTGGTCGAATTACTTCCGGAACACAATCTCCTATGCTAGAGAAAGGAATTGCCATGGGGTATATTCAAAAAGCTTTTGCTAAAGTAGATACAGAAGTCATCATTGCCGTTCGTAAGAGAAGACTGAAAGCTAAGGTAGTGAAGTTCCCTTTCTATAAAGGCTAAGGCTATGTTCATAATGTTTAGTTGTTGAATCGTTGAATTTCAATACTTTGCATTGAGTTGAATTGAGCTTCGCTCGTTGATTCGAGTTGATATGTTGTATGAGTACATATACTATCAATCAACCGTTCAACTCGCATCAACGAGCGAAGCTCAATTCAACGATTCAACGGTTCAACAAAGCGGGTTGATAGTATGACAGTTATTTATTCAAACTTAATTACTGGCTTCCATTATTCAACTAAACATTATGAACAAAATCTAGTCATTTCCCTTCCCCTCATCCAATAAATCCTGCTGCCAAACCGAGGCACATTTGGTCAAGGTTCCAATAATATCACGAGCACTATCAAATACTTCAAAAGGTATTCCTAGCTGTTCTAGTTGTTTTCTATAGCGCTCATATTCCTTAAAATCGATACGCTTACCAATATCTCTTATATATACTCCTTTCACCTGCTCAGGATATTCCCGTGCCAAGTGCGTATACACATAAGCATCCTGTTGTCCACTATCGCCTATAAACAAGTAAGGTTTGTCAGGGTAAAGGTCCAATAGCTTTCTAATTTTCTCAATCTTGTGAAGGTACTTTGCTACTTTTTTGCTCCGTTTGTACAGCAAGTGATTCAAACGCCTTAATGGTTTGAGATAAATAGGCCCTAAGGGGAAGTTCTTATTTTCCAAAAAGTGATGAATGAGGTAGTAAAGATTCATCTCACTATTGGATACATAATAAAACTCAGCTCCTAAATACTGTAGCTGTTGGTACAGGTCATTCATATGAATGACGTTCTTCCGCTTATGGACTGTTTTCCCTACAGTTTGTCTTAGTTTCTTCACCACGTTTGTGGCGTTGGTGTGCAAGATCGTATCATCAATATCTGAGATAACACCCAATTTTTTGGGATCTGCATAGTAAAATTCATCTTCAAACGAGAAAATAGAAACAGGCTGTTCTCCTCCATTCATATAGTATGTAATTCGCTCTCCTTCTTTAATCTGCTTTCCATTTAATTGAAAAAAGCCATAATTATTCGTTGTCACCTGCCACTCATTCTCTCCACAACGAATACGAAGTTGCTGCTTACCTGTTTTGTGTGCAGTATATACCCTATACATTCTCCGCATATGCTTCCACACAGATTCTTTGGATTTTACATGTAAGTGCTTTTCTCTTAAAGGCAACAATTGTCCTTCTAACCAAAAACTATGGTCTGAATATATTCCTATTTGTGGTGCGATTGTATACTTCACAGCTATTCCGTTTTACTTTTCCCTATAAAAATATCGACATTCATCATTACCTAAGCAAAGAGTGGCGACTGTATTCTTCTTTTTTTGAAATAGAGTCAGTCATATCATCCTACAATACCCATAAAATTAGTATTTTGGTATTTTATGAAAAACTAACATCTAACCTTAAGTATAACCACAATCTTAAGGTACTTTTAATTGTTCATCAACTATGAGAGTTTTATTTATCATCAATCCTATTGCTGGCGACATTCCAAAAGATGAATTTATCCGTTTTATCAAAAGTGAAATGATTGAACGAGAACTTCCCTTGTATACCCTTTACACTACAGGAGAAGATGATGAACAAAGACTACTCAGAAAAGTTCAGGAAGTAAAACCTCACCGAATTATCAGTGTAGGAGGTGATGGTACTTTATTGCTTGTTTGTCAAACGCTACTACATAAAGCAATTCCAATAGGTATTGTCCCTTTAGGCTCTGCCAACGGTATGGCTGAGGAACTGGGTATTCCGAAAAATCCTATTGAGGCGCTGTCAGTTGCCCTCGACTCTCTCAAAAAAGTCCCTTTGGACCTGATCTTATTCAATAGCCATCTTTATGGAATGCATATTGCTGATGTGGGCATGAATGCTAAGCTTGTAGAAGCTTACGACAAAGACCCCGGCAGAGGACTAATGACTTATGCAAAGTACTTATTGCCCGTACTGGAAAACGCTCCTTTACTCCACTTTGAGATATTGGCAGATGGGATAGAATACCATCGACAAGGCTATATGCTCGCGATTGCAAACGCCCAGAAATATGGTACAGGAGTTATTATCAACCCTAAGGGGAAGTTCTCTGATGGAAAATTCGAACTTTGTATTTTAAAAGACAAGTCCATCAATACTATTATGTCTGCCGGTCTAACGATCTTCAGTCCGGAACTCTTTAGAAATGAATCCATGGAGGTCATCAGCTGTGAAAAAGCCAGCATCAAGCTAAAAGAGAAGTATATGTTTCAGATTGATGGGGAAGTTATTGGGGAAGTGGATCATATTACGGCTGAACCAGTTCATAATGCTATTGAGGTCTTTGTGCCACACCTTAGGAGCTGAAGGTAGACAGTGAGGATGGAAGGTTTTGTGGGTGAATTGCTAGCGTAATGGTATTGTAATTTTCAATGATCAATTTTTAATTATCCACCACCCCTCTTCACTACTGTTCATTGAAAATTAAAAAAGCGACACCTTCCGAAGAAGATGTCGCTTTTTATTTATAGCAAAACGTTTATGCTTAAACGATCTCTGCTGTTTCCTTCTCTGTCTTAGGAGTTGTATCGTAAACGATTGGAGAAGCGATGAAGATCGAAGAGTATGTACCGATCAAGATACCTACCAACATTGAGAATGAGAATCCTCTCAATACCTCACCACCGAATACCAATAGAATAATGATTACCAACAACGTCGTGATGGAAGTGATTACCGTACGATTCAATGTGTTATTGATCGCTTGGTTGAATGTCTCTTTTGCAGAGATTCCAGCGTTCTCTCTGAAACGCTCACGAACGTGGTCAAATACTACCACCGTATCGTTAATCGAGTAACCTACAATTGTCAGGATTGCCGCTACGAATACCTGGTCAACCTCTAGAGATACCCCTAGCATAGTTGCGATAGCGAAAGCAGACAATACGATCAATGTATCGTGGATCAAAGCGATGATCGCACCCAAACCGAACTGTGCCTTTCTGAATCGTAACCAGATATAAGCGAAGATTACAAGGATTGAGAAACCTACTGCTTCCCAAGCGTTCTTCTTGATATCATCAGCAATTGTCGCACCTACCTTCGAGCTAGAAGCAATGATAAATGTACCTTCAGAAGCTGCATCATCTGTAGCGAAGCTAGTTCCTGTATGAGAAGCTACTACTTCTTTTACTTTCGCCAATACTTCCGCATCCGCCTCTGCAGACTCCTCGTCTACCAAGTAAGCTGTAGTAATTTTCAATACATTGTCAGAACCGTAAGTCTTAACGTCAGCAGTCTCTAGTGTTTTCACCAAGTCAGCCTCCAATTTAGATGGCACTACGTCTTTAGCGAACTCTACTACGTAAGAACGTCCACCCTTGAAGTCTACACCGAATTTCAGGTTGTTTGTGAACAATGCACCCAAACCTACGATGATCATCACTGCAGAGATACCGTAAGCGATCTTTCTCTTTCCGATGAAGTCAAATGTAGAACCACCTGTCATTTTCGAAGACAACGCAGTCTCGAACGAGAAGCTTGAGTCGTTTCCTTTCTTCTTCACGATCGCAACGATGATTTCTCTTGTCAAGAATACTGCAGTGAAGAATGAGAAGATAATACCCCAGATCAATGTGATGGCGAAACCTTTGATTGGTCCTGTACCGAATACGAATAGCATCAATGCAGTCAACAAAGTTGTCAAGTTGGCATCGAAGATGGTCCAGAATGCTTTCTGGTAACCTGTCTTGATCGCATCCAATAGAAGCAAACCATTTCTGCGCTCCTCTCTGATTCTTTCGAAGATCAATACGTTGGCGTCAATGGACATACCGATTGTCAATACGATACCCGCAATACCAGGCAATGTCAATGCAGCACCCAAGTTTGCCAATACACCGAAGATGAAGAATACGTTCGCTACCAATGCAGCTACCGCTGTTCCACCACCTTTACCGTAGTAAACGATCATGAATAGGATTACCAATACGATACCTACTACTACTGAAGTCACCCCTTGTCCCTGAGCTACTTTACCCAAAGAAGGACCTACTACTACTTCCTCTACGATTCTTGTAGGTGCAGGAAGTTTACCTGCTTTCAAGATGTTTGCAAGGTCTTTTGCCTCGTCTACTGAGAAGTTACCTGAGATCTCAGAGTTACCGTTAGCGATCTCTACTTGTACTGTTGGTGCAGAGTAAACTCTGTTGTCCAATACGATAGCGATTGGTCTACCGATGTTGTCTGCTGTAAGTTTCTTCCACTTTCTAGCTCCTGTTACGTCCATTGACATAGAGATAGAAGGACGACCATTTTGGTCATATGACTGACGAGCGTCAGAGATTACTTCACCTGAAAGCTTAGGCTCTCTTTCTTTTCTCAACAAGTTCAACTTGATTAGGTACATCGCATCAGTACCTTGAGAGAAGTTAGTTGGTTGGTTATCCCAAGCAAACATCAATTTCGCTGGAGTTGCTGCTTTTACGTCAGCATCTCTCAACATATCGTTGATCGCTGCAGTATCTTCCAATGCATAGAAGAAACCTCTCGCTTGCATTTTGTATAGTGGAGAAACTACTGTCTCCTCTACTTTCGCTGAATCTGTTGCTGCTGAATCACCTTCGAACAATGACTCCTCCTCTGCTGGAGTAGCAACTTCTTCTTCTGCTGTTTTATTTTTCTCTACCCAGATGCTGTTCAACTGCGCCAATACTGGAGCCGCTTCGTTCTCGTCCCATACTTCGTAGAACTCCAACTTCGCAACACCTTGTAGAAGGCCTCTCACACGCTCAGGGTTATCAACCCCTGGAAGTTCGATTTGGATACGGCTAGTACCCTGGATCTTCTGAACGTTTGGTTGAGTAACACCGAACTGGTCAATACGAGTTCTTACAATCTCATAAGCTCTGTCTACTGCATCAGCAACTTCTTCTTCGATATATTTCTCTACCTCACCGTTAGCCGTGTTGTAGCTCAAACGATCTTTGTTAGATGATTTTGCAAAGTAGTATGCTACATTAGCGCCATCTTTTGCTTCTACCAAAGCGTCAAAGAAAAGTGCTGCAAATGTCTCTTGGCTTTCTCTCTGCGCCAACTCAGCTGCTTTCAATGCTTCCTCGAAAGTCGCATCTACTGAAGATCCTGCCAAAGACTTCACGATCTCCGCTGGAGAAACCTCCAAGATCACGTGCATACCTCCTTGAAGGTCAAGACCTAACGCTAGCTCCTTCTCTTTTACTTCTTTAAGAGTATAGTTGAAGTATACTTCCTCATTCCAAAGAGAATCTTTGTAATCCTGCTTCTTAAAGTAGTTTACGTTGCCTTTATCGTCCATTGCATACTGATCTGCTGCTGCCTCGATCTCTTGTGATTTCCAAGAGAAAGAAAGGTCAAACAAACAAATCACAGCCAATACGACTGCCAACAAGACAATCTCACCTCTGTTCTTCATGATTTGTAAGGTTTATTTGTATTAAAAAATTTGATTTTTACGATAAATTGAAGTGGAAAAACAAAACATACCTATCTAAAGTATCTTTGGCTCTTTCCGCTGTTGTCTCATACCAAAACGGTACGATTTATTTCAGCATAAGTATTGTGTTAAAAGACTATAAGTATAGTCAACACAAGTATATGAATTGAAATCAATAGGGATATGAAAGTAATGGAAGGATTCCATACTTTACAGAAAGGGGGTAATTATGGGGCGTTGGTTGCAATATAGTATCGGAAGAGACACTGATAATAGTTCAATGTTGTAGGGTGAATCAAGGTTTTCTTGATTACTCCCAATACCGGTACGTCAGCAAACTCATTGACAGCAACCACAGCATTGATTTTCACAAAATCCAACTCCAACGCCTGATGCGTACAAGCCTGTGTTTGCAGTGTCTTATAAACTGCCTCATCTTCCGGACTCTCTTCTTCTCCTTGCGTAGATTGCTGAGTTTCCTCAACCTCTACCACTGGAGTAGAAGTCCATGCATAGAGCACCACATCAGATGACGCTGCAAACAGCATCAGCATCGCAAGCATCATCTGCTTGTAAAAAGTCGATATGTATATTCTGGTGGTTCTCATTGGGGCACAAATATAGGATATAATCCTAAATCTCCATGTTTTTTTTATAGTTTTTTATTTACAATCATTTACACCCCGGGCGGTGCCCGGGGCTAGGGAACTTTACTCTTGCGGTGCCTGGGGTGATATTATTATTATTTATTGACTATATTATCATTACAGATAACAATAATTGAATTATAGACCTTTGTGTTAGAGTTTAATAAAACTTCCATTAAAAACGCCATTTCCCATGCCGACCAATACACACAGCTTTTCACTCATAGAAGGGGATTTTAATTTCGAAGAAGCCAAAGAGATTGTTCTTCATCTGGTAGATTATAAAATTCGCTTCCATAACGTTAAAAACTTCAACGATGAACTACGTTTTGGAAAAGCTGACGAGCGTTCCATCGAAAGGTTGAAGCAACTGAAAAAGACAAAGGAGGCCCTTAAAAAGTTCTTTGAAGAAATGGAAGGCAGCGACAATACGCTAAAAATTCATTCTAGTATTGATATTGAGGTAGTAGGAAATGATAAGAAGATTAAGATTTAATACATAAAAGAAGACCTACATCGTTAAATTTAAGGTTGAATAATTAACCGACAGTTGAGGCGGCTTACGCCGCTGGTTGAGTGGAGCTTCGCTCCGTTGAGTAGCCCTCTGGGCTGTTGAGAAAAAGCAGTACTTTAAAATCTGAACAGTCCGTAGGACTCTACTCAACGGAGCGAAGCTCCACTCAACGGCACGTAGTCCCACTCAACCAGCGGCGTAAGCCGCCTCAACTGTCGGTTATTTATTCAAGCTTAATGTAACGTTATAGGCTTTCTATTTAGGGCATCTCTACGAGGAAATCATTAATTCTCTTGTGTCACCAAGAAAAACTTACCTCTCAACCTGGCTAACTCCCAAGGACTTTGTTTGCCTCCTGACTTTTCTTCTACCTTAATACGTGTATTGATAAAAACATCTTCGATACGCTGCGGAACCCTCAGCTGCTTGATCAACTCACCAGTGTACAATCCGTTTCTTCCCACACCATTGGCTGCCGTAGAACCTGGAGAAGTAGAAAAAGCAATCAAGGTACCACTAGGTGGTGTCATTCCTGCCAGCCCTGTTTCTCCTCCCCTTTGCCAAGAACGGAATGGATTGTTACGGCATGCATCCAAAACGATTAAGTTCATACGATCTGGTTTTGTGTTCTCAATCACCTTTTGCACTTTTTCGACGCTGATACATTCAAAAGCGACATCGTGCTTATCCTTAATATTCACTCCTATTGGAAGTAGATAATTAACCTGATCTATTTGCATTCCATGTCCCGCAAAATAAAAGAGAGCGACATCCGCTTCCCTGCTTTTACGGGCAAAAGTGCGAACTGCTTCATTCATTCCATTCAGGTCTGCATTTGTTTCCAAAATCACCTCAAAATCAATGGAACGTAATGCTGCGGCCATATCGTTAGCATCATTGATTGGGTTCTCTCCAAGGTGAGCTACTCCTGTATAATTAGCATTTCCAATAATCAGCGCAACTCTTTTCTTCTTTTCGGCAACTGCAAGCTCATCATTTCTATTAATGGTAAATGTCTGTGTCGTAGAGAGCATCTTAGTATCCGTAGCCTTCACTGTCACTTTGTTACTTCCTACTGCCAAAGGCACTTCCGCCTGAAATTGTCCTCCCTGCCCTAGCTTAGCTTCTACTCCATTGACCAAAACCTCAAAGATTCCATCATTATCTTTAGCCACGCCTTCTACGGTTACCAGCTTTTCATCCACCACGACAAATCCTCTACTCTCAGTCGCTGGAGATGTAATCTGTACTACAGGAGGAGCATTTAATGCTCTAAAACGTTGTATATAGCCTATCTTGATGTTATCAATTCGAATCGTTGTATTCTGATTGGTCTGGAAGGCTAGCTCTTGTCCAAAGAAATACTCAAAAGGACAGCTATGAACAAAAGATTCGTTGATAAAGAAAAAATAAGAACTCCCAACTTTTCTTACGGTCAACTTATTATATCCATTAGGATTAATCAGACTAGATTTCGTCCAGTTCTTAAAGTCATACCAAACCTTTTTATAGTACTTATCAATCTTATATTGTGCATTACCTGAAATTCCAAAACGCATACGGTCACTCTTATTGTCGGATTGTCCCCAAGTCATCGTGATGGAGTTATTGTCTTCACCCGACACATACATCAACTCCGCTTCTATTTGAAAATCCTTGGATTGATCAATGAAAAAACCATTATTCAGGTTGTAAAAAGCTGAAGAAAATGACCCCGTACACATGGAACGAATTTCATAGTAACCATTCGTCACATCGTACCCCCTACAGTTTTCCTGCTCTCCCTCATACCATCCATATTGGTTTGTAGAGAAATCTTCCACAAATAGAATATCTTCAGCAGCCGACACATAGTCACGGTAAGACTGCTGTGCCGATACAGGGATGATGAAGCCCCATAACGCCATTGCAATAAAAAATAGTCTCATTCTCTTATGATTTTAGTAAAATATTGATGCGCGATCAATATAAGGCTTTCAAGAAGAGGTATAAAAGTAAGAGGAGAAATTTCTCTTAAAACATCAAAGGCTTTCAGGAGTACTCCTGAAAGCCTTTGATTATATCATCTGCTAATTACTGCTTGATGAGTCGCTTATGATAAGTCCCTTTCTCAGTGGTCATACGCAATAGGTATAACCCTGCGGACTCTTTCGTCATATCCACTGTCCAAAGGTGTCTTCCCTTTTCTAATAATTCAGGAGTAGCCTCTTTCACAACCTTTCCACTAACGTCCACTAGTTGCCATTGGATGGATTGCGTCTGCAATGTTGTCAGACTCATTCTAAAGTGAGTTGCTATCGGGTTAGGAGCAATATACAATACTGGCTTCAACACTTCATCTACCATCAAACGACTAGAGGAAGCCGTATCACTCCATCCATTATCATACCAGCCATCCGTACCACGAGAAAGGTCTGTAGTTTGGTTTCCGCTACCATCATTAAAGATCAGGTTTGTAGACGTAACTTCCTCAGGGAAAGTATAACTATACCAACCATTGCCGTCATCCGTCATATTTACTCCAGGCCAAGAAGCATCTGCTAAACTTCCTGCTGGCTGAGCAGCCCAATGATACACCTTGATCGTCGAATTCCAAGCTGTCGGCTTCTTGAAATGCACTGTAAACCCTCCGGTCACTACCGTACCACCTGGTTTAGTATCCGTCCATACGCCATCAGTATACCAACCCGTTTTATCTCGAGTCAAATCAGCAGTCTGTTGCCCACCGCCATCATTAAATATCAAATTAGTCGACATCACTCCCTCAGGGAAAGTATAGCTATACCAACCGTCCTGTTGTGTCACCATATTTACTCCAGGCCAAGAAGCATCTGCTAAACTTCCTGCTGGCTGAGCAGCCCAATGGTAAACCCTAGGATTATTGTATCCCTTAAAGTATACCGTAAATCCATTGGACACCTCTGGTTCCTCCACATTAAACAATGTGGTCACTACATCTGAAACATTCGCCGCCTCATCTACAGCAATCGCTTTAAGCGTAGTTGTATCTGTCAATGAGAAAGAAACTGTACCACTTCCAGAAGTGGAAGCTGTCGTTGGCGTACTCCCATCTGTCGTATAATAAATCGTTGGAGAAGATGTTCTATTATCTGTTGCTGTGATCGTTACAGCTACACTCGTTGAGAAATCACCTCCAGCTGGAGAGATAGAAAGTGTTGGAGCTTCTGTATCTGGCGTAGGCGCACTTACCCAACCATTGTCATACCAGCCCTCGCCACAAACAGATAAGTCTGCCGTTTGATTATTACCATCACAAGAGAAAATCACATTGGTACAAGTCCCATCAATGGTAAACTCCACCCAACCGTCTCCATCGGTATCTGTCATCACTTCTCCTGGCCAAGTAGTTGAAGCATTGGCGCCAGGATTTTCTACGGCCCAGAAATAGACTCTTGGGTTCCCGCAAGGGGCTTTCCAATAAACTTTGGTCTGTGGCAAGTTTGGATCTATAATATAGCTCAGTGTCAACACATCTGATGCTTGTCCACTGTTATCATAGGCCATTGCCTTGATCGTCATGCTCTCAGCTACATTGATGCTTCCAGTATATACGGTAGATGCAGTAGTCGGTGTACTACCATCCATTGTATAATAAATCGTATAAGGCCCACCATCACCCAAAGCAGCTGTCAAGGTCACATCTATTGCCTCAATATACTGTCCTGCTTCCTTATCTGCAGAAACCATAGGCTTAGACGGCCCGCCTACACCTGCTTCAAAGAAGCCTACGCCATTGGCACCAATCATACCCGGCCCATTCAACACATAGATCCCTGCACTACCAGAAGCTACATTCATACTCAATGAGCCATTATTGACCATTACTTCTTTTCCTGTAACGGCATCTCTGTATACGCCATTCGTCAATCCTGAGAAGTTGAAGGAAGCTGATCCATCTTTGGCTAAACCTACGGCCACTTCACTGCTTCCGTGTTGACGAACAAAGCCAACCCCGTTACCCGGAGCATTTCCATCCCATCGCCATGTTCCTTTCTGCAAGGCAGGTACGGCTTTTCGAATCGCATTCAGCTTTTTCAGATGTTTATAAATTACATGGCTTGGCGCCTGATCCATCACATCCCCATAATAAGCACGCCCTGTCTCGTCAATGGATTTCTCGATTCCTGTTGCATCATGGATATCCGCATATGCTCCAGATTTAAAACGCATCTCCGTACCATAATATACAACTGGTATCCCCCTCCACGTAAACATAAAGTTCAAACAAGCCGCCAGGTTCTCATCCGTTCCTCCGTATCTTTTATTCCAGTCATTATTCGGACCAAAATCATGATTATCCAACCATAGTAAGTTTGTAGAAGGATCAGCATACAAATGATCATAGCGATCGGATGCCTTCACCTCTGAGAATCCTCCTCCATATTCGAAAGGATTATGAAAAGATGCCTCTGCATAAAAATCCAATACGGCCATCCCTGAAGGTTCCGAAGCATTTACCGCTCCTCTCCAAGTATACCAATGAGGGTTAATCTCCTCTACCTGATGCAGCTCATGACGCTTTTGTGCTACTTCACCAAATACAAACAGATCTGGGTTAATCGCTTTAAAGGCATCCAGGAAATATAAGACATCCTCTTTACTCATATGCTTAATGGTATCCCAGCGAAAGGCGTCCACTCCCATATCAATAAAGGTTTTGTAAGCATTTACCAGATAATCCCTAACCACTTGACTACTCGTATTCAGGTCAGGGGTATCTCCTGCTAGAGCACGGTTATAAAGGTTTTCCGTATCATCCCATCCCTGAGCAAAACCATTCCCCGAATGATGATACCAGTCCGGATCAGAAGTATACACATAAGATTCTGTACTCGGCCAGTTATAAGCCGCCAAATCCTCATTATATGGTGCAGGCATGGTTGGCAGGTTGGCACGGCTCCATATTTTCCCATCCGCAGGGTTAGGAGTCATCCCATCATACTCCCAGTTTGGGTTTGGCTGCAAAGGATTCCCCTCACTATCCTGCCCCCAAGGTTGTGTAGGGTCTGTATTATACTTGATCTCTGCCAATCCCTTAATTCCAAAGCGACCAGCATGGTTGGTTACAATATCCAACACAATTTTCATATCTCTAGCATGTACCTCATCAATCAAATCTTGAAATGTAGCGCCCGGAGATTCTAAACGAGGATCTACCTTGGTAAAATCATAAGCATGATACCCATGGTAATCCAATGGCGACCAGTTTTGTACAATTGGCGTAATCCAAATAGCTGTAAAACCCAAGTCTTGTATATAATCTAGTTTTTCTATCAACCCTTTAAAGTCACCTCTCCAGGTCACATCCTGAGGATCTGTAATTTCCGGATTGACATCAGGATCAGGGTGATAGGAGCTCCATTCATTAGGAACGTTATTGGAAGGGTCACCGTCAAAGAATCTAGTCGTCAACAAGAAATAAATCGATTCTTCTCTAAAGTCAACTTGCGCAAATACTGGCTTAAGTCCCAGTAGCGTTGACAAAAGCATCAGTAACAGTAGTTTTCTCATGAAGTGTAGTGGTTATTTTATAAGACATTCCTGCTCATGGAGCCCTTCAACAAGGCACCCTCTTGCAGGTGTTCATCAAGATGTCTTTTGAAAGCCAAAACAATAAGTGTCAAATATCACCTTACAACACCACCTATCACACTAGCAATAAATAACTATTAACCATATTATTATGGATTTCATAATAGAAAAAATGTGCGCATCATTTGTTTTATTTGTTCATCTTACACGTAATAAAGGAAGATTTAAAACAGCATACAATAGCATGTTATGAGCAAACAAATCACAACCGGTTTCAATAGAAAAAATCTATAATTATTTATACTAGTGGTCTAAACACTAAGTCTTCTGATAGAAATAAAGGTGCTACTTCCAAATGGATAAAGGAGGAAGGATAAAGGATTACTATCCATAGGTTCCTATTCCTTTATCCTTCTTCCTTAAACCCCTTAACAGTAGCACTTAACTATAAGTTTACTTGGTGTTCAGTCCATTAGTAGCATCTTGTAATATGGAAACATTCACAAAAAAATACCATCAGAATTTTCTAGCTTTTAAGGCACAAACAAACTATGCTAGTCATAGCTTTACAAACCAATGCTGACCAAACATTCCACTAAACGATGAAAAAGAAAATACGCTGGGGCATCTTGGGACCCGGAAAAATTGCCCGTGATTTTGCTGCGGATTTCAAAGCAGTCGACAATGCTGTACTACATGCTGTTGCTTCTTCGGACCCACAAAGAGCACATGCATTTGCTCAGGAGTATGACATTCCCAAAGTCTATAATTCCTATGAAGCACTGTACCAGGCAGAGGATGTAGACATCATCTATATTGCCACCCCTCATGTGTTTCACAAAGAGCAATCGATCAAAGCATTGCAATCGGGAAAAGCCGTACTATGTGAAAAGCCCATCACCACCAATTTAGGAGACTGCCAAGAGGTTACCAAAGTAGCCCAAGAAACAGGACAATACCTTATGGAAGGAATGTGGACTTACCTTTTGCCGGCTTTTCAAAAAGCGCAACAGTGGGTAGATGAAGGACATATCGGAGAAGTTATTCACCTCAAATCCGAGTTTGGTTTTCATGTTCCTTTTGAGCCTAATGGAAGGATGTATAATCCGGAATTGGGAGGGGGAGCCCTTCTGGATCTAGGAGTATACAATATAGCCATGGCTTGGTGGTTTTTTCGTCGTGACCCAGATCTTATTGAAGCCAAGCAACTCCTTGCACCTTCAGGTGTCGATCAGGATTTACTTATGACCTTTCATTATGGAAAAGCCACAGCCTCACTGCACACTTCCTTTCTCTGCAAATTACCCAACTATACGTATATCATAGGTGAGAAAGGGTATATCGCCCTGCCGGATGTCTGGAATGTAAGAGAGGCATTTCTATATCAAGGGGAATCACTTGTGGAGCACTTCCAAGATCAGCGCACCACCTTTGGATATAACTATGAAATTGAAGCGGTATCTCAAGAGTTGCTGGAGGGGAGAAAAGAGTCTTCTGTGATGCCTCAAGCCTTTAGTCTCAAACTACAGACTTATATGGATGAGGTGAGAAGAGTGGCAAAAAATTATTAGACATCTAAAGCCTTTGTTGATACCGCTACACGGTGTATGTTAATTGAGCTTCGCTCGTTCATGATGTTTAGTTGTTAGATTGAACCAATAATTCAACAACTAAACATCATGAACGTCATTGCAAAGCAATGACAATTAAACAACATGAACAACCTTTATTGTCTGGTATCTGACTTCAGGATTTGGTCAATTGCTTTATTGATATCCAAGGAAGCGGCTTCTTGTCTTGGAGGAAACTCCTTAAACGTTTTCAGGTGCTCTGTTAGCAAGCCTATCGCTGGCTGCATCACCCATGACTTCTGCATGATTTGATGAAAGCCTGTAATATCATCATACTTTTCAAAAGGATCTTTTCTTAGGTTGAAGAGCTGTGGCATGGTATGAAATACCATATCGTCAAAATACCTTTCTTTTGTGGCAAAGTGCATTTTCCACGGGCCTACACGCATAGCCGTCATACTGGTTTCATAGTAATAGAAAAAGTAGTTTCTGGCTGACTCCTCTGCTTTCCCTGTCCAATAATCCAGGTTATTAAACCCATCGATATAGACTTTGTAGTTCATTTCCCCCGCTTTTTTCCCTTTCTTCAACTCTTCTTTAATATTCTCATTTCCAACAGCGGCCATCAAGGTAGGAACGACATCTTCGTGTGCTGAGATACCATTCCTCACCAACCCTGCAGGGATCTTCTTAGGCCATCTCACCATAAATGGTGCTCTCAAACCTCCCTCATACGTAGTCATTTTCTCTCCTCTAAACATGGTTACCCCTGCATGTGGCCATGTACTTTGCTCGGGGCCGTTGTCAGTGGTATAAATCACAATAGTGTTATCATCAACGCCTAGTTCTTTAAGGTAGTCTAGTAGTTCTCCCACATGCTGGTCATGTTCTATTAACCCATGTCCAAATAAATCCCCATCTGTACTGATCTTTGTCGCTAGGTTTTTTGACTCTTCTTTAAGGTGTGTATAAACGTGCATTCTACTAGTGGCATGCCAAATAAAGAACGGCTTTTTGTCATTTTTGGCCCGCTTCATAAAATCCTTGGATCTTTTAACCAACTCCTCATCAAAAGTTTTCATACGCTCTACGGTCAAAGGCCCTGTATCCTTCACTCTCTGTTTTCCTATCACTCCAAATCGAGGATCCTCCGTTTTATCAAAACTATCACTAGCATAAGACTCAATCACTCCCCTCGGACCATATTTGTTGTCAAACTCCTTGGACTTAGGGTAATCTGCCTGCTCTGGCTCCTCCGATACGTTCAAGTGATATAAGTTGCCATAAAACTCGTCAAATCCATGCACTGTTGGCAGATGCTCATTACGATCTCCCAAATGGTTCTTACCGTATTGAGCTGTCATATATCCTAAAGGCTTTAAAAGGTCTGCCAATGTCGGATCTTCCTTTTTCAACCCTAACGGATTTCCGGGTTGTCCTACCGTCGTAAGCCCTGTTCTTACAGGCTTTTGACCTGTAATAAAAGCTGCTCTTCCAGCCGTACAGCTTGGTTGAGAATAATGGTCGGTAAAAAGCGCTCCCTCTTTCGCTATTCGATCGATATTAGGAGTCGGGTACTGCATTCCCATCGTATAACAGCTTAAGGCATTGGGGGCGACATCATCGACCATAATCACCAAAATATTGGGTTTGTCTTGTGCAAAAACTTGCAGTCCTAGCAATAATAAGACTAGCGTGGATAGTACTCTCATGTAAATAAAAGGGTTAGGTTATTACTCATTTTTTTAAAGCTCAGACTATTGATTATCCTAATAGTCTACTACCTATCTAAAATAACCCAACTTTAAATATCTTTAAACAAAGAGCTCCTCCTTGTACCTTTCCTGCCTATTTAGTACAGATTCCAAGTAAGTTCTTACACAAAAAAAGCAATCCAGAAAATTAATTCCGGACTGCTTTTAGATTACAGTATGAACACATTAACCGAGAAACGATTCTTTATTTTTTCAGCACTCTCGTAGTGAATAGCGTACCTTCTGCTTCTACCAATAGAATATAGATTCCTGTATTCCATTGTCCCGTATTGAGGGTATATGTACCATTGGCAGGAGTAGCACTTTCGATCAACTGCCCTGTCGCATTCATTACTTTAAGGCTATTAATTGTCTTTCCTCCCAATGTCACCTTCAAGGCTTGTGTAAATGGATTAGGATAAGCCGTTAGGGATGTAGCATCAATTGCTTTAGTCGCAAATCTTGCACTACCACATGGGCCTAACACTTCCCACTCTTTTCCTGAACCATTATTTTCTGATGGCACATCATCTTCTGACCACCACTTCGCCTTGTATAAGATTCCTTCATACACAACAATCTCACCTCCTGTATAAGTAGCGTTTGCATCCCACGCCGCTGCAGTACAGTCAGAGGTATCTGCAGGCTCTTCTACCGTAACGACTCCTTGATCAGAAGCTGTTCTTCCGTCATTATCGGTTACCGTCACTACTACCGTGTAAGTTCCATAAGCCGTCACCGCATAAGATGAACCACTTACTGTTGTTCCATTTACCGTATATACTGTACTGCTTACCGTTCCATCCTCATCACTTGAAGTCGCTGACAAGTTAATTGTATAAGGCAACTCCGACTTCACTGTACCTGTTGTGGTTGTCAAAGTAACCACAGGGTCACAACCATTGGGGCATGGAGGCACAACAACTACATCACCACACGCTCCAAGGTCTTCCCAGTAATGTGCTGCAGTACCCGGTACTACATTGTACAGGTTATCCACCTTAGCCTCATATTTAATGCCTTCATATACTACCTGATCCCCTGACTGGTAAATGGTTGGGTAAGGTGCATATTCTGGCAACTCACACGTTCCTGTTGTTGTCGTATCTTCTACAATTTCCTCAATTGTTACCGTGATGCTGCTCTGTCCTTCTGCTCCTTCATTGTCCGTTACCTTGGCAGTCAATGTATATACGCCAAAGGCTGATGGTGTCCAGCTTGCCGATGAAGTAGTAAATACTTGTCCGTCAACGCTGATCTCAACACTTTCTACGGTTCCATCCGTATCTTCACCTAACACCTCTACCGCAACTGCTGAAAGTGTTTCCTGCTGAATCACAGCATTATCCTGAGGAGAAACAAATCCTACCGTTGGAGCAACATTCGGCTGTGAAGGGTCTAGTACTTCCACTGTCGACGAACGTACGGTTTGTTTCCCTTCTGCATCTGTAGCTTCTACACGAACCACTACACTTCCATAAGCGGAAGGTGTCCAGCTTGCTTCATAAACATCTCCTGTATTGCTTACTGACAATGCAGTACCATCCACAGAGACTGTAACAGATACCCCTGCCTTATCGTCTGTCACTGTTGCTTGTAATGCTACTGGAGCAAAAGTTTCTTGAGACACAGAAGCCGGGATATTAAGTGTCACTTGTGGCGCAGGATTTACTGGACCCGATCCTTCTGCAAATACTTTATTCACTACATGAGCCAACTCTGGTTTAGTGTCTGGACAAATAGGGTAACGACTTGCAATACTACTGGTCTCCGCACCTACTTTCCAGTCCGAGAAGATCTGCCAGATAATCACCCCTGCGATATCATTGTCAACCACATACTGAGATTTTAGTGCAATAGACTCCTCATCATCATAGCTCAGGAAATAATGCTTTCCATTTACATCCTTCGTCAAGTAAGGTACCTTTGCATCATCATCCCAATGCTTCGTCCATGTACCTGAAGCTATTGCCTCTTGAATCTGGAAAAAGTAAGGAGAACCTTCCGTCACCGTCCAATTTTCTGTATCAGCAGCAGAAACTACCGGGCCATCTACAGAAAATGTTTGTGATTTCTTTAATGTTGGTGCATGCAGTGCTGCTGTCGTTTCTGTCGTCACTCCTCTTCCATAAAAAGCCACTCCCATATTGATTTTGGATGGGCTCACATTCATAGAGTCTCTCAAGAAGATAAACGTATCATGCCATGAAAACGCACCCCACTCCTGATCAGGATAAGCATATAACGGAGAGTTATGCCCTGCCTTGGCAGACCAACCACCATTTAAGTCATAGCTCATAATATTGTAATAGTCCATCACTTGATCCAAGGCTTGCCATTCCAATCCTCTTAGTTTTGTAGGGCTCATGTTAAATGCTGCTGTCACCAATTTATCTGGACCAATTGCCTCACGGATATCTTCCATCAGGACAGTAAAGTTATGGTAGTCAGCCTCAGAACCTGTAAAGTTCATTCCTGCAAACGGACCTGGGAACTCCCAATCAATATCAATCCCATCAAAATTATAATCCTCAATCAACGTCACACAATCCTGAATAAAACGTGCTCTTTTTACCGGGTCTGCGGCAACCTCAGGGAAATGCTTACACATTGACCAACCTCCAATGGAAGCCATTACTTTCACGCCATTATCATGAGCGATAGAGATCATTCCTGGTGTTGGGTATTCTATCAAAGGCCACTCTCCTGTTTCTCCTGTCTCTGTCTTCACCCAACCCAGATAAGCTCCATCAGGATTTGGCTCATAGCCCAACGGACGTAGGGCTTCATCCCAACCCCAAAACTCCTGAGGTACTCCCAGCACCATTGCTTGATCGTGGCTACTATAAGCATCAGGATGTAATAAGTCATCGGGCTGCTGTATCACTCCTTCTTGATAGATATTGTTAGCCCTTAAATCTCCACTGTGTAAAGAACCATCTACCGCTACACCAAAGAAAGAAAAGTTCAATAAGGTATACTGAGAATAATCAATGTTGTAGTGGTTCAATGAGCCTTTTGGAATATTAAAGTCTAATCCTTTCCAGGCATCCCAGTTGGGAACGTACCCAATGACCACCTTGTCGTGGTTCGCTGTAGAATAAGGGTTTCCTGAATCAATCTGTGCCATTGCGCTTGTAGCAGTCAAACCAATAAGGCACAATAGCATAAAGAAATGTCTAGTAATCATTTTCATATTTATCTGTTGTTGTTTTGGAGTTATAGTACCCCTCCTCTTCTCCAGTAAAAGTCGATCAAAACATGTCATTACCTGAATGGAAATAGTTGGATCAAAGGGAGATACTTTTGTATCGAATTGAGTTCAATATAAAGGATATTAACAGTCATTTAAAAAAATCAATGGGGTACATTTAGGGGTACAGATAATTCAAAAGGGATACAGAAGTCGTATAAAAGAAGGGGTATTCGCTTATTTTTATAGAAAAGAGGGGATACAGAAAGTCAGAAACAAGGAGATTATATTATCTCTTTATTTCTGACATCATAAGAGCTTACTTAATAAGTATTATACTGATTAATCTATGACTGAGGGCGTCACCCAAACAGAGTCACTTACAGGGTGCTCCAAAGCAAAAAAGCCAAAAACAGCTACCTCTGAGGAAGGTACAAGATTGGAAGGTGGATTTTCGGGAACTGATTGAGAGGGACTTCCGGCATCTGTTAACAGCTTCACACCTCTATAGTAATCGTAAGTCATAGAAGATAGTCCATTTAGCTCTACCTTTAAGCTGTCTTGCTCACGAAAGGCAAAAGGCACTTGATATTGCAATACCTTGCCATCCCGTCCTTCATCCGTCTGTATTAATAAACCTACTTCGGGGTCATCACTAATTGATTTTCCGTTCCGAAAAACATCTATGCGGTAGTAGTTTCTAACAAAAGCACGATCATTAATGTATAAGGTCAGATAATACCCCGACTCCTGAGCTGTCGTAAGCTCTCGATCATTTAGAAAATCTACCGCAATGGAATCCAGTATAGGCTTGCTTGGATAAATATTCTCAGCCGTTACGGCCACACTGTCATATATTACCTCTAATCGATAGCGCCTTCCAGGAATCAACTCCATATCCCTTATTGGAAAGTATACTCCAGAGTCCACCTCTTCAAACTGCTTAGGAAAATCCTCAAAATCAAATACCTGAATCTGTGCTCCAGTCAACTTTGGAACAGGCATATTTTCCTGAAAAGACGTCGTCTGTGTCAATTGTACAAAGGAAGAATCAGGACGCAACGTTCCTTCTACCACAATCGTGGGGGGTGCTGTTAGTAGCTCTGGACTAATTAACTCTTCACAGCTACTATTCCAGCATAGCAAAAGTATCCCTCCTATGAAGGATAGAGACTTACGGTATTTTTTTATTACGCTATTTTGGAACTGCTTTCTCCTCATGCTGACGTGTTTAATTTTTAATTATCGGTTATCGGTTATCGGTTATCGGTTATCGGTTATCGGTTATCGGTTATCGGTTAT
>NZ_BAABJX010000011.1:0-100432 GCF_039543525.1 Algivirga pacifica
CTCAACGGAGCGAAGCTCCACTCAACAGCGAAGCGCTCAACCAGCGGCGCAAGCCGCCTCAACTGTCGGTTTCTTACCACTTTACTGAATAACCAGCTTACCACTATTCCAATATGTCCCTTTTTGGTCTGTCATCTTTACCTGATACAAATACATACCACGTTGTGCCCTACGACCAGCAGAGGTACTACCATCCCAGTTCAGACGTAACAGTCCCTCGGCAGCTTGTCCCTGATAAAGCTGCTTTACCAACTTACCAGTAACGTCCATAATAGTTACTTGCATTTCTGCCCCATACTCCGGAACCATCAACTCTAAAGTCGTTTGCTCACGGAATGGATTAGGATAAGCAGCAACCATTGTAATTCCTTCTGCTGCCATTAAGCTCGCAATACGCTCGCTGCTGCCATAAAAGGCCGTAAACTGTACTGTAGAGGAAGTCCCTTGATAGGCTTGTACTTGTTGCATATCAATCAGCTGTTGGGAAATATGATCGAATAAGAACAACTGTTTTCCTGCCGGAAGTTGTGGCTTAGCCCAACGCAACTGTAACGACTCTTCACTTCCTGCATTCACCTTGAAAGACCATTTTCCCTCTTCAGCATTAGAAATCATATCTCCCATGACATTTGAACTCTCGAAAGAAGAACGGCTAAAGTTAGCCGTTGGCAATCCTTTCATCAGCAAAGGAACATTGTGCATATCCAATCCCTCAAAGCCGTCTGTAGCACGCTCATGCATTCCCAAATATGCGGTGGTATGCCATTGCTGTTTTCCCCTCGCTTCCATGGTCACTTTCCAGGTTGCTTCTGATGCCGTTCTTAGGTTCACCGATTCATAATACCCCTGAATAGGATAAATGTTTACAGAAACAGCAGTCGGTCCTGAGTTTTCAATAAACCCACCTCCAAAAGGCTGTAAGTATTGATCTGTCCCCCTACTTCCATCCCAAGTAGTGATTTCTCCTCCAATATCCATCAGTTCCAACATACGGGTCTCGTACTCCTCTTCACTTGCCTCTTCCAGGTTTCGAGTTAAAATATTACTCCAGTTCAATGGCATATTGAAAGGTGTACTCACCATATTCCAACCTGGCTGTAACAGCAGTTCAAATGGCTCCCAGTTTCCTTGTTGGTTAATGCCAATCTCTGGCCTTACCTCGGTAGTCATCACTGGAGACTCCAACCATGGGCCTTCAGCACTCAGTATCCAATAAGACTCTCCTGGCTTCAAACTACTCAAAGTATTCATTTCACGATAGTTTCCATTTGACCAGTTCCACATTCTCCATTTCGTATTATCATTAGGTCCAAGTTCAGCCAATAAGTCCTGTACCTGCATTCCCCCTTCTGATCTCAAAGGAACAGAGAATATACGGTAATCACTTTCCGCTGTCCCCAAACCTATATATTCCGCAAAATTAAAATACCCGGCATCATACTGACGGTAACGGAAATTGTAATTTCCTTCAGGGTAATACAAGATCGTTCCATCATTCAGCTCTATCTCAAAATCATAGAATACTCCGAAAGGATCACTGATTTCGTACTGAGTGGAATATTCAGCTCCACCATCAAAAACCATCGTATAAGAAGTATAGTTTTCTGATAGAATCTCTCCCATCCTCATGATACCCAACTTAACGGATTTCACTAGGTCTGGACGCTGTAGCTCTAAAACAAAATATCCTGAGGCTATTTCATTTTCTGAATTATTACGAGAATCCGTGTAGGACACATTAACGATATCTCCCAATCCTTCTCCACTGTTACCTCCTTCAAACATTCCCTTCAAATCAATCACTTGCCACTTTCCTACATCATCGACATTTGGAGCACCGATTACCAAGAATCTTCCATTTCCATTCAACTGTAGAGAAGCACCATAACTATCATTCGTTTCTATTCCCTTAAAGTCCGTAGCGGCTTTTTTCCAATCAAGTCCATCGTAACGGTAAGCCCTAACGACCCCCGTAAAATCATTATAGCCTGGCCCTGAAACTGCTAAATTCTCCCCATGATAATCCAGTGTCAATAAGGAACCTGAAAACTCCATCGCTGTTTCACCAGAGATCGGGTCACCCACAATATTCCAGTTTCCTGCATCATACTCAAACACGCGAACCTGCCCGGCATTATCATCGCTTGTATCGTTTATATCGAAACCATCAGCACCTACTGCTATACGCTGCCCATCTCCTGAAATCACCATCTTACCGGCCCAATCATTGAAAGCAAGTCCATTAATTGATCCGCCTATCTGATACCAATTGGAACCATTAAAATCATAAACCTGTGCGCTACCTGACCAATTATTACTTCCGTCTACTCCTCCAACAGCCAAGCGTGTACCATCATCAGACAGCCCTACTGTCATTCCCATCTCAAAGTTTTGCGATGGGCCATAAATAGGCTGACCAACCAACACCCAATCATCTACAGTATCATTATAGTCGAAAACCCTTACTTTTCCAGCGTGAAAAGAAGCAGTATCATCAAGTCTATCGCCAATTGCAATTCTTCCACCATTCCCTGAAATTGAAAGATTCTGCTTAAATGCCTCATCAAAAGTACCAACAATATCAGTTCCTATTTGTACCCAACCACTAGCTTGATACTCATAGACTTGATAAATATTCTGTGTTAACACCTCATCATGACTACCGATCAATACTCTATTCCCATCCTTGGACAAAACCAAGCTGATTCCAAACTGAGCTTGTGAGGTACTTCCAAAAATAGCAGCCCCCTTCGGATCCCAAGACTCCCCATTAAATTCAAAGATCTCTACTTTTCCAGTCGGGGCAAAAGAAGGAGAAGATACTGCCACAATACGAGCATCTGCTGATATAGAAACACTGCGACCCATTTGGCCCCCTGTCTGTGAACCATACCATTCAGTGGCCATGGATTGCGTTACCGTTAGCAAGAAATCATAGGATACTTGTTCTCCCTTACCATCATCTGCTGTAAGGGTAATCGTTGTTGCTCCAATCCCTACCTCTGTCAAGGTCATCGTATTTCCTGTAACCTCAGTAGTCGCTACAGAGGTGTTGCTGCTATTTGCTCCAAAAGTAAGTACATCACCATCCTCATCTGCAAAGATATTGGAGAGGTCATAGGTTTCCGCTCCAAACCCTGTTACACGTACCTGATTTCCCAAGGTATTCTGTACGTATGGAAGGTTATTGCTTGAAGCAGCCACTGTAATAATAAACTGGTCACTTATAATACCTCCTTTATTATCATTCGCTGTGACCGTCACGGTCGCTGTACCCACACCAACTTCATTAAGGTATAACTGACTTCCAGAAATACTCCAGGTTACTACTGCGGTATTCGACACACTAGCAGAATATGTCAGCGCATCCCCGTCCGTATCCGAGAATACATTGGAAAGTTCTGTCAAATCGGTTGTAAAGCCTTCTTGTAAACTCTTATCGGCAATAGGATTGACCACCGTCGGAGCCGTATTGGTTACTCCTGTAATCGTCACTAAGAAGTCATCACTCGCTACACCTCCTTTGCCATCATTAGCCGTAACTGTAATGGTTGCAGTTCCTACCCCTACCTCAGTTAGTGTTAACCAATCTTCAGACACAGTAGTTGTCACTACAGAAGTATTTGTACTTGATGCAATAAAGGTCAACTCATCTCCATCCATATCCGAGAAAGCACTATCCAGGTATATACCTGCTGAGGTAAATCCAGCCATATACGTACGGTCCTCATAAGGTAATATCACGGTTGGAGCGTTGTTCGCTGGCGCATTAACCGTTACGATAAACGCATCACTTACGGCACCACCCTTACCATCATCTGCTGTAAGTGTTACAGTTGTTGTTCCTTCCCCTACTTCTGTTAATAACAGATTCGTCCCAGAAAGTGCGGCTGTCACTATAGACTCATCCGCCACAACAACTGAATAAGAAAGTATATCCCCATCTGCATCTTCAAATACATTACTAATATCAATGGTATAGGCACCTTGACCAACCTCAAAAGTCACATCTTCAATTTCATTGACCACCGTTGGAGGCACCGAAGAGAAAGGCTTTTGAAGAGCAGTCAATCGACTACCATTGGTTCTGTCCGCAAAGGCTACATATACATTTCCAGCGGTATCCGTTGCCAACTTAGGATAATCTACATCAGGTGCTGGTCTATAAACCTGATCCCATACGTTGTCTTTGAACCTTCTAATGATAAGTTCACTTTTCCCTTTATAAAGGCTTCTAAAGCCTACATACATACTTCCCTCTGCATCAAACACCAAAGAAGTGTAGTACAAGTCTGTATGTACAAAAGCCTCATTGACAAGATCTACCCAACTTGCCCCATCAAACTTCAAAACGGTTAGCTTAAAGCTTCCTTGATTAAAGGAAGACACCGGAACATCCGCATAAGACAGGTATGGTGTATTTGCTGCATCAAAGTTCAGATGAGCAAACTGCGCATCATGGGTACTAAACCGTTCTGTACCTACTGGAGACCAAACATTATTCATATAGCGATAGACTGTCATTCGGGACGACTGTCTAAAGTAAAGGTATGGTACATCGTTTGCATCAAATGTGATATTGATCGAAAGCAACTGCCCTGATATCGCTGGCAATGTTCCCAAGTTCACCCATGAGGCTCCATTAAAGTAAGCGACATTAGGTTGCCCCCCACTTGTATCTGTATAGAATACATAAGGGACTCCTGTAGAACTCAAGGCTAGCTTGATTTCTCTAACCGCAAAAGGAGTAAAAGCAGCCGTTCCCACCATCTCCCAAGTACTTCCATTAAACTTCTTGACCGTTCCAAAATCAGCATTGTCGCCATCCTGATACGCCATATAAACATTATTGGCAGCATCAACCCCTATAGCACCTCCTGAGCAACAACTATTAAAGCTGGTGTTACCCAATAGACTCCAGGCATTATTCTGATAGGTAAATACCTCTGTATCAAATGGTCCCTGATGTACAGCATAAGGCGTTCCATCGACAGCAAAGTGTAGGGAAGGGTATCTGGAGTTACTTACAGATGCCGGAGCGCCACCTATCGTTTGCCATGGGGCATCAATCACTCCTTCTACCTTTATCGTAAAACTACTACTTGCAACCCCTCCATTGCCATCAGTTGCTGTCACCGTCACCTGTGTGCTCCCTTCTCCTACTTCCATTAAGGTCAATTCTGTTCCTGAAAGAGTGGTCGATATGACAGACGCATCCAACACCTCCACCGTATAGGATAAGGCGTCTCCATCTCCATCCTCAAATACCGCTGACAGATCAATCAAGTGAGCGGCAAACCCTTTCAACTGATAGAGGTCTGTTAGAGGGTTGATGACAACTGGAGTCGTATTATTTACTATTTCATTCAGATCATAAGCTCGTACGTGCCCCTTATAGTTACTATTGACAATTGCACCAACTACAAGACGACTACCGTCCATAGACAAACTCAAGGATTTACCGAAATTATCTCCAGATGCTTCTCCTAAAATATCATTATCTAGCTGCACCCAATCTATGCCATCCCATTCATAAACACTTGCATAGCCTTCATCTTGCGTATTACCTCCGTTTCCTCTTGCTCCAACAGCAATTCTATCCCCATTGCCTGAAAGGCTTACTGAACATCCAAAATTATCTCCCGTGGTTCCTTGCAACGCACTTCCTCTTTGTGTCCAGTTCGCTCCACTCCACTCATAAACATTTACCTGCCCCGCACTAAAGCCACTTGTATATTTGTATAAAGCACCAATAGCTGTAATCATCCCATCAACAGAAAAACTAACGGAACTACCAAAGTAATCCCCTGAAGATGCTCCATATAATGTATTTCCAAATTGAGTCCAACTGGTACCATCCCACTCATAGAAATAAGCTGCTCCTGCATTAGAACCATTATTGTTATTTCCTATAGCTCCTACGACAAGGCGATTACCTTTCGCTGAGAGCGCTACGGCAGTACCAAAATTTTCTTCAGACAATGTACCTCCTAAGTCTCCTCCCAATTGAACCCAATCTGCTTCGTTCCATTCGTAAATTCGAACATGGCCGGCATTATCAATACCATTGAAATCATTTTGGGCTGCTCCTATGGCTACCCTTCGGCCATCCGAAGAAATATCTACAGCTAAACCAAACTCATCTCCACTAGCAGCTCCATCTATATCAAGCCCTAACTGCATCCAATTACTACCATTCCACTCAAATACCCTTGCATGCCCTGTAGCATCTCCATTACCGTCATTACCAAAAGCTCCTACGATCAGTCGGTTGCCATTCGCAGATAAACTAAGAGCTGCCCCAAACTGGTCTTGTGAAGCCTCTCCATCAATATCTCCTCCTATTCTGGTCCAAGAATTACCGTTCCATTGATATACTCGCACATGTCCTGCAGCATCTCCATTGCCATCATTTAATCTACCGCCTACAGCAATTCGTTCTCCGTCAGAAGAAACACTTACGGCATACCCAAATTGATCGCCAATTTTCTCACCATCAATGTCCGCTCCTAGCTGCTCCCATAATAAATCTTGTTTCTCTGCTACCACTACCTCAAAGGTCATTGCAGTTGTATTGCCCTGCCCATCATCAACAAATACATCCACCGCCGTCTTGCCGATCTCCACTTCTGTCAATAACAACTGCTCTTCTGATACGGTTACAGAAACGACTTCAGTATCTTGAGACAAAGCTGTATAAGCAAGCGCATCACTTTCTGGGTCTACAAAAATATCAGATAAGGATAATGAAGTTGGTCCATAACCAGAAACTATAACCTTTTTGCGAACAGGAGCTAAAACTGCAGGCGCTTTATTATCCAGAGGTGCTTTAAGCTGGAATACTCTCGCTATTCCACTTTCGTAAGCATTCGCATGATAGTAAGGGGCCCCTGCAATCATATGACTGCCGTTACCCGACACACCAACTGCTCTACCAAACTGTTCCTTTCGGGTTGATCCGGGAATCGCAACTCCTTCCTGTTCCCATGCAGTACCATTGTATTGATATACCTGTACTCTTCCTACTTGTTCTTCAAGGTTACTATAGTGGGGTTCTCCGACAACCAATGTGCTACCGTCTCCCGAAAGGGCCAATTTAAATCCGAATAAAGACAAGTTTGTTTCACCAACTAGATCAGCTCCTACCTTTCCCCATGTACTTCCGTTCCAATCGTAAGACATGACTCTTCCCACTTCTCCAGCTGCATTTTCATACCATGGTTCTGACATGGCTATACGCTGTCCATTGGCAGAAAGCGCTAATCCTCTTCCTAAATTATAATAAGCGGCCTCTCCATAAAAATCACTACCCTTTTTCACCCAAGAGGTTCCATTCCATGTATAGACACTGACTCTTCCTTGGCTATCTAATGTATTGGTTTCCCAAACAGCACTCATGGCGATCGTATTTCCATCAGCAGCAATACTCACCTGATTTCCCAATTGATCCTCCGCATGCGATCCGGTAAATGGAGTTCCTACCTGTACCCAACTACTACCCGTCCAATCGTATACATTAACCTCCCCCGTTTCACCTGCACTATACCTTGTAGATCCTACTACCATACGACTACCATTGGCTGACAAAGCCAAAGAAGAACCTATTTCACCATAAGCCAAAGTTCCTTCGATAGAGGTCCCTAAGCTTTGCCAGTTACTTCCATTCCATGCATATACGGTTACCTTTCCGGCATTCTCTCCAGCTCCTGAGTCATACCCATGTGCCGCTACCGCAAGACGCTGTCCATCTGCCGACAACGCTACTGCTGATCCAAACCACTCCGAAGCTGTTTCACCATACAAATCATTTCCCAACTTTGTCCAAACACCAGCATCCCATTCATAGATGCTCACCATACCTGCGTAATCCACCCCTGCATTGGATTGATGTTGGGTACCCACAGCCACTCTTTTACCATTACCCGACATACTTACAGCCAAGCCTGTTTGACTATAAACATTCGTTCCTTCTGCAAAGCCCCTTCCCATTTGTCGCATAGGGTGAGAGACGTCTCCATTGACATCAATCACAGATATCGTCAACGTATCCATTACTTGCCCTCCATTACCATCAATTGCGGTAAGGTATGCAGTCAATGTGCCTGGACCCACTTCTGTGATTTTCAACGTATCGTTATCCACTATCAATTCGGCTGCTCCACCAGCATCAGTTGCAATGCTATAGGTCAATACATCCTTATCGATATCATTAAAATATTGTCCAAAAGTATACTTAGCCTTATGAAACCCTTTGAACAAAGTAATATCTGTTATCGGCTCCAGTACGTCCGGAGAAAAATTATAATCCTTACTTACACAACTAACGATTGCTTCCCAACCTTCTTGAGGTACAGATGCATCCGACACAAACTTAAAGGTCAATGCTCCATCTACATTGGTAGCACGCATTCTCAATACATCAGTTTCGAAATACCCCGTATAAGCACCAATTAATGCCCCTTCATCTTCAGTCGTGGCATCATAGACATACAAATAGTCAAACTCTTCCTCTAAGTCTAAAAAGTTAAACTTCACGTAGACATCACTGCCAGTCGTAGAAGGATATATCGTAAAAATCCTTGACTCCTCATTGGCATAAAGGCTATCTCCACTAGGATCCTTAAAGATCGCATCACAGGTCGTAGTTGTCCCATCTGTCATCAGCAGTTCCGGAGCGTTTGCTACCTTCATCGGGGTGATATCCCCTTGGGATGATAATTGACTGATCTGTTGGGTTGCGGTATTGATCACCGTCTTACTCTTGTAAATATGAGTATCCTTTGATGAAGTGGACTTCTCCTTTATTGTCTGCGCATGAATAGAAAAGGCAGCAATACTCCATAAAAGTGTACTCAGAAGCACGCTTAGTCGTATTCTCATCATTTTATTCTGTCGTTTGTTTTAGTTATTAGTGCTCATAGGGATCTTTAGAGCTTGTTTGGAATACTGATTTTGAGAATAACGCTTCTATTCCAAAAGACGTGGTTCTCAACTAAGCTCTTATCCTGATAACTATAGATCCTATTACTTTGGGGATAATGCAAATATATTTTTTTTGTGAAAACATTGCACTGAATACCTAATTAAGTTAGGACTAACGAATATATTTCCCTGATTTTTAGACCGGGAAAACATTCAGCTCTTAATGAGTAAGAGCTTGTTCAAGTCCCAAACCTTTGAAGTATAAACTACCAAAGTTGGAACCCTAAACAAGCTCTAAGTTTTCATCAATAAACAATAGTTATTGAACTATATTTCTTCGTTCTCTTGTACCTCCTGCTCCCCCTCTATCTGTTGTGTTATCTTCCTTGCCTCCAAGTACTGTTTCAGAGGAGCAAAATAGTCCACCATTGCTTTGGCACTAATTTCTTCTTCCAAATGTAAACGTAAGTGGTCTTTCCAATGCAGTGTCCCTGCTGAATACATCATTCTCAACAACTCTACCCCTACGACAGGCTCTTCTTTCCCTCTCATATGCTGATACACCTGAAAAGCAATTAAGGTACTGATTCCTTCTTTAAATGCAGCAAGTGGTTCTTCGTACAGCCATCTATTAGACGGATACATCATTTCTGTAGTCAATCCCGCTACTTGCACCCCCATATATTGGGACAATAAGTCACGGTATTGCTCCTCCAGTCGCTTTCCACTTAAGCCTTCCCGATAAGCAAACACTTCCAGGTTGGTCGTCACCCCTAACCCATAAGGGATAAAAGTAAGGTATTCCAATGCCTGAGACAATTGCACTTGAATGGAATCCGGCATCGTTTCTTCCATAAACTGCTGAGTAATCATTGGCTCTTCCCCTTTAATGGCTAAAAACTTCCCCATTGCCTTAGCCCATAACTCTGACTCCTCTCCTTTCAGCAATACAGGCATATCGTCATTCTCCTGTATTCTGGAAGCTACGTACTGCCCTACCTTGTTAAGGGTCTCCCTATAATAGCCAATGTCCTTTCGCTGCAACTGATAATCCGTACCATATCGCTCTCCAAAACCACTCAATAGTACCGATGGGTACTTGGACGACTGTAGCATTCTTGGAACACTATTAGCATTAAGGTAGGTCGCTATCTTCCATGAAGCGAGCAGTTCTTTTCCTACTTGCACTATTGCTACAGAAGCTGGTTTTTTATCCAAATAATATTCCTGTTCCAATAACTCGGCCCATCCTCCATAAACAGTCGTAGGCAACCAATGTGCAGGTATTTCTTCTCCAACGGTAATATATGGATATTGCGCCGATAGTTTTTCAAGTATATAACCATGTAGCAACCTGAATAAAGGGTCCAATTCTTGAATAATTTCCTCCGATAACTCTTTTACCTCCAGAGGCTCCATCCCTATGCCCTTCGCTTCATAGTCAAAAGCATCGTCATAGGCATTCTCTTGTACTACCTGATTATAATTAAGTACATATTGCGTAAACTGATCATCCAGAGAAGTATTCCCCCGATGATATGCTTTCCAGGTATCAAAACGAAACTTATTTCCCTTGTTATGCACTAAAAGAGAGTCTACCTGTTTTTCAGCATAACGACGACCATATAAAAAGTAATCGGAGTTCTCCGCAAATAAAGCCATCGTTGCCTGTTTTTGATAGAGATCTTCCAAAATAGAGCGCTTTCCTCCCATCCCCATACGATAGAGTAACCTTGATAACTCTCTTTTCTCCGCAGCATTCAGGTCAGTTGATGCTTTCATTAGTGTCATCGCTCGTTTTTTCAAGGAATCAGACGCAAATACATGATCCAAGTCTGCTGAAGACTTGGCCCAACGTTGTAGGGCTAGCTCCCCTCGCCCTGATTTACGAGCATCCATTAGACTCCGTTTATCCCTCAAGGCCTTCTCTCCATGGATCTCTACCACATCATTGATCCCCTCAAGAAAATCACTCGCCACCTGTTGATTGGCTTGCTTGCTTCCTTGCTCTTTTACCTCCGTACAACTTGCTATCACTAATAATGAGCCTATTGCCCAAAAATGCCTTATTTTAATCATAAAAAATTGTTTGTTACCTCTCTTCTAGAAATCAAATATACAGCGAATGATAAGGATCTCATAGTAGTAGAAAGGGAAAAGTAAAAGGAGAAAAGGAAAAGAATAGATTCCGTAAGGTCACTTCTACCGCAGTACTACATTTTTATTTTATCATTTTGTGCCGGATATTCCTACCTTTGTGCCCTATTCTTCGGATTTGAAAAACCGCCATGTCTTTTTGTGTGTTGTCTACTGTAAGCAACATCATCGTAAAGATAGGCCAGCAAAATATAGAAAAATTCTTATGTCTGATCATACATCAACCCCCTCATTTGAGGATTTTAAACTGAATAAGCAGCTCCTGAATGCTATTACGGAACAGGGGTTCACGACTCCTACACCTATTCAGGAAAAAACGATTCCCCTGACCATGGCAGGGCATGACATTATGGGTATCGCCCAAACAGGTACAGGTAAAACAGCCGCTTATCTACTTCCTATTCTTATGAAAGTGAAGTATGCACAAGGCCACAATCCCCGTGCATTAATTCTTACCCCTACCCGTGAGCTGGCGATGCAGGTAAATGAGCATATTAAAATGCTGACTCCCTATATGGACATACGCCATACTGCTGTCTATGGAGGTTTGGGACCAAAAACACAAATTGAAACCGTAAAGGAAGGAATTGATATCCTGGTAGGAACTCCAGGTAGAATCATGGAGCTTTATGCCAAACAAGCACTGGTACTTAAGGATATCAAGTTTATGGTACTGGACGAGGCCGATCGTATGATGGATATGGGATTCATGCCACAGATCCGTCAGATGCTGGAGATTATTCCAGTAAAAAGACAAAACCTTTTGTTCTCAGCGACCATGCCTGATATTGTCGTTCGCTTGTCGGAAGAATTTCTAGAGTTTCCACAACGTATAGAAGTAACTCCCCAAGCTACCACGGCTGAAATGGTAGAACAGGAAGCTTACTATGTTCCTAACTTCAAAACCAAAATCAACCTACTGATGCACCTGATGGAAGATCAGGAAACCTTTAGCAGGGTGATTATCTTCGTCCGCAAAAAGCAGGATGCCAATAATATCGGCAAGTACCTGGAAAGGATGCATAATGGAAGTGTGCGAACTATCCACGCCAATAAGGGACAAAATTCCCGTACCAATGCCATCAATGACTTCAAGTCGGGAGAGATTCGCTTCCTGGTAGCCACTGACGTTGCCGCTAGAGGTATTGACGTCAGTATGGTCAGCCACGTGATCAATTTTGATGTACCGGTATTGTATGAAGAATATGTTCACCGTGTAGGTAGAACAGGAAGGGCTAATAACACAGGGCATGCCATCACCTTCATCAATCCAGCGGAGAAGTACCATATGAAAAAAATTGAGGAACTTATCCGTATCACACTACCTATCAAAGACATCCCTGCCACAGTAGAAATTGAAAAGGCAGACTTTGAGGAAAGGCAAGATATAGCCAAAGAGGTTGACCGTCAACGCAAGAAAGAAGACCCGAACTTCAAGGGAGCCTTCCATGAGAAGAAAGATAAAAAGCTGAAGCAACAGCATAAGCGAGAAAATCAGATCAAAAAAGCAAGGGCTGCCGGAAAAAGCAGTGTCTTTATCGGAGGTAGCAAAAAAAGTAAAAGCTCCTCAAGCAAGCGTAAAAGCGGAGGGCCTTCCAGAAGAAAAAAACGTTAAGGCAATTTTTAGTGTAAAGATGAGTCATCCCATATTAACAAATGGCTTAGCTTTCTGAGAATTCATCACTTTATAGCTATCTCACAAGCCCTTTATGAGCTTCTTCATTTTTTCCTTGATGAAAAAACGAAGCAAAAAAATCAAGGCTTTGAAGAATTTGCCTAATTTTTAATCGCAAAAGCTAAAAATTCCAAACTCGCTACGCTCAAACAATGGAATTTTCTTAACGCTTTGACAATTAAAAATTTTAACGGCAATTCTTCAAGGCCATTTTTAGATATATAAAGACACTTTTTAAACAAAAAATATGAGTCACCCCTTAAATGTTAATATGGGATGACTCATTTTTACACAGAAACCAACACCACTAATATTAGATGATTCCTATTTTTTTCCTCAATTTCAAGGAATCATATGTAATATTTACGTGAAAAATCAACTTTTAGACACCTGCTTTCCGAGACTCCTCAAATATAATTCCCCATTCCTAGCACTATTCCTGTTCTTTTTGTTAACTTTCTTATAAACACCCCCCCCATAACACTACTTACCGCTAGTAACTTTTTACTGACAGGGAGTTTTTATAAACAAAACAACCTATGTAATTTTCTAGTTGAAAATAGACAACCTAAAAATAGTTCAAAAACATAAAGATATGAAAGTTAACCAGTTAAATGATATTTTCGATAATTTCAATAGTTATTATGCCTTAGATGAAGATAGTTATATAGTTGCCGTTCAAGATAGTAGAAATATTCGTTCTAGTAAGAAGTTCATTATTCCTCTTTTTTACTTTGATGGAGAGCATTGGGAAAGGCTTAACTTAGAGGATATTGGTGACAAAGTCTTTATGGCCAGCAAGCCCTTGGAGACAGAGTTTCTGATGGACGAATTCATTAAAGTTAAAGGCCTTAAAATTAATACTAAAAGAACCGAAAACGAGCAGTTTAACCTAGAAAATTCCCTTACCAAATATATTACTCACTCCGATAAGCTCGATCACCTTTACGATGAATATATTCTGGATATTTTTTCTGGAAAGCTCGATCTGGATCGACAACTCTTCTACCCAGATAAACGCTATTACGACCTAATAGACGAACTATACGTCACCCAAAACAAGAAATTTCTGGTAGAGAATACAGAAGATGGTAAGATCTACGGGGTATTCAATGGCGTGCAAAGTAGTTCTGACACCAAATCAGTGAAGCTTTCTACTGGACTAAAAAAAGAAGTGGAGATCTTCGAACTACCTGAAAACACCTACCTCGAACTCAATTTAGGAAAGTACGGAAAGCTATCCCGAAAGATCGTTAAGTCTTATCAGGATATTGAGCTGTATGTTACGGATCGTATTGATTTCCTGAGTCGAAAAGAGCTATTTGATTGGGTAGAACAGCAACTTTCTCTTAAAACCAAGTTCGACTCTGCTAGCGAAGTATGGGATGTTATTAGTAAGAACAGTCATATTCAACAGATGTCTTCCCGTTACCTTCGCCTAAAAATGATGTTTGAAAAGTCCAATGAGAATTTAGGAGAGCTCCGAGAATTCCTCACCAATCTGGCTGGAAATGAATTCTTCCTTACCCAACTCAACGAGCTTCAAAATCAGAAACTAATGCTGGAGAATGAGTTGAATCAACTTCGCCTTCAAAAACAGCAAGAGCTAGACTATTTGGAAGAGTTGAAAGAAGAAGAATCCTCTGCAGAGCAACGTATCAAGTTAATCAAGGACAATGAAGAACACCTTCGGGAAGAACTAAAAAAACAGAGAGAAGAAGAGATTAATAAGGAAATGAAGCAGAAGCTATCTTCCTTGGAAAAGATTGACCTTGAAATTAAAGAGAAGGAAGATGAGATTGCGCTGATCAAAAAGCATAAAACGCTGGAAGATCTTAAACTGGAAATTGAAAATCAAGAGCGCTTTCGTGAAGAACTTAAAGCGAGCATAGAGATTTTGAAAAAAGAATTTATTGAGGCTCAAGGACGATCCAAAGATGTACTGGCAGAGTTTCTAAAGACCAAAACACACTTTGACTTACTTACGGGCAAACAATACGGTGGGGTACGTAGCTCAAGTACATCCTCTACTCCTACTATTCAAAATCAACGCATCACCACTCCTGACACCACAGACACCCTCAAAGAATTAACGCAAAAAATCCACAAGAAACTGACCAAGATCGGTAGAAGCTACCCAGAGCATTTTATTGCCAACTTATTGATCAATATTCATCAGAATACCCTTACGCTTATCGCCGGAATGCCCGGCACCGGTAAATCTTCTTTAGCCAAAGGCATCACGCAAGCTTTGGTTCCCAAGGAACGTATCGTAGAGATTTCTGTCGCAAGGGGATGGACCTCACAAAAAGACTTAATCGGCTTCGCCAACCCTATTACCAAGCAGTTTCACCGCTCTGCCACAGGGATGTATGACTTGCTTCAGCAATTGAGTGTGGAATCTGACCAAGGATGGCACCATGAATCTCCTTTTGCCTACGTGGTATTGGATGAAGCCAACCTTAGTCCCTTGGAGCACTATTGGGGTACTTTCTATAGTACCACAGATACCTATGCCTCCGATGAGCACCCTCTTACTTTACAATTGGGCAATGGAGAAAGTATTCATTACCCAAATAACCTTCGCTTTATCGGCACAATTAATATTGACCGTACCACGGAAAACATCTCTCCAAGATTACTGGATCGCACGCCTATCATACGTTTGGAGATGCCTAAGCAAATTCAGTTCCCGACAATTGAGGCTCCTTCAGTGTCTAATCTCAACCTGGACTTCAAAACATTGAGAGAGTTATTCCAGCTTAGGGATTTCAAAATGGACATCCCTTCTCAATTCCTGGAGTTTATCGATCCGGAAGTAGAAGAACGTTATGATACTATTGAAAACACCCTACGTTACTTAGGGGTATATATAAGTCCAAGAGTTAAAAAGTCCATCATTGAGTATTGTAATGTGGCGCATAATGTCATGAGCGAACAGCTCAGACCGTTGGATTACTGTATTGCACAGAGGGTATTAACCAAAATCGACCTGCAAGGGAAAGAGGCGCATGAGGGCCTAAAAAATCTATTATCACAGATCAATGATTTTGGATTAAAAGACTCCAGAGCGGCCAGTGTATTGGGGAAAATTCTGGAGAAAGGTGAAAGAGAGGGATACTCCCAAAACTACTTCAATTACTTTTTGATTGACTAAGAGCTTGTTTGGAATACTGATTCAGAAAGAAAATCTCTCTAATCACTATTCAAATCAACTCATATTTTCATCAAATAGAACCACTATTCTCTTCAAATCTGACTTGATTTGAACAGGTTATAGAAATTTTCTTCATCTAAATCAGTATTGCAAACAAGCTCTAAATTAACATACATGTGGACTATCAAGATATTTGCCATCTATAAAAGCTCTGATCCTCCCTTCGAGATCAGTCGGGAAGAACTCATACCCGAAGAGTCCGGAGATATGGTAGTGGTAGAGCACCGATTTTATGAAATCGAACTTCATTATGAAGAGGATGAAAGCATTACCCGTCAAGAACTAACCATTGACGGGGAACCGATCAATCCTATTTACCTTAGTCAGCACAACGAAGAGCGGTACATTAAAGGAAGTACGATGCAGTACTTCTCCAATCGCTTGGGCTATGTTCCGATTCACTTTTGTGGACATGAAATTACGGTAAGAGTAGATGCCTCCAAGCTATCGGGAAATGAAGCAGAGCAGATTCTTTCTTACCTATACGACAAGAATAAGAAGCTTCTATTGGAGTATATCTCTGGAGAAGGCAAACGTAAAGGCCGGGAAAGTGGCGTACCTTCTCCCCTTCCCTTACAAGAAATCTCTATTAATAACCTTTCTCCCCTAAGTCATTTTCTGGACCTGATGCAGGATCTATACTATGACTTTGAAAAGCTTCCCTATGCCATTATGCGTCCCAAGCTGGTGATGGAACCCTACCATGCACAAGCCGTGGATAGTAAAAGCATAGAGTGGCTTATGAGTAATCTGGATGAGGTCATTTTTGACGACGCTTACGAACAGCACCCGGAAGCCATTGAGGTCGATGGTTACTATGGTATTCTGGAAAAAATCGCCTATGAGACCAATACTCCAGACTTCAATACCTATGAAAATGAAATCATTCTGGGAGCCATTCATAAGTGCAGAGCTATTGTCAACGAAATCAGCGAGCACATCACCTCCTACCTGGGAAGTGACCGTTCCATGATGGAGTCAATCAATGCTAACTATCAATCCATACAGATCATTTTATTCCGTAAGGCCTTTGATGAACTAAAAACCATTAAGCAAAAACTTTCGTCGGTAGAAGAACATTATCAACAGCTCTTTGCTGGAGTGTACGCCCGTACCGAAATACCGAAAGTAACACAGGTGTTCTCTCAAAAAAGGCATTATACCCAAGCCTTTACCGGAATACATCATTTATACCAACTGTCACTTAGACTGAATAAGGATAGCCTGATTAACCTGAATTTCCTGGATCAGATTTATGAGGTATTCAACTACTATCGATTGATTGACGGGCTCAAGGTATACTTCAATAATATTCCCCATGATGTTGAGTATTCTCAACAGGATGGACACCTATATAAAAAAGTATCCTTTTTTGGAAGAAGAAATGGAGAAGACTGGGTGGTCAATCTTCTTTACAACCCTAAGATCAGTAGAAGTCCCGGAGATACCCACTTAGTCCTTCACGGTAAGATTGATAAAAAGAACAATTATTACACTCCCGATTACGTCCTGGAGTATGCCCAGAAGCACGATATTCGATACGCCATCATGGACGCCAAGTACAAACGTTCCAAGGTAGTGGTTGAGCAAGATATCAAAGATGCTACCCTAAAATATTACACCTGCTTAAGAGTATTCGGTACCAAGCACCATATGAAGCCCGATTTCCTATGGCTATTGTGTCCGGATAATATGCAATACCCTATCTGGCGATTGAACTATAATGAAGATTTCTTGCCAATTATAGGGGTAGTAGAAAGTAAACCAGATACTTTAGGACCTCTGCAACAGGTCATCACCAATATTATTAAGCGGTGGGGTATTTCTAAGGCCTAGTGAGGTGATTGCTACTTCTTCCTTTGTCCCATTGTCGGGGCGACAGAGCGACGGGGCGACCACAAGAGTCGCCCTTCCTTCTTCCTTCTTCCTTCTTCCTTCTTCCTTCTTCCCTCATAAAAAATACTAAATAGTTGCATTACTCCACCCAGTACAACTATTTTCAATTCTCATTTAATAACCTTAATACTATTTTTTAATGAAAAACATAATTCTATTTTTAATCGCAGGGTTAATGCTTTCTTGTGGTGTAAAAAAAGACCCTTCTTACACCATTAACGCTCATCTTACCGGATTTGAAGACAGCACCAAGTTCTATTTGAAGTCCTTTACTGATGATGTAATTATTGACAGTACTCACCTGGTGGATGGTCATTTACACTTCTCCGGGAAGTTGCAAAAAGTTCCACAAAGTCTATCCTTGAAAAGTGGCAAAGGCTATTCCTTTACAGCATTATACATGGGGAATGAAGAGGTCGTACTAAAAGGCGATAAAAAGGACTTCCCTTACCATCTGCTTATCGAGACAAAAAAAACAGGGTTTGCTTGGCAGAAAAAACTACTGGATGATCAGATGAAGGACCTTCATCAACAAAGGCTAGACACCCTGACCAAGTATGCCTATAACCCTAATAGCGAAAACCCTATGGAAGCCGTTATCCTAGGAAGAAAACAAACAAGAGGAATTGATGCCGCCATGGATAGTATTGAGTATCAATATATATTGGACCATCCAGACTTTGAGTACGCGATGCAACAGCTTTATTTTAGACGTAGCCAGTTCGGAAAAGAAAAGCTTCAAGCGCTTTATGAGCAGTTTTCTCCTGAGGTACAACAATCCTCTACAGGAGAGAAACTAAAGTTTTATGTAAATCACAAGATCCCTGAAATTGGAGACGACTACTACGACTTTACTGCCTTGAATCAGGAAAAAGATAGCGTACAATTCTCCTCTTATCTAGGGAAGTATGTATTATTGGAATTCACATCGAATAGCTGTCTCCCTTGCATTTTGGCTTTACCTGATTTGGAATCAATTACGCAAACATACGCTGACTCTTTGACGGTGGTAAGTTTCCAGATCGACAAAAGCGAATCTGATTTACTAAAATTGCTAGGGCGTCATGAGGGCACATGGCCAGTTTTATGGAGTGGAGAAGGAGCTGATGACTTAATACAACGCACTTACGGAGTACAGGGCGTCCCTGCATTTTTCCTATTATCTCCTAAAGGGAAAGTCATCGATAAATGGAGTGGTTATGGGGAAGGATCTCTTATCTCAAGAATGAAGAAGAACTTTCCGGAGTCTAAGGAAGAGTTGATGGCTCGGGAATAATGTCACCGGAATGATTATTAAATAGGTGTAGAAGTGTAAAGTTTCAGACTCTATACCTCTACCCCTCATGAATACGGGTAATTAATTTCCAACAACAATTTAGCGGCTTAACTTAACTGGTTTTCTACTTTTTTGTTGTAGGTCCAACCTGAACCTGCTCTATATAGAAGACAAGGAATTAGTTTTAGGCGAGGTGGATATTAAAAGCAACAGCAGCAATGAAAAAATATTTAATTTTATATTTAATCATAAGCTTTTTTATGAATACACTATTTTTGTTTGTATTCAGTATTCTCTTTGGAAATCTATATTCTATAGACCTTTCCCGTTTTTTATCTGCTAGTATATTTCATGTGCTTCCATTTACATTGATAACTTTTGTTGTGGTTGGCATCGGAGTCTGTTATTTCACTAATTTGATTATTAAAAAAAAGAAGTTTTTACTGTTTATTCCACTAGTAGTATTAACGGGTGTGGATGCGTTTATTTTTGTCCAATTTTTTAATACTAGTGATTTGCCAAAAGTATTAATGAGAATGGTATTTTTAATCTCCTCTTATTTAGTGCTATATCTTATGATTAAGGTGAGTTTACAACAAAAAAGTGAATAGCTACGACCGTAATCAGCAGCAACAACAGCCTCTATTGTTTAATCCTTTATTAAAACCGTTTAGACCATGGTGATATTAAAAAAAATAATAATTTTTATTTTTATGATTTTGGTGGTACTTGTCTTTATGATTTTTCACATAAAAAATGAGGAATCTTCAGTTATTCAGTATAAAGAAAAGTATATTTATTCTAGTGATTTATACTTTTCAGGTAAAGTGAAAAAAATTAAAAAATCTGGATATGGAACGTGTACAATATTATTAATTGATGTGGATTCATCAAATTATGATATTTATGATCAAAGAGATACCCTAAAAAAGCCGATGGTAGTGATCAAAAATAATAAAGCTGTTTATTGTATGATCGGCAAAGAACCATTACAAAAAGGAGATGATCTATATGTTAATTTTGAATTGAATGAAGTAAAAGTAATTAGAAGTGGACAAATTGTTTTTGGTGATCATGTTCGTTATGATCAATCACTTTTCCCCTATTATAAATTGGAAAATTCCTGGAGTGAACTTTGATAGTCAATTAGATGCTGAGAACATTTTAAAGTCAGGTGATGCTGAATATGATAATTTAATGAGATCGTCAAATGAAAACTAAATTATTAATAGCTTTCTTATTATTGATGCAGTCATGTAACCTCCATACACCTTATCAAGGTACTTCATATAGTCAGGTTAACTCTGAAAGAAGAGGTTTATTGGTACAGGAGCTTTCCCCCAACTATTGTGACTTTACCATCAATAATATACACTATAGAATTAAAGATGTTTTTGTTGAAAAAAAATGGGACGTATCAACAGATATGTATGATGTTGATGTTAGAGAGTTTGGTTATTTACAGATAGTTTTAGTTTTATCTCCTGATGGGTCTAGCCAAAAGGATTATTATAATGGGTGGTATTTAGAACTAGAAGGTATTGGCAAATTATATTCTTACCCCTCTCGAAAAGGTGTTTGCTCTAGAGATTTACATGAAGATAGTGTTAATCAGCATTATACAATTAACGTAATGAAAGATAGTGTAAAAATAAACAGTTTTGAGTTATATGAAATACCGCTCGTGCCTCGCTAATTCTACGACTAGCATTGAGCTCGAACTAAGATTCTAAAGACTATGGATAAAATATTCTTCCTACTTTTTAGTGTATGTATTCCTTTTCAATTTTCCTTCTCTCAAGCCAGTTCTGAGATTTTGGAAGGTGAATGGTTACTTGAAAAAGTTAATAATTCGATTGTTTATGAATGCCCTGAAGTGTTGACTTTCAATAGAAACGATAAATATGTAGTTCTCAATGATTGCCATGGTGATATTAAATATCCCAAAGTTGAAGAAGGGATATGGTGGTACGATGAGAGCAATAAGAGTATTTTCTTATCAAACCGTAATAAATTTTATGTTAATGAATTTTTCATGAATAATATCTCAGGACTTATACTAAAAGTAAGGGAACTTAATAAGAAAAAGTTAGTAGTAGAAGTACTCAAAAAAGGACAGTACTCTATATGGACATTTAAAAGATTCAAGTAATCTTTTGTCCTCTCCCCCCCTGGTCCGAGAGTTCAGCGAAATGTGTGAAGCATGAACACATGAAGCGCTCTCGGACCGGCGGTTTTATGCCACCGTATCTATTTGAGCTACTTTCAATAAAGAGTAGTAGAAAACCGCTTGGTCAAGGAGCGCTTTTTACTTATTGCAAAAAGCTGAACTCCTTGACCAGGGTGTGTTATTAATTTTCAATTATTCCGCTGCGACTACTCATTCACCACCCAGATTATAAGTATTGCTTCACCACACTTCGACCACAAGCCTAACCTCCGTCATTTTTTTTTAATTTAAACTACTTATGAAGTATTTATTACTATTTTTTACGCTTTTTATTGTTCGAGGAGTGAAATCACAATGTTATAAAATTAGTACAGCATTTACACTTTACACTGAGATTGATAGCGCAAATTCAATAGAACAAAAGATTGCATTTGAAGTTCATATTGATTCTACAAGTAAAAAGGATTATTATGTAAAAAATCGGGTAACAAGTTTAGATATAAAATCTTATGGGCAAGTTCGAAAAGATATAAAAGTAAATGATCTTTTGATAAAGGATTATAAAGGACACGAATGGATGGATTATAATAAAGAGGGATGCGTAGAATTTTGTTTTTATTTAGAACCAAGCATAGGTTTTAATATTGAGGACTTTCCATATTATGAGGAGGAATTTTTGGTAAAGCACAATAGGTTGATCATCAATTCATTGAGAACTACGGATTTAGTTATAGTTTTTTGTTCAGAGAAGTACCCTGAAGTAAGAGTAGTAAAGGATAGACTTTCTAGGAAATCAAGAATTAAAGAATTTCACTATTCTGTTGAACATTGTGAACATATATAGTGAAGTAAAATAGCTTTGACTCAAATCAGGCTGTTTTACTTCAATTTAGGGCATAGCTTGAATTTCCATGTCAAAAGCGATGTCAAGGCCCCCCTCTACTCAAAGTCTAATTGAAAAACTACCCTGGTCCGAGAGTTCAGCGAAATGTGTGAAGCATGAACACATGAAGCGCTCTCGGACCGGCGGTTTTATACAGCTGTATCCATTTGAGCTACTTTCAATAAAGAGTAGTAGAAAACCGCTTGGTCAAGGAGTGTAGAAGTGTAAAGTTTCAGACTCTATACCTCTACTCCTCATGAATACGGGCAATTAATTTCCAACAACAATTTAGCGGCCTAACTTAACTGGTTTTCCATTTTTTGTTGTAGGTCCACCCTGATGGTACTAGATATCTTGATTAATTATACATGAAAGTTTTTAAGATAATAATACTAATTAGTTTAGCATTCGGTTGCAATAACTTAAACTTAAAAGGCTCTATACCTATCCTTGACAATAAGGATACATTATACGTTTATGAATATACCAGAGAATTCAAAACATATAATATCATCAGTCCTGATTTTGGTAAGAATAAGGAAGAGCTAAATTCATTTATTCAAGCACGAGTTAAATGGAGAGATGGTTGGAGTATATGTTTGATAGAGAATAATGATACTCTTTACATGTACCATTCTTTTCTGGCTGGACATACATCAAAGTGGAATGAAGATTCAAAAATTATTCTTGTTGACAATTTTGGTCAAACCTATTCTGAAATTGAAAAAACGATGAAAATAATTGATTCCAATGATTATAGATGAACCAACCTTACTTCGAGATTTCAACAAAATATCTCGAACACAAGCACTTCAAGCCCCCCATCTACTCAAAGTCTAATTGAAAAAACTACCCTGGTCCGAGAGTTCAGCGAAATGTGTGAAGCATGAACACAGGAAGCGCTCTCGGACCGGCGGTTTTATGCCAGCGTATCTATTTGAGCTACTTTCAATAAAGGGTAGTAGAAAACCGCTTGGTCAAGGAGCGCTTTTTGCTTATCGCAAAAGCTGAACTCCTTGACCAGGTTGTGTTTTTAATTTTCAATGATCAATTATTCCGCTGCGGCTACTCATTCACCACCCAGATTATAAGTATTGCTTCACCACACTTCGACCACAAGCCTAACCTCCGTCATTTTTAATACCAGAATTATTGGGGAAATTATTAACAAACCTTAATAATCCCAACTATGAAAAAAGTGCTTCAACTAGGTTTATTGCTACTACTCTTTGGATGTGAAAGCGTATTGACAGACGTCAACCCTATTAGTACCAGTGGCTTTCAGAGTACTGACAGTTATATCATTACTTACAAGGTCAGTGGTGCCCCTTCGGAAAACATACAAGTATCCAAGCTTTCCTATACCTATGGGGATGGCTCTGTGAGAGTCATTGAGAAACCCACCCTTCCCTGGAGTAGGGAGCTGAGTGCCAAGAGCAATACGGATGTCATCATCAAGGTGGAGGGAATTTTTCTTTCCAACAGTAAAATATTCACTGAAATCAAGGCTGATAATGGAGTAAATACCTTAGAAGCAGCAGAGGAATTTGATCGGACGACAAATGCTTTTACTTTTGCGGATACGTTGAGTTTACAGTAAACCTATTCTCTTTATCGCTTATTCTTGAAGTGATAAACAGAAGTCGTTTATATACCACTGAAACGCCAGCATTTGGCCTTTAAATAGATGAACTGGATTTTTAAGCAATTTGATGAATTAAGTCTGAAGGAGCTCTACGACATTCTTCAGCTCAGAAATGATGTATTTGTGGTAGAACAAGAGTGCCCTTACCTGGATTTGGATGGCTTGAAGGATAAGAGTAGCACGCACCTATTCTTATATCAAGAAGATACGCTGGCAGCTTATTGTAGAATCGTGCCTGCGGGTATTTCCTATACGGAGGAGTCTATTGGAAGAGTTGTTGTGCACAAGAAATTCCGCAATAAGCAACTAGGAAAATTGCTGATGCAACAAGCGATAGATTTCGTTAAAAAAGAATGGAACAGTGAAAAAATCCGTATATCGGCCCAAGCTTATTTACAGAAGTTCTATATCGATTTAGGGTTTGAGCAGGTTTCTGAGATTTACTTGGAGGATGATATTCCGCATATGGAAATGCTTTATAAAGAAGGTTGAATCGTTGAGGTAGCTTACGCTACTTGTTGAATCGTTGAACCGAGTTGAATTGTTGATTGAAAGCAGTAGCAAAAAACAATTCAACTCGATTCAATAATAAATTATGCGTTGAAGCTATCCTTATACGCATCAATGTTCTCTTCAGTTACTGCCTCTTTCACGGCAATATCCCTTCCATCCAGCTCTGTTCCATTCAAAGAAGCAATCGCTTGCTCGGCAGCAGACTTATCTTCCATTTCCACATAAGCAAATCCCTTGGAACGTCCTGTATTGGGATCCATTTCTATCTTAACATTTTTCACCGCACCAAAACTTTGAAAAGCCGCTTTAAGATCCGACTCACTCGTTCTGAAATGCAGCTTAGAAACAAAAACTTTCATGTTATAAGGTTTTAGAGTTTAATTTTTAATGATTCCAATTAGAAGTAACTCAAAATCCCCCTATTCTTCAAGGAAAAGAATCCAATTTTTTACTTGAAAGAGTAACTCTTCCTTATTTATTCTAACAACCTCCTAGTTTTATTTATATTTGCAGGGGTATTATGCCGTTTACCGGTTATCGCTTATGGTTTATCGTTTATTTTTTTCATTAACAGTATTCCAAGCAAAGCGATACGCAATAAGCGAACTTAACAAGAATAACTATATATATGCTCTATCCTAAAAATATAGAAGCCAAACTGGGTTTTGATAAGATAAGAGATTATCTGATTGAACATTGTAATGGTGCCGTAGGGGCTTCTTATGTAGAGAAAATACGTTTTACTGACAAGGCTGACCTTATCCGACAAAGGGTAAGTCAAGTGGATGAGTTTCTACGCATCATGGCGGAAGGAGAATACTTTCCGGTTAGCAATTATATCGATATTGATCACTTCCTTAGAAAAGCTACCTTAGAAGGTACTTTCTTAGCGGAAGAGGAAATGTACGACCTCAAAAGAGCCCTTACGACCCTGAGTGAGTGTTTGTTCTTTTTTGAGGGAAAAGAAAAGCAGGAATACCCTGAACTCATCGCTATTAGTAGTCGTATTGAATTTGACCGACAGATCTTAAGAGAGATCGAAAATGTCATCGACGAAAAGGGAAAGGTAAGGAATAATGCTTCTCCTGAACTTCAGAAGATCCGTTCCAAACTATCGGCTGAACAAGCGAGTATTCGTCATAAAGTAGAGAGTGTTCTTCGCAACTTCAAGCAAAGAGGCTTTACGAAGGATGACGTGCAGCCTACCTTGAGGGAGGGCCGTATTGTGGTTCCAGTAGCAGCTGAGTATAAAAGACAAGTCAAAGGGTTTATCCATGACGCCTCATCTACAGGACAGACGCTATTCATTGAGCCGGAAGAACTCCTAAACCTGAACAACGGGATCAAGGACCTTTTACTCAAAGAAACACAAGAGATCATTCGTATCCTGACACAGCTGACCAATAAGATCAGACCTGCTGTCCCTGCCCTTCAAAAAGGAAACCGCTATTTGGGGATGATGGACTTTATTCGTGCCAAAGCAAAATTGGCACAAGAACTGGAAGCTATCAAACCTGAGTTCGTAGAAGAACCTATGGTGGAATGGTATCATGCCAAGCACCCACTATTGATTCTAAGCTATAAAGGACAGAATAGACCGGTTGTTCCTCAAAACATCAAGTTAAGGGAAGATATTGGACGCATCCTATTAGTGTCTGGTCCCAATGCTGGTGGTAAGTCTGTCGCTTTGAAAACCGTTGGACTATTACAGTATATGTTCCAATGTGGTTTATTGGTCCCTATGGTCGAGGGTTCGAAAATGGGCTTGTTCTCGGATATCTTTATGGACTATGGTGATGAACAGTCTCTGGAGAATGACCTGAGTACCTATAGTTCGCACCTCACCAATATGCGACAAGTCTTGAAACACTCTAAAAACACCAGCTTAGTCTTGATTGATGAGTTTGGAGGAGGTACAGAACCCGAACTAGGAGGCGCAATCGCAGAAGCGATTCTAGAACAGTTAAATCGACAAGGTATCTATGGCGTCATCACTACGCACTACGCTAACTTGAAGTTTTATGCCGATAAAACGGAAGGACTTCTCAATGGCGCAATGCGTTATGACGTAGAACACCTTCAGCCGCTATACCAACTGGAACAAGGACAGCCGGGTAGCTCTTTTGCCCTGGAAATTGCTGGAAAAATTGGACTTCCGAAAAAGGTCGTGAATATCGCCCGTCATAAAGCCGGACGTAAAAAGATCAATATGGAGCAACTCCTATTGGACTTGGAAAGTGAAAAGAAAACCTTTAAGGAGAAAAATGCCCAGCTCAAGCAAAAGGAAAACCAGCTCAAGCAACTTATTGAGAAGTATGATCAGCTACAAGAGCGTTTAGAGGGTAAAAAAGATAAGATCCTCAATAAAGCCCGAAAAGAAGCCGATCGAATGCTCACCGACACCAATAAGAGAATCGAGCGTACCATTCGTGAGATTCGTGAGAATCAGGCGGAAAAGGAGCGTACCAAGAAACTTCGTGCCGACATCGAATCTATGAAAGGTAAAATGAAGGTGAAGGAGGAGCAAGAGAAAACCAAGGACTACGAGATCGTTGGAGGAAAAGTCGAAATTGGAGACAAGGTGAAGCTGAAAGAGTCTGAAACCTTCGGAGAAATCCTGGACTTGAAAGGCAACGAAGCCAAGATCCTGATTGGTGAGCTGGAATCATTCATTAAGCTCAATCGATTGGTCAAAATTAGCACCAAAGAGTTTAGGAAAGAAACCAGAAGCAAACACTCTGAGTTCTCAGCCTCTTCCAATATCAATAAAAAGCAAATCGACTTCTCCCCTAACCTGGACCTAAGAGGCAAAAGAGCGGAGGAAGTAATGTTTGCCTTAGATGATTTTATGGATACAGCACTCATGCTTGGACAACCTCAGCTCCGTATTGTACACGGTAAAGGGGCCGGTGTACTTCGTGATGTCATCCGTAACCACCTGCGTTCTTTCCCTGGTATTAAGAATATCTCTGATGAGCATGCCGACCGTGGAGGTGCAGGGGTAACTGTGGTGACACTTAGGACGTGAGTTCATAAAACTTCCCAAACTAACCATTGGGAAGTATCATATATAAAGCTATAGTTACATTTATAATGCCCTGTTTCAAAACTGAAACAGGGCATTTTATTAAAATGTATCGATTATCATACTATACATTGTGTGAAATAGTAATTATTATATCCCAATATAATCTAGTAATATCTCACTACATATTAAGCATGTTTAAATTAACTTTACGTAACTGACAAAGTCTCAACCCTAACAAACAAAATACTTATATGCTGCCTAGATACAACTTTTTACTCATCATCCCTTTATTATTTTTTTCAGAAACCGGAACCTCTCAGATAATATCCCACAAATATGATTTCAAAGGGAATATAAAATTGATTGAAGAAAAAGTCATAGACCTCAGGAGACAAGGCTTTATGGATAGTACCGTGAATACTAAGTATTTTTATGATTCACATCATAACTTAAAAGAAATACAGGGTGATCGATATATCAGCAATAGCTACCTCATAAATGACACTTCTATCACAACCACTCATCGATATAGTCAGTCCACTACTTTTGACTATCTAATGCATGATAAAGGATATATTATAACTTACTTATTTGATACTACCAATTTTCATTCAGAGACCAAGTTCTATACAGATAGAAATAGAACTAGACAATTTATAAACAGTGAATCTTTGACTAAGAATAATAAAGAATACTTGTTATCGAATGTTCACCTTAAGAAAAGGGAAGGATGGTTCACAACGGACACCTTGTATTTGAATAAGTTTTGTATTGACTCAACTACTATAGAAGTGAGGTCTGCAACTCCAATAGATACCATTGAGGAAGTACTCGATAGCGGGAGGTGTCAAGTAACTTTAAACTGTGACGATAACACAACTTTGTCCATCCGTGATTATGGCAATTACTATTCTATTTACAGAAGCTTAAGATCCCATAAGAAGTTGACAAAAGAGCGTTTAGAAGGTCTTAAAATGGACAGGCTATTTTATAAGCAACTTTTTATGGATAATACTTTTTCACATTTCCTAGATGAGTTAAGTAATAAGTATCAAGACAATAATTATGAAATTGTCGATTCAACTTTCAATTCTATTATAAAAAGCACCTTAGCACTAAACGATATACATAATTCAAATAATTGGAACCCCTTATTTAATAGAAGCAGCCACAGCATTATATTAAACGACAATGGGCATATGATAAAAGAAGTCCATGCATCAGGAAGTAATACCACTTATGAATACGTCTACGATCAAAATCATAACTGGGTAATAAAACGAAAGTTTGTAAATGGAGATTTGCAAGAGGTTGTTGAACGAAATATACACTATTGATAAACATAGTACTTGAACTATATCTTTATCAAAAAGTTCCCAAATAAAACCTCACAAACTCCCCCGGCCTTACCTGACTCAACTGATTGATCGCTTTTTCAGTCAATACACCAATACGGGGGTATCCTCCTGTTGTCTGAGCATCCCGCATCAACACGATGGGCTGCCCCGAAGATGGCACTTGTATGGTGCCCGGAACGACTCCAGAGGATAATAATTCTTTTTTTAGGGTTGGAGCTAACGCTAACTGACTTTTCAAACGATACCCCATTCGATTGCTATCTGCCGTTACTTGATAGGTTGTTTTAAGGAAATCTACTATCGCCTCTTCCGCAAACCAACGGTACTCTGGTCCCTTTATAATAGGTAAACAAATAGGGGTATCAACAGAAGATGATTCCAATGAATCCATCATTATTTTCCTTACGCCTTGAGTATTGGAGCAGTAACTTTGTATTGGAATCAGGTCTCCTTTTTGCAGCGCCCTCCCCTCGAATCCACCAAAACCAGCAATAATATTCGTCGATCGACTGCCCAGTATTTCCGGCACCAAGATGCCCCCCTTGAAAGCAATATAAGTTCTCAAACCCGATCTCGCCCCTCCCAAAGAGAGCGTATCTCCTGCCTTAACAGCTATACTCCTATTTAGTTCTACTGCCTGTCCATTCAGCGTAGGAGCCATATCCCCCCCAGTAATTGCAATTTCCGTAGGGGTATGAAAGCACAAGGTTGGCCCTATCATGGTACACTCCAGTACTGCCGTATCAGTAGGTTGCGTAAGTAGGCGATTAGCCCAAAATAGGGCCTCTTGATCCATTGCTCCGGAGATAGGCACACCTTCGTGGAGGTGATTCCATCTGCCTTTGTCTTGTACGGTGGTCAATAAGCCGGGTTTAATTACTTCTAGCATACTTTGTTGTTGAATCGTTGAATTTCAGCAGCAAGCTACTGAGTTGAATTGAGCTTCGCTCGTTGATTCGAGTTGAATTGTTGTTTGAGTTTCACTATGAGTTCATATCAACTCGAATCAACTCGAATCAACTCGACAGCTTGCTGTTGAAATTCAACGATTCAACGATTCAACCTTTATACGTTTCCAGTCGTTTAATTTCTCGCTCAAATCCTCCAGACAAAATTGGGAATCGACACCATGTCTTGGGATCAAGGTTTTTATCATCCAAGTGGAAGGATGGGGCATAGCGTTCCCTTTTCCATTGATTTCGGCTCCATAGCCTGAAGAAGCGAATCACCCATGCTTTCAATTGTTCCGGGCTATATTGAGGGAACTTGAACTTCATCAGACGATAACACTCCAATGGCATTTGCTTATCTCGGATCGCAGCCCCTTCAATTTCATCCAATAAGTCATAAGGCATCAGATCGGCCTCATCGGTTTGCTTGGATTCTTGTGGACGAAGTTCTGCGGTAGGTTGCTGCTCATTGACATACTTCAAGGCAGGCAAGGTAAACTGACGTTGTACGCCATTTTTCTCTAGCCATACCAACCACTGTCTTAAGAAGGCCTTATCGATTCCAGCTATAGGGCTTAACCCTCCACTGGTATCTCCATCCATCGTAGCATATCCTACGGCTGCCTCGGAACGGTTACTGGTCGATAACAATAACGCTCCTCGTATATTGGCTAACATCCAAACCGATGGGGCGCGTACCCTTGCCTGTATATTTTGAAGGGCTAGATCATCCTGTTCCCAGGTCAGTTCTCTGTCCAAGGCTCCCTCTACAATACCTACATAGCCTTTAAAGATTTCGTTGACATTTAGATTGTGGAACAAGGCACCTATCGCATTGGCCAATTGCTTGGCTGCATTATACGTTACCTCTCCACTGTTTTCTGTTGGTTGATAAGCGGTCACCAACATATGTCTCATGATCTCCTCTTCTGATTTAACGTCTTTCAGCTGAGAGAAATAGCCCAGTTTTTCTTTAAAGCCTTCTAGCCCTAGCTCATTGACTCCTCTCTTTACCATTAACCAGATCAAAGAAACAATACAAGAAGAGTCGGCTCCCCCACTCAGAGAAACCACAAAGCCACGGGAATAACTCTTTCGCATATAATCAAAAAGCCCCAGTGTCTCTGCTCTACAAAACTCCTCTTCCAAGATGTAGTCACTAGACTCCCAAACTGCTTCTGAGACATGGTTCTGCTCAAATTGCGCTTCCGGTAAATCCATATCTTTTACACGGATCACCTCAACACCCTCCTGAGAAACCTGACTAAAGGAACTACTCTGAAACTTCTCCAGCTTATTGACTGAAAGGTCCACTACTGCTCCTGTCACCTTATAGTTTTTGAAGGAAAATCGTTCACTCAAAGCCTCTAGCTTTCCGGCAGAAGCTACCATAACTCCTCCATCGTAAATCGCTCTTCCGGCCTCATTTCCCAAAAGGTTGGCATACACATAGGTCACTGAAAATGCTCTGGACCCTTCCAAGACAAAACGCTTACGTGTTTCCAGTTTATCGAAGGCAAAATGGCTGGCACTTGGATTTAAAATAACATCCGCTCCATAGTGATACAATTTCTGTCCTGGACGATCTGCCACCCAAGCATCTTCACAAATCTCAAACCCAATTCTTACTCCATCTATATCAAATAGAATATCTCCTATAGGGTATTCTTGTGTTCGATATTGCTCTTCAATCGCATAATCTTCAAAAGACACCTTGCCTGTTACATTGGCCGTCCAGGGAGTAAACCAACGGGGTTCATAATGAATACCATTCCCTGCCAAAAATCGCTTAGCGGCAAATCCCGCAATTTTACCATTGACCAATAAGGCTGCCGTATTAAAAATCCTGTTTTGATACACCAACGGCAACCCTACTGAAACGACCATATCCTTAGTGTGAGGTAATATTTCGTGCAGCACTTCCACTGCGGTATGCTGCATTCCTTGCGCATAAAAAGCATCCTCACATCCATATCCTGTAATACACAGTTCCGGCAAGCAAAGTACCGAGATTTGCTGCTTTCTGGCTTCTGCTATACTATCCAGAATATTCTGCTTGTTTCTCTCCCAATCCATGGGGGTCTGGTTCAGTTCAGCCCCTCCTATTTTTAGTAATCGCATATTTCTTTTTAGTTATGAATTTGGAGTGATGAGTTGTGAGTTATGAGTTATGAGTTATGAGTTATGAGTTTTCATTCTTCACTGCTCACTGCTCACTGCTCACTGCTCACTGCTCACTGCTCACTGCTCACTGCTCACTGCTCACTGCTCACTGCTCACTGCTCACTGCTCACTGCTCACTGCTCACTGCCTTAAAGGTATTACAAAAAAATCACAGAAATGTTACAATAATACAAGGAGCTTTCTTTATTTTTCAACAAATTTCTATTATACATTCTGCTCCTGGGAGTGGAAGTACCTCTTTTACCTATTACATCATAAGTTTATGCGTACAAGATTATCTTTTTCAGGGCTTCTAACCATAATCTTTATACTCTACTCCTCTGTTGCTTTACAAGCACAAATAAAGGAGGCAAGGGATAGCCTGTTACTGACGTTACAGAACACTGAAAAAGATAGCAGTTATATTCAAACGCTCGGAAAAATTGCCCGCACTTATTATAGTAATAATCCGGACTCTGCTCTTCTTTATATTAATGAAGGATTAGAACTCTCCAGTATGCTACAAAACCAACCACTGCTGGGGAGTATGTACAAGCAAAAGGGAAACCTATATTTCTTTAAGTCCGAATATACTACCGCCCTGAAAAACTATTATGAGGCCCTGCATATCTACGAGCAATTACAAGATACCCTATCCTACGCAGGAACGATTCAGAATATCGGTAAAGCCTTCGAAGCACAAGAAAACTATGAGCGAGCAGAACCTGCCTACCGTAAAGGATTGAAATTATTGGAGGAAATTGGGCATCCAGCCGCCCTATCTTACGCTTACAGTAATATGGCCAATCTCTTTTTCTTTAAAGAGCAACTGGATTCTTCCCTATATTTCCATGAAAAAGAACTGGCGATACGTCAACAACTGGGAAGACCTAGGCTATTAGCCTATACCTATAATGATCAGGCTCTGGTTTATGAAAAAACAGGCGATACCGAAAGTGCACTAAAGAAATACTACGCTTCTCATGACATCCTTAGTAAACAACACGACCAATGGGCTTTGTCCATGATCAAGCTAAATATAGCAGCCATTCACCTAAGCAGAAATAACCTCGACAGCGCCATGCACTATGCACAGTATGCACACCATCAAGCTGTCGAAATAGGAATCAAGGATGCTATCACCCGTTCCAGTAGTATTATCGCAGAAGTCTATGAGCGTAAAAATGACTATAAAAGTGCACTGTTCTACCATAAGATTTTTGCTGACTATCAAGATAGTCTCTACCAAAAAAACAAGGGAGAGGAAATTGCCATTATGGAGGGGCGTATTGCTATGCGCAAAAAAGAGATGGAAAACCAACTGCTCAAAGACAGTAAAGCACTTCAAGCAGAAACCATTCGCTTACAACGCTACCTCAATATTGCGGTGATGCTATTGGCCTTGGGACTATTATTATTGATCGTTTACCTATATCACAAACGTAAGAAACAGCAAAAACTGAGTCAGCGATTATGGTTGATCAATCAGGAGATCAATACCAAGAACCTACAGCTGGAAAGCCAAAGCCTGGAAATACAGGAGAAAAATCAATCCCTTACGGAACTGAATGAGGAGAAAAACCATCTGATTGGTATTGTGGCACACGATCTTCGTAATCCCCTAGCGAGTGCCCTGTCGTTATCGGAACTGCTGATCAGCGACTGTGAGGATAAAGAAGAGGATGAGGTCCTTTGTCTGCAAGGAATACAAGGTGCTTTAGGACGTATGAATAATATGATCCAACGTATTCTGGATATTAAAGCCATAGAATCAGGACACTTTAACCTCTCGCTAGCGACCTACTCCATTGATGAGCTAACCAACAATGTGGTAGAACAACTGAAAGCTACAGCCGGGAAAAAGAATATTCTTATCATTCCTAAGATCAGTCCGGCAACAGCCATCGTGGATAAGGATTATTATTCGCAAGTAATTGAGAACCTACTGAGCAATGCCATTAAATTTTCTCCTATGGGGCAGCGTATCCTCGTAACGGTACGCCAGGAAGAAGGTAATATCCTTTGTGCTATACAGGATCAAGGACCGGGTATTTCAGAAGAGGATCAAAAGCGTCTATTCGGCAAGTTCCAGCGTCTTGGAGCGCAACCTACTGCCGGAGAACAGTCTACCGGACTAGGACTTTCCATTGCCAAGAAATTTACGGAAGCCATGAAAGGAGAGATTTGGTGTGAGTCTGTTTTGGGGCAAGGGGCTACGTTTTTTGTGAGGTTTAGGAGTTAGGAGTTAGGAGTTAGGAGTTAGGAGTTAGGAGTTAGGAGTTAGGAAAAGCTAATTTAATCAGGAGCGATATGTAATAATTATGGGGGGAGTATTTTTCTAAAACGGTAACTCATTCGTTATCAATACTTAATATAAAGCACTAGGTGCAAATAGGCTGTTTTCGATCCTATCGCAACATATTGCTTCTTGCCTCACGGCAAGAAGACTATGATCCAATAATTTATAAAACGGTAGTCTGTCATAATAAGAAAAGCCGAGCGTGGACGCTCAGTGAAAGCGCTTGTAGGTCTTAGGCTAGAGCCTAAGACTAGGGCGGGGGAGGTTGAATAATTAACCGACACACTTCTTACGTGAAGAGATGGGTTGATTAAGATTGAATAAATAACCGACACAGTAGTTATCTCCACCCTCGCCTAGGGTTAAAACCCCAGGCTCTTTTAGAGATACCGCTTTGCGGTTATCAATTCAATCTTTTTTGCAGTATACGCTAGAATAGCTCGCCACGAAGTGGCACTTCTTAAAGAGCCTGGGGCTTTAGCCCTAGGCGAAGTTGAGGGAAACATTTATGTCGGTTAATTATTCAACCTTAATAAACCCACCTCTATGTGATGTCATCCCTTCGGGATTATATCATAAAACCCTGAAAGGGTGACATCACATAGGGGCGGATTTCAATCCGTCACTATACGGAATATGACGGATAAATATTCAAACTTAATGAGCCTAAGATCAGGGCAGGGAGTCTTAGGGAGGACCCTAAGACTAGTATTAGGAATGTGGTCATAGCGTCCACACTACAACCAGTATTTAGAGACAAACAACTAAACAACATGAACGAGCGAAGCTAAACAATATGAACAATCAAAAACGTACGCTAAATGATAAGTTTGTTAGCATTCCCGTCTGATAAATGTCTGTCAAAATAAATTCCTTTCGGGCAATCAAGGTCTTATCATAATAAGGAACGTATTGCAACTGTCGCTCTTCCAGATTCCTTCGGTCATACACATCATATACAGTGAGTGCTACTTTGGCGTCTAGTTTTTTGGCTATTGAGAAATGATATTGGGAAGAAAGATCCAGTCGATGATACACGGGGATATCAAATGGCTCCAAGGCTAATTGAAGCAATGGTCGATCTTCAGTGGCCCGTTCGGGAAGTCCCCTGATCTCGTAATCATTGCGGCTCCAGTTCCAGGTTGCACCTATAGAAAAGGCTTTATAGTGATAGGTACTGGCCAACTGCCATGAGTTGGTTAGGGCATCTTCATGTACTTCGGCATTGTAACGCCTTTTTCTGTGGTTGATCGCGTAGGCAACATAATAGTCGATATATTTCCCTTTCCATTCGTAAAAAACATCCACCCCTCTCGAAAGGCCTGTTCCTTGTAATAGGTTACGGTACTCTGGGCTACGGAAAGCTATATCGGAAATGGCGCCATTGGTTCTTTTTAGGTATACCTCAGCATCCAATCGGCCTTTTCCTTTTCCAATATTTACTCCTCCGATTAAATGATCGGACTGGAGGACAGGAATATTGATATCGTCCGAAAGCAACCATAGCATATCATTACTTAAAGGGTCCGATATCTGATGCATGAACTGATAATACCTTCCCAAGGCAAACTTTCCCCTTATCCATTGTTCTTGGTTGCCTAGCTCTCCTGACAAACGAGGGGCCCAATACCACTTTCCGGTAGGCTGATAATACCACCCTCTTCCTCCTACCTTTAAGGATAACTCTCCTATTTGAGGCATTAACTGGGCAAATACACCCGTAGACGTCGCTGCTGATAGTTGCTCACTTTCTTGAAGTTGATCCCTTTTGATCAGGGTATAATCCAGTTGGTTATGTTGAAGCACAGCCCCTGCATCTAAAAGACCAACGGGGGTATTCACCAATATTTTTGGTTTGAAAGAAAGCTCTTCAAGATGCTGGTACTCCCGGTTCATCCGAGTATTTTCAGGCAATATTCTGCGACGAAATCGTTCTTCCCGCTCCATCCGCTGCTTAAAACCAGAGTATGAAGCCCGAACATGCCACTCTCCTAAAGGGTGAAAAGACAACCAGCTTAAACTAGCCCCTGTGTTAGACCAATGTCGCCTATCCCAAGAAGTATACTGCCTGACAGCACTCATATTTTGGGGAGCTGTAGTTAACTGACTTCTGAAATGATCTTCTGCTCCCAAGACACTTAAGGTCAATAGGTGATCTGTATGGGGCCTCCATAGTAACTTTACATTCCAATCATTATAAGTCGTTTGTGGACGAAGCTGGTGCACATAAAAATCGCCGGTAGCCGTTCCTTGGTCGTAACGATCTGCCGGACGCAGCATAACTTCCTCCTCCGTAAGGTCAGCAGTCAGTTTCCCCCATAATGGATGAGATGTTCTGCCCGCCAAAAGCAAGGATAATTTATTTTTTACAATAGGAAATGATAGGTTAGCACTGGCTTGAAGTAACTGCAAACTCACCTCCCCCTCTACCCGTTGAAAGTAGGGCTCCTTTAAATGAATATCTAAAATACTGGATACCCTTGCGCCGTATCGGGAATCAAACCCTCCTTTTAATAATGTCAGGCTATCAACTACTGCAGGATTAAAAACATTGAAAAGCCCAAAGTAATGCTCCCATTGAAATACGGTAAACCCATCGGCCAAGGTGAGGTTTTGGTCGGCAGTTCCTCCCCTTACTTGTAAAGACGCTCCTCCTCCCGTCCGTTCTACTCCCGGCAACATCTGTAAGGCATAGAGGGCATTATCCTCTGTAGCGGCTGCCAACCCAGAAACGACGGACTTCTCCACCTTCACTGCTGAAGCTTGTCCTTCAGAAGAGAATCCTTCCAAAGAATCTTTTTCCAAAACTTCCAGCGCCTCCATCTGCAAGACTGATTTACGCAAGAGAATGGGAGCATCACCCATAAAATCACGCACAGCAATCTGCACAGGCTGAAACCCCACATACCGAATACTCAGGGTATCCGTCTTCCTTGGCGATAAGGTAAAGCTACCATCTTCTCCTGTCAGTATTCCTTTTTGCTCCTGCTGCATAGCTACCATTGCAAAAGGCAAGGGGGCCTTCGTCTCCGCATCCAGAACATATTGTTTAAGGGTCACACGAGGCGCTTCATCTTTTCGATAGATCACCACATGTTTTCCATTAATCAGGTCAAATGAAAGGGGTGTGGAAGATAACAATTGCTGTATTGCTTCTTTGATCTCCAGTTCTTGAAAAGAAATCGTTACACTAATCTCCTTAACTTTTTCAGGGTCGTATGACACATAATATCCTTGTTGTTTTAGCTCCCTAAAAACGGTTTCTAAAGGTATATTACGATAATCCCCACTCCATTTGGAAACTGGGATAATAGCTTCTTGTGCCTGTAGAAAAACAGTAGATAATATACAGAGCGCAATGGTAAGCTTTATAGTCTTGATAATCATATATTTTCCTTGTAGTTGGTTTCGTTTATCGCTTATTGGTTATCGCTTACCCTTTATAATTAATAATAAACGATAAGCAATAAACGATAAACCCCAACATGCTACTTCTTCTCAAACACTTGAACCTTCTTCCCTTCTACTTGATAAGACAACCCCATTGGTTTTAGTACAACTAAAAGGGCCAGTTCCAAATCATTATTCATAAAGGTCCCCGTATAATAACGTGTAGAAAGACCCAGGTTCTCGGCATTGATCTCGACGCCAAACTGTCGCTCTATTTCCTCAAATACCTGTATCAATGGCTGCTGTTCAAAATCAAAGGTTCCCGAAATCCAGGCAGGTTCTTCATGGTTTTGAGGGGTAGACTGCTTCTGCAATTTACCTTTGGTTGTCAGGTCCACCTTTTCACCTTTGGTTAGAATTTCCTTCTGACCTTTGGAGGCTACCTGTACCTTTCCGGTATAACAAACGACCTTAAAGTCATTATCACGGGTATAGATATTAAAAGATGTTCCTAGTACAGACACTTCTCCATGAGGGGTTTCCACTGAAAAGGTACTTCCCTTTTTCACTTTAAAGAATGCTTCCCCTTGAAGGGTCACCCGACGGTCATTCTCCCAATCGTCTTCGGAAAATTCCACAGTAGAATAAGCATTCAGCATAACTTCAGAACCATCGGGAAGTTTCACCTGTTTTTGTTCCATGGCCAACGCTTGCATAGTCACCAATGCCGATTGCTGATTGAGCCAATACCCTATTCCCAAAGCCATCACCAATAATGCTGCCGCCACTGAAGTCCACCAAGGAGTGATACTTCTGGATTTGGGAATGGCTTTAGAAGTACCCTGCCTACCTTGCTCGATACGTCCCCAGAGTTGTGTTACTTTTTCAGCTGACAGTTCCCTTTCCTCTACCTTTACGCCTTGGCATAATACCTTTTTGGCGTACATGACCGCCTCCCTTTCCTCAGGGTGCTCCTGTATATATTGCTCCCAATAGGCTTTATGGGTTTCATCTCCCAAGGCCCAGGCACAAAAATCAGGATTATCTAAATATTTATCTATGGAGAAATTCATCTCTATGTTTAGGTTTATCGCTTATTGTTTATTGCTTATCGTTTCTATTCCTTCAACGATACGTCTCTTGGCAATTCCTATTCAGGAAATACCTCAGGACCACTTTTGTACTGAAAAAAAGAGTAAAAAATAGAGTAAGGCACTTCCTCCCATCTCCGACTTCATCTTTTTTAACGCCTCACTTTGGAGATTCCTTACCGACTGATTACTAATCTGCATCAGCTCACTCACCTCTTCAGGGCTCATTTCTAAATAAAAGCGTAGATAGATCACCTCTTTTTGTCGTTTGGATAAACTGTTGAGTGTTTTCTCCAGCTTTTGCTTGTTGATGCGATCTCCCTCAGCAGCAACTATCTGGTCTTCTACCGTAAAATCAAGTACAAAGTCTATCGATTGATGCTCTTCTTCCAGAGAAACATTCTTATTTCTGCTCATCCTACGATACAGGTCTCGCTTCAAGGAAGACATCAGGTAAAACTTAATTGCATCTGTTTCCCCCAGCGTACTTCTTTTCTCCCAGAGCCTCAAGAAAAGGTCTTGTATGGCATCTTCTACCAAAGCACTATCCTGACAGCACTTGTAGCCATATTTATATAGCAGTTGAATGTATTGTGAGAAAATTTCTTTGAGTGCAGTTTCTTCTCCACTCCTTAATTGGTTCCATAGTTCCCTGTCCGTGGTCATCAGGAAAAGGTTAAGTTGAATAAAAATAAAAACAAACCTTTCGGTTCGGGTCTTATACTATAACGAGAAAAAGATAGTAATATTTAATGATATTTTAGCGTTCACTTATACGCCATGAAAAACAAACGAATTCTTTTAACGGTCATTGTCCTTGCACAGTTCTGCTGTACGTCCCTTTGGTTTGCGGGCAATGGGGTAATCAACGAACTAATTATCACTTTTCAACTTCCAGAAGGAAGCTTAGGTCACCTTACCGCTGCCGTACAACTAGGTTTTATTATGGGTACCTTATTGTTTGCCTTACTGACTATTTCCGATCGATTTTCTCCATCGCTGGTGTTTATGGGTTGTGCACTACTAGGCGCAGGTTTTAATGTGTCAATATTATGGGAAGAACATACCCTTTGGAGTCTGCTGTTCTTACGGTTTATGACAGGATTTTTTCTGGCAGGTATTTACCCTGTAGGGATGAAAATTGCCGCTGACTATTTTGATAAAGGATTAGGGAAATCCCTAGGCTTCTTGGTAGGAGCATTGGTGTTAGGCACTGCCTTTCCGCATTTCCTTAAAACACTGACCGTTGGATTTTCATGGGAATATGTGATATGGATTACGACGGCGCTAGCCACCTTAGGTGGTACCTGTTTATACTTATTGGTTCCGGATGGCCCCTACCGTAAGCGCAGTCAGGCCGTCGATCTCTTAGCTTTTTTCAAGGTGTTCACCAATCCTTCGTTTCGTTCTGCCGCCTTCGGGTATTTTGGACATATGTGGGAGCTTTACGCATTTTGGGCATTTGTCCCTCTTTTATTAAGTACTTACCAAGAGCATCATCCTGTCACCGCTCAATGGAATATTCCCTTACTCTCTTTTAGCATCATCGGTATTGGCGGTATTGCCTGTGTCATCGGGGGATATATCGCTAGTGTCATAGGGACACAACGCACCGCCTTAATAGCCTTGATCAGTTCCGGGGTATGTTGCTTGCTCTCTCCATTCATGCTGCAGGTCCCTTCTGGGTCGATCTTTATCCTTTACCTATTCATCTGGGGAATGACTGTTGTCGCAGACTCTCCCCTATTCTCCACCCTGGTTGCCAACAATGCCCCTACAGCTACAAAGGGAACGGCCCTAACGATTGTCAACTGTATTGGGTTTGCCATCACCATTGTAAGTATTCAATGGCTTAACTACCTGAAAGAAGAGGGCATGATCACTTATGGTTTTGCTTTTCTTGCTATAGGTCCGTTGTTGGGGGTGGTGGCTTTGAGGAGGGGGAATGTTTGATTGCCAGATCCTGTCCGTAGGGGTATTCCTGCAGGAATGCCCCTACGGACAGGCTTGGGTAAAAAGGAATAGGTAATATTGTAGGATTACCCGACGGGGACACCGTGTAATGGGTGATATTCCCCCGACACTGGTCTTAGGCTCAGCCACGTCATGTAATGATAAGACCTAAAAGCGCTTTCGCCGAGCGTCCACGCTCGGGTGGTATGAGTGAAAAATGGAGGTTGAATAAATAACCAACGTTATAATAATCCTCATCTCCGCCTAGGGTTGATTAAGGTTGAATATTTATCCGTCATATTCCGTATAGTGACGGATTGAAATCCGCCCCTATGTGATATCACCCTTTCAGGGTTTGAGTAGCATACAATTCAGTTATCTTTGCTAGGAATGGAACGCAAAAGTATGTTAGTTCAAAGATGTCCTTGGACTTTCGTCATTTTGGGTACAAGATAATCACGCCATGTAATGGTTGCACCAACAAATATGTTTGTAAAAAAATGGAAGGTTAGTAAACCCATTGATATTGTCTATTCAAATATGCTATAAATGAACAGGGTTACTCTTTCTTATAAAAAGGTATATGTAAAGTGTAACTCATTTCATCAGGATACGATTTTAATGATAAAGAATATCTAAGTTCTGTATTTTCAATTATCCAATTAAAATACTTTTTATTTTTACTGATAAATGCTGGTACATATTCCCAAGGAATGTAATGTTTTCCCTCAACAGAGGAATCACCTGATTTGTAATTATTTATATTCTTTAAAAGAATTTTCTCATTACTCTTTAATATTACTAGCACACCTATTAAATGATATTTTTTTACAGTTAAATTTGAGTCTAATAATAAATTATACTTCAAGTATCCCTTTTCAAAAGATTGAGGTACATTTTGAATTTCAATTCTTTCAACTGGAAAGCTTGTAATACTTATGGTATCTGGGAAATATAAAAAACTACTATCAGTTTGAGCAAAAGTAACTGTTTGTTTAAAGAATATTAGTGATAAAAATAATAGAATATGCTTCATTATTTATAATTGATTATGGGGTATAACATTTTGATTTGAGGTGGGTTATAAGCTCTGGAGTTGCTACATTCCGTTAAGTTAAAAAGGACAGGAGAAAGATACCATCGCTTTCTTTTATTAATACAAGCCTACAAGGGCTATAGACCATACAAATCCGCCTCTTGTACGGCCGCGCCAATGGCGCGGCCGTACAAGAGGCTTGCAATGATATATCTACCTAAATATAACCCTCTCCTTAAGCTCCCTCCTCCACTTTCATCCCCACTCCCGTAAAAGAACTCAGCGCCGTAATCATAAAGAACAACATCGAAAAGACTACGGCCTTTTCCTCTGAAATCCCTGTATAGGCTGCAGCATAGATAAAGACCAGCTCACGGGCTCCTACGCCCCCTACTGTAAAAGGGATAATGGCGACAATCGAAGAGATCAGGAAGAGCGTAAGGTATTCTGGAATGTATTCATCAACTCCTAAGGCTTGCAGAATGAAATAGGCACAAAGCAGTTGAAAAAGCTGTACCAGCAAGGACCATTGGAAGGCCTTATGGTTGGGATTGGCGGTGGCTTTGAAGATTAATCGACTGCCTACCACAAAGATTGGGTAAGCAATAATGGCTATGAACAAACTTAGGCCTGCCCATAACGGATAGCCCATGTCATATCCCAGGAAAGTAATCAATAATAAAGCGTAAATCCCTAAGGCCATCATGCCATTTAGTCGATCCAGCAATAGGGCCTGAAAAATTTTGGTACGCGGTATGGTATACCATTTTCCTAGCAAGAAAATCTTATACCCATCTCCTCCTATTCCTCCGGGAAGAAATAAGTTATAGAACATTCCGAGGTAATATAGCTTCAGGTTCAGAAGTGCAGTTACCCCTATATCGATCGCCTTCAAGAAGAGATGTAATCGAAAGGCACTGCTAATCTTGGAAAAATTAAAAAATAGAAAAGCAACGAATAAAGCCCAAGGCGATGCTCCTTTGAGCACCTCCCAGGCTTTATCCATTTCTATCTTTTGGGTAACCAGGTAAACGGCCCCTATGGTCAACAATAACTTGAGCGCAAATTTAATGAGCTTCTTCTGCGGCGGGGTTAAATACTTCTCTAACATAGTAGGTTTTTTTCTGTTGAGACTCGAAGTAAATCCTTACCAGAATTTCAGCAATTAATCCAAAGAAAAAGAATTGTATCCCTGCCAAGATCAAGGTCACTCCCAAGATAAGCAGTGGACGTCCCCAGATATCCGCTCCCATCAATTTCTCAATCAGAAGGTATAGGTTAATCACCCCTCCTGCAAATCCAGACAGCAACCCCAGCCCTCCAAACAAATGAATAGGCTTCTGTAGGTAACGCTGCAAGAAAACCATTAAGATAAGGTCTGTCATCACCTTGGTGGTACGCCCCAATCCATACTTGGACGCTCCATGAATACGGGCATGGTGCTTAACCGGCATCTCCATCATGCGTCCCCCTTGGATCTGCGCCAATACCGGGATGAAACGGTGTAGTTCTCCGTAAAGTCCTAAGTTCTTTGCTATATTTTTCTTAAATACTTTTAGCGTACAGCCATAATCGTGCAGGTAAACCCCTGTGAGACGTCGAATCAAACCGTTAGCAATCTTGCTAGGGAGCTTTCTAAGTAGCATACCGTCTTTACGCTTAGCTCGAATTCCCGCCACTACGTCCATGTTCTCCTGTTCCAGTCGATCCAGCATCAACGGAATATCTGAGGCATCATTTTGAAGATCCCCATCCATGGTCACAATATAAGTCCCTCTTGCCTGGTCAATTCCCGCAGCCATCGCCGTGGTTTGTCCAAAATTCTTAGATAAGATAACCAACCTTACCCGCTCATTAGCCAGTTCTTTGATACGTTCTACCGTACGGTCTGTAGAACCATCATCAACCAATACGACTTCGTAATCATATCCTTTTAAAGATTGGTGAATGTTATCCAGCAATGGCGCAATATTATCCTCTTCATTGAGTAATGTAATCACTACAGATAAATGCATATTCCCTGTATTTTTATAGTTTAGGTTCTAGTTGTTTCTTTGAGTTTAGGTAATTTTTCTCTTTTTTACAGCACTATTCCTCTTCGAAAAAAGATATTATACCCGAGAATAGTACAATAAAGACAAAAATAAACGCTCTAACAACTTTTAAATAATGAAATTAACCTGGACTGCTGGTTCTTTACTACTCATTAGTATTGTTATATTTTTTGCAAACTCCTGGGGCTTCTCTATTTACATTATCGATGAGGCTCGCAATGCCGAATGTGCCCGAGAAATGCTAACGAACGGAGAATGGATTGTTCCTACATACAATGGAGATTTGCGCTTTGACAAGCCTCCTTTGCATTATTGGTTTATGATGTTAGGATACCAATTATTTGGGGTCAACCCTTTTGGGGCCCGTTTTTTTTCTGGTATCATGGGGATTCTCACTGTGATGACCACTTTCTTTTTTACCAAAAGACTGCTCAATGAGCGAGTGGCCTTTTTTAGTGGATTAACACTTCTTTCTTCTCTACAAATTGCTTTACAGTTTCATTTGGCCGTACCGGATCCATTTCTGATTTTCTTTGTCACTCTTGGACTTTTTTCCTTTATCAGTGGCTTGGAAACGAATCACAAGGGACATATCTTCCTTATTTATATTGCCTTGGGATTCGCAGTTCTTTCCAAAGGACCTGTGGCTATTGCGCTACCGGGATTGGTATTTCTACTCTATCTTATTTTCACTAAACAACTAAGTATACCTGTTTTATTGCGTTTACAAGTTCCCTTGGGTAGTCTATTATTTCTGATCATTGCCCTGCCTTGGTATATCATGGTTGGCTTAAAAACGGATGGGCTATGGCTGCAAGAGTTTTTCTTCAATCACAATGTTGGGCGCTTCACCTCTACCATGGAAGGGCACGGTGGTAGCTTTATCATTATCCCAATCATCGTATTGGCGGGATTGCTTCCCCTATCATTGTTTCTGATCCAAGGAACGATCAAAGCATGGAAAGAGCGTAGCACCAATCCTCTCCTATTGTTTGCACTATTGGTGATGGGAGTATTTGTAGTCTTCTTTTCCATGTCCCAAACCAAGCTTCCTACTTATCCGGAACCTTGCTATCCTTTTGTCAGTATTTTGATTGGCTATTATGTCGTTTACTTTTTACAGAAAGGAAAATCAAAAACCGACAGCATTATCTTATGGAGCTATACCAGCATCATGGTTATTCTTCCGATTGGTTTATACATAGGGTTGGGACAAGACCCTGTCCTAAAAGATATCAAGCACCTTAGTGTTTACTTCTCTGTGTTAAGTATATCGGCCATCATAGCCTTATCCAACTATTATAAAGGATATAAGACACTTAGTATCTATAGTATGGTCGCTGGGTTTCTATTACTTTCCCAAGTCGCGACTTATGTCGTTCTTCCTGCCATGGATCAGCAAACTCCTGTCGTCGATGGATTAGCCAAACTGGATACTACTCGCACCTTTGCTTACTATGGACGAATGAATCAGGCACTTCCTTTTAACCTCCAAAAGACGCTTCCAAAGCTGGAAACCAAGGAGGAATTATCCAACTATTTCGCTCAACATCCGGAAGGATACTTAATTTCAGAAAAGCGAAACGCTAAATCCTTAATGGAAGTCTTTCCTGACCTGGAATTGATCTATGAAAAAATCGATCCTTTTGAGCGAAAGACGATGATGGTGTTTATAGTGAGCAAGGATACTTCACTATAAAAATTGCTATTGCAGGGGTTGTTAATTTTCAATGATCAATTTTCAATTTTCATTTATTTGCTGAGCTTTCGCTCAGGATATAAGAGCCTATTTGGAACACTGATTCAGAAGCGCTCTAATTGCTATCATATATTGATAATTGAAAATTAATCATTGAAAATTAAAAACTGCCCCTACCTATATGCTGTCAGTAGTTTTATGGTAAAGCCGGCAATAAAAGCTGAAAATACTTTCAGTCGCTTCGCAGGCTTGTTGGAAGGAACTACTGCTCGCATAGTCGACAACTGCTTCATAAAAGCCTGTGGAGATAGTCTTAAAGTCCCCTCTCCTACGACCACTTGCTGTTCGTTTTTAATGATAACCTTTAAAGTGGTTGTTTCCCACCACATCTTTAGGATATTGTTGCCTAAGTACTTCTTCCCTTCCAGCGTATATTGCTCTCCTTCTTTTTCAAATGAGAGTCCATAATACATTACCTTAGAAGCATTTCCTGAATGATCCTTGTCAAATAAGCTGACACTTCCATCTGTGAGTTTACCTTTCCAACTCCCTATACGAACCGTCCCTTCGAATGTTCCTTTATAACTTATAGCTGAATCATTCCATTGATCAAGGTTTGAGATACAGACATCCACTGTTATAGCTAAAGAAGACTGCTCTTCTTGTACTGTGTATTGTGGCTTCCATTGACACATACCACTCATGGTTTCGGAAAACAGGATACCTGTTTGTGCGATTTGTTCCTCACGGGAATCTTCACTAATTATTTCACTAGCAGTCTGCATCTATTTGTTTTTCTCTACTGCCGCAGGGTGATCATTGATAGCTGCAGTATCCAAGTCCCACTCATTAGGCTCAAACTCAATACTCGCCCTCCAGTTTTCTACCCACACATCATACCCTGCCGCTGAAGCCATTTTCAATATATTGGTTTCATTCGGCGCATTAAAAAGATTAGACCGTACACCTGACCCGTGTACAAAAAGTAGTGGACCTAACGTGGATGGTTTCTCTGTAATCACACGTTTCAAATTACACTTGAATCCATCGTAAGCTTCAAATGGGATTGTTTCAAATTCTAAGTTCACAAGGTTATTATTATAATTAATCATCAATAATTTAATCTAAAAAGCAGGCTAAGTTTGTGTTCATAATGTTTAGGTGAGCTTCGCTCGTTCATGATGTTTAGTTAAATTTCACCTTTAGTGACTATCACATGATTTGTGAGTAGTGTAAAATATTTGAACTAAAATTCAACAACTAAACATCATGAACGAGCGAAGCTCACCTAAACATTATGAACATTCTTGAGGGGTGATTTCTTCTGTGGATTACTCTCTTTCCTGTATCTTCTTCCTCGTATAACGGAAGCCCATCACCAGCAAATCATCTAACTGAGCTAAGTTACCTTTCCAGTTTTGAAAATTATCGTAAAGTTTCTTTTGCTGCAGTTCCATCTTGTCCTGATGAATCAAAAGGAAAAATTCTCTCAATCGTTTTTGGAAATACTTTTTATTGGTCACTTCCCCGAATTGATCGGCATATCCATCACTGCATAAATAATAAGTACGCTCCTTATCTAAGGACATACGATAAGACTTCAAAGGAGGTATATTCGCTTCATTGCTACTTCCAACCACAAAGCGGTTGCCTTTCAATACATGAAGCACTCCATCTTCAACATACATTAAGGCTTGTTTGGCGCCTGAAAAAGTCAATACTCCTTCCTGAGGATCGATAACACAAATAGAAACATCCATCCCATCCAGTACACCAGTCTCTTGTACGCTAAGTATTTCTTTGACTCCTCTATTCAGTTGATAAATAATCTGGGCTGCTCTCGTTTCCTTTCCTTGCAGGACAATCTCCCTTAAAAGGCTATTTCCTATCAGGGACATGAAAGCTCCTGGTATTCCATGTCCAGTACAATCCATTACGGCTACAACGACTTTTCCCTCTACTTCTCTTACCCAATAAAAGTCTCCACTTACGGTATCTTTTGGTAAGTACAATACAAAATGCTCCGGCAAGTATTCTTTCAATCGCTCCTGAGAAGGTAAGATTGCAGACTGTATTCTTTTGGCATAATTAATACTTTCTGTTAAGCTTTTACTCTTCTTTTCAATCAAGGCCTTTTGTTGCTCTACGGTATCCAGAATCATAGATAATTCTTCATTGGCACTTCTCAACTCTTCTGTCTGTACAGCTACTTCTTTTTGTAAATGAACATTATGCTGTTCTACGAGCGCTTTTTTCTCTTTAATAGACTGTATTAGTTGTAATTGTGCTCTATCAGAACTGCTCTTATAGAGATTAAGCTTATACCCAAAGGCCAACGAAAGGAATATTAACTCCACCAAAAAACTCACCTGCAATATATAATCGTGGAATCCTGTATACGTAATAATACCTTGTGTGCCAAAGACGAAAAACATTCCCGACCACATATAGGTAATCCATCCAATTAAAAATAACATTGCTGGTCTATACCCCTTAACAATAGCATAAATGGATACATAGATCACCAAGACCATCAAGAAAAATGAATTGATCTGATTTATAGTAGAAGCGACAACTTTCACCCCCATAAGACCTATTACCATAGAAAGGCCGAAAACAGCCAAACAAATCAGAAATAACTTATACACTGACGGCAGGTGCTTTTTGATCTCCAAAAAATAAAGGACCATCACCAGTGTAAAAATGCCATGCAAAGCAGATAAAATAGATCCTTTGGTTGCCGACCAAGTATTATTAGGCCATAGAAACTCCACTCCATGTCCTGTGAGGTAAGCATTAAATAACCCTACAACAATGCAGTAAACCGCATAGATGGCATATATTTTTTCTTTTGTTGAGAAAAACAGGAACATATTATACATCGCCATAAATAGTAAAATACCATAAAAGGCTCCATAAAACAGGTCTTTACGGTGTTGCTTCTCTAAAAAAGCGGTGGCCGTTCCTACCTCAACAGGAAACTGAAGAAAGTCTGACTTTATCCTGAAAAAAAATGTTTTCTCTCCTTGAAATCCAGGTAGTCTAAAAAGCATATTTGCCAAAGGCATTGCCCGATGACTAAAAGGCTTGGACAAACCTAATTCCTCAAAGTAAATAGCGTTCTTCTCATCAGTATAGTACAGCTGTATAGATTCGGCATGTTCAGCTCCTACCTCCAACAGCCATTGCTGATCGTTTCCAACTTTTTTATCCAAAGTAACTGCACACCAAACGATCGCATTTTGATCTCCAAAATTAAGATACTCAGTCCCCGAAGCTATAAATTGCCCTTGCTGATGAAGTCGCATCACTTCCGAAACCTCTAAACCTTCATCCAAGGTAATGAAGTAAGTAGTATTTCCTCCAACCGCATAAACCCTGTCCGTATGCTCAAGCAATACGGATGCTGTCTCTTGTCCCAAGAGGGTTGTAGATAAGTAAAAATAGAGTAAAATCCCCCACAGGAACTTATAAACGCAATTCATATAATATAAGGTAAAAGGTAAGAAGTAAGAGGTATAAAGTAAGAGGTAAAAGGTATAAAGTAAGAGGTTATGGTTTTTCACCTTTTACTTTATACCTTTTACCTTTTACTTTATTTGGAAAGGTATTCACCATAAACATATCCTTCTAGCGCTCCTGCCGCTATCTTATACCACCCCTCTTTTTCCTCCAGTATCTTCACTTCTGTCCCTTTGGACAAGCGATCTACCAGTTCCGCAGAAGCCTCTGCTTTTTCTCGGACATTTAGATTGCCTCCTTGAGTGGCTACTACTCCTGTTTCTCCATCTTTATCGACATAGTCTCCGGACACCCAACCTTGGACTGCAACCGTAAATACTTTCGCCCATCCTCCTTCTAGTTCCAGTACATCCACAGAGGTTCCATCTTTCAGGCGAGACAAGATCGACGCATCCTTATTGGGCGACTCTCTTAGATTAAGATAAGAAGATACACTTACCACCGCCTTATCGTTAGGTTCAAACGGACGGTATAACTCCTCCTCTTCCGCTTCTGGGGTAGGGATTGCCAAAGGAGGTTGTGTTCCCTTAATCTCTAGCAAGAACTCTTGTTCTGGTACCACGGCGCACAGGGCTTCAAACGTTGGTCCTGAACTTAGGATATCCAAGATGTTATCATCGACCATCTTTCCATCCTGTCTTCTTTTTAAGTGTCCATAAGATGCTCCCACAAGAATACATCCTTTGGTATGGGTATAAAAATTACCCGTATGAATCAATATACCTGCCCTACCTGGCACCTCACTTCCGTCTAACTGCTGTATATGAAACGAACGGTTAGCGTATTTCCCGAAGGTTCTAAAAACGGCTTTGTATTGTCCAGTAGGAATGCAAGAGATTCTATTTTGGTTATCAAGCCATGGCAATTCTAAGGTTTTACACCTAAAAAGTTCCAATCCTCCCTCGTCTAGTAATACTAGTTCACCCAAGGTTTCTTTGGTCAGGTAATCATTTCTCTGCAGAATCGCTTTTTTCATTTTTTAATATAGTATTAGAATGCAACAATGATTTCCCTAAAATATCAATATTTATGGTTTCAATATTAATCTATGGGCACATTTCTCTCAAATGAAGTAGAAAAAACAATATTGGTCTCTGTAGAGGCCACTCCTTCTATATTAGTTAGCGTATTCATTAAGAGCGCACTAAGATGCTCACTACTTTTGGTATATACTTTAAGAATCAAGGTATATCCTCCACTAACATAATGACACTCAACCACCTCCTCTATACTTTTCAGCTCTTCGATCACCTGCTTCACCATTCTACCTTCTTTGACAATCACATTCACAAAAGCACAACATGCCCATCCTAGCTTTTGAGGAGCAATTCCTAAACTAGGAGAAGAGATAATCCCGGCATCCATCATCTTATTGATTCTTTGATGCACCAAGGAGTTTGATATATTTAGATCACGAGCAATTTGTAAGTAAGACTTCCTTCCGTTTCGTAAAAGTTCTTTGATGATTTGGCGGTCTGTGTAGTCTATTGGATAGTCCATTGATTGATTTTCCATTAAAAAAGTGTCATTTTAACGCTTAACAAAAGTTTACCATACACATATTGACACAAAATTATAAAAAAAATAAAAAACACCTCAATTATTAAGGTTACAAAAAGTGATACTGACTATCTTTACGGTGAAATCAACGCATATTGACAATTAGCAGTAACATGAACAAAGATCAATTACTCGAGAAGCTATGGGAACAGTACGTAGAACTGGCGCCCTCAGCAAAAAAGGTCCATCAACTATTCTTGGACAAAGGTGAAACAGTCGAAAATGACCACATCGCCCTGAGAACATTCAACGACCCTAGGGTTAATGTTGATAAAATGTCTGAGGCATTCCTGGCATGTGGGTACGAAGCAAAAGGTGAGTATGTTTTTGAGGCGAAAAAACTTTTCGCAAAGCACTACGAACACAAAACCGACAAAAATGCTCCTAGAATCTTCATCAGTGAACTGAGATTGGAACAATGCAGTGAGTACCTACAAGAAATTGTAGACTCTTGTATGGCGATTTCAGGTGTTGATGACATCGATCCAAAAGAGCTAGCATTCAAAGGACGTCTTTGGGGAAAACCTTCTTACGGAGTTTACCAACGTCTATTGGAAGAGTCAGAGTATGCGGCATGGATGTACGTATATGGTTTCTGTACCAACCACTTTACAGTATACATCAACCCGTTGCAGCATTTTGATAGTGTAGAGGAAGTGAACACACTATTAAAAGACAACGGATTCAAGATGAATGCTTCTGGTGGGGAGATCAAAGGTACGCCTGAGCAACTATTGGAGCAATCGAGCATTTTGGCTGACAAGCTGTCAATCGAATTTGTAGAAGGCACGTATGAAATCCCTGCCTGCTACTACGAGTTTGCAAAGCGTTACCCTAAAGCTGACGGTGAATTATTCTCCGGGTTTGTAGCTTCTTCTGCAGACAAGATCTTTGAAAGTACCAACGTAACGGTACAGTCTTCATAAGACGAAATTACACTTAGCCAATATTCAAGTGTACAGGAAGTCGACATATCATTGTCGGCTTCCTTTTTTTTGCATTATACCTTACTCGCTTAATCACTTTCTTTCCTTACCTGTTATCTGAAAATTTGTATTCTGCTAATAAGCTTAAAGCATGCAATGTTCTCTATAAAGTGCCACAGTTTACATATTGAATATCGTCTCTCAATTGCTTAAACTGTTAGTATACATTTTCTATGTATACAAAACATAGATTTTATCTCAGCTATTATTGAAGTTTTCTAGGTTACAGGCTTTTACATATTGAGATTAAAACACACACCAACTATCTCTAAAGGCCACTCAGGTCATATCCCAAACCACTATGAAGAAACTATTCTTAATCCTTATCACCCTTATTACACACCTCCCACTTCATGCCAACTATTTATTGATCCCTATGGATGATACGCAAGAAAATCATCTAAAAGCTTATGGAATCACTTTCTGGGTACTTGAGCAAGAAGAGTCTGCTGAATGGTTACTCAACTATAAAGGTGGAAGCTTTATGTTTGAATACCTTCAAGCATTTGAAAACGAATTAATCATAAGAGGTGTCAGTTATCAAGTCATTTCCGATGCCGAGGCCCTTAATATTAAAAAGGCTATCGAAAATCCAGAAGCCAATATGGATGTCATGAAGCTGGAAAAAGCACCTAAGATAGCCGTATACTCTCCTCCCAACAAACAGCCTTGGGACGATGCAGTCACCTTGGTACTTACCTATGCAGAAATTCCTTATGACATCATTTTTGACGATGATGTCATGACAGAGCAACTTCCACGCTATGATTGGCTTCACTTACACCACGAAGACTTCACTGGGCAATATGGAAAGTTTTATGCTACCTACGGGCGAGAAGACTGGTATAAAGAAGCTCAAAGGCAGTTTGAAGAATCTGCCCGTAAACATGGCTTTCAAAAGGTTTCTCAACTAAAGGGGGCTGTGGTCAAAAAGATCCGTAACTTCTGTGCAGGAGGAGGGTTCTTATTTGCGATGTGTTCCGCCACAGACACCTATGACATTGCCCTTGCTGCAGACGGAGTGGATATCTGTGATTATATGTATGATGGAGACGCTCCTGACCCTAACGCCCAAAGCAAATTAAATTACAGCAATACATTTGCCTTTGAGGACTTCAAGCTAAAGCTTGACCCTTATCAATACGAATATTCTGAAATTGATAATCAGTCTTATGAAAGAGGACTAAGGGAAGGAAATGATTTCTTCAAGTTATTTACCTTCTCTGCCAAATGGGACCCTATTCCAACTATGCTCACCCAAAACCATCAAAAACTGATTAAAGGATTTATGGGGCAAACCACTGCATTCAAAAATCATTTGATAAAAAAGGATGTGATTGTTATGGGAGAAAATAAGGAAGCAAAAGAAGCAAGATATATCCACGGCACCTTTGGTAAAGGCACCTGGACCTTCTACGGAGGACACGACCCAGAGGACTATCGTCACTTCGTAGGAGAGGAACCAACAGACCTTAACCTCCACCCCAACTCCCCAGGCTATCGTCTTATTCTAAATAACATTCTGTTTCCAGCAGCTAAGAAAAAGAAACAAAAAACCTGATCAATTTCTTCGGGGCTCTTTATTCTCATAAAGGGCCCCTATTTTTTGGGAAATGAAAAGTAAGTCCTCCACATTTTCAAAGATATACCTCAACTGATCCCTGATTAGAGACAGGTCATGAGATTTCTTTTTAACACTTTCCTCAGGCATTTCTCCAGTATTCAATTCTCCCCATCGTAACTCTAGCAATCGCTCCACTTCTCCTGAAAACTCTCGTAACTGGCTCCCTCTCTCCCCCGCCAATACGTTTCCTTGAGCATCCCCACGTAGATATTGAAGAGAAAGCTGTAAGGAATCTGTCACCTCCTGCTTTAACTTATCAAGAATACTCAACTGATACCTCCCCCTTAAACGAGGACCATAAATCGCCAAGGTAGCAATATGAGCAGCCAAGGACTGATTAATGACAACAAAGTCATACGTTAAGGACGTAAAGGTCTTGTTCCTTGACGGCTCTTTCAATAAACCCTGAAAAGCGGACATCAGATTAGTGATATGAATATGTACATCTTTTCGTCTGAGCTTATATTCCTCTGAGGAACTCTCCTTATCGCTATAGAAGTTAACTACAGCTTCAAAATAATTGATATTGGCTTGTACCCCTAAAAGCATAAACTCCTTTAACCGGAGGTGTGTCCAATTAGGAAGAATAAAATAATTGGCTAACCAAGCTATTCCTCCTCCCAGAAGGCTATTCTCTATACGTACTGAGGCCAAGTATACAGAAGAAGTATTTCCTAAGTAGAAAAGCCATAATACAAAGGGAGTAATAAATATAACCCCCAAGGTATAGTTGTAACTTAAAAAGGAGAAAGTACCCCATGTCGTAAATACCACTAAGAAAATAATCAACTCTTCTGGAGGGTTCCATTGCATCATAAAAATAGCCACCACGCCTCCTATGACAGTTCCCAACACCCTCTGTAAGCTTCTTTGTTTTGTAGTACTGTAATCTGGCTTCAGAATAACAACAATAGTCAATACCACCCAATATCCCTGTTCCAAATGGAGCAGCATACTCAGCAAGTATCCCAGACACACAGAAATTGCTAAACGAATACTATGCCTGAAATAGGCGGACTTCAAGTTGAAGTTCATCGCCCATCTCGTCCACCCTATATTACTTTTAGGCAAGAAGTAAGATAAATCCATAACTCCCGTCTCTAGCTCCAGATCTCTATCCTCCAAGGCCGTATAGCGACTTGTTTGCTCTACCAACCTGTGTAAATACTTACAGTTCCTGAGAATATTATTAAGGGCCACAAAATAAGATATATTCTCTTGTGTCAACGTTTGTCCTTTCAAGCGTTTTACTGCCTCATCCAATGCTTCTATCAAAGATTTGGTTTTCTCTTTCTGATAAACAAATTGTTTTTGAGCGGACACCGCCTGTCCTAAAGCCTGCACCTCACTCCCTAAATGCTCTAGTAAATCCTGATAATAAGTCAACACATGATATTCCCTAAAAAACCGATAAAGCTCATCGTAAGAATAATGCTTGGCCATGGAAGCCTCAAATATATCTACCGTATTCCGTAGGATATGTACCAATGCACGTCCTACTCTGGAGGTTCCTTCTATTGCTGAGCGCCTCCCCAGCAAAAGTTCACGACTACCTTGTTGCTGACGAGCTACTTCTACCTCCTGGTCAATTAACTCCCGAATGATCTGCTCCTTGAATTTACTTTCTCCAAATAAGGTTGATTTTAAAATCAAATACTTCCCTACCTCTTCAACACTGGCTCCTAACGTCTGCTGTGCAACACGATAAGGACTAATACGCCAAAAAAACAAAGCCATAAGCATATACCAAACCCCTCCGCACAACATGTAGGAAGAAAAGATAAAGGCGCCTGTCACATCATTCACCTGCGACAAAGAAAACGTAGCACCGATCAAAGCTGCATTACCTATATTAGCTGCTCGTCCACCAAAAAGGGCAAACATCCCAAAGAAAAAACTCAATATGAATAAAAGAATCAGCAACGGAACGGCATAAGGAGTCAATATACCTACAGCAACACTCACCAAAAACAAATACAGGTTGGCGAATGAAAGTCCTCTTAGTTTTTGTGCAAATGACCCTGCTGTGTCAGAAAGGCCTATTGCAATAACTCCCAAGGCTATATTCACTCCTATATCCAAAGTTCCTTGATAAAAACACCAAACCAATGGTCCTGCTATCGCCAAGGCCATACGAGCCCCAAAATTAAAATACCTGGTATGCAAAAATTGTTGTGCTGACTGTCTGTTCATCTATTATTCGCTATTTTTTACAAGCGCGACTTCTTTGATTAAAAAAATATTTACTGCTCGCTATCACAATAAATACCTTCTTTTTGCTGTACACTACTTCTTTCACTCTAAAGTAATAGGTTGAAGCTTATTAAAACAAAGACTTCTGTCAAGGCCCTCTTTCTTTGTATTAAAAGGTTTATAATTTTACCTTTATTTAGACCTTATTGTATAAAACGGCCTTCATGGTCATGAATTTCATCCGAGACTATTTAGAGCTTGTTGGGAATGCATCTTCAGATAGAAAATTGCTCTAATCACTTTTTCACATACGTATTACAAATATTCAAAACGACTAATATGAACAAGCATATCGCAATTCTAAGAGGCATTAATGTAGGCGGAAAAAAAAGAATTCTCATGAAGGATCTTAAACTACTAATGGAAGAGTTAGGATTGCAAAACGTACAAACCTACATACAGAGTGGCAACATTATTTTCCACGCTCCTACGACACAATCCAAAGAAACATTGGAACAGATGCTAGAAACTGCCATACACAAACAGTACGGCTTTGAGGTGCCTGTAATTGTCCGTCAACCGCAAGAACTCTTAGACATTGTCAAAAAATTACCCTATAAAGAACACGGGATTGAACACTTACATCTTACCTTTCTAAAAACTACACCTACAGCAGAAGCTATAGACACATTACATCAACACCCAAAAGGAGGTGATTTGTTTTCTCTCTTGCATCAAGAAGTCTTTATCTATTGCGAAGGGAAATACCATCAAAGTAAACTCTCCAACCAATTTTTTGAATCTCGCCTTAAAGTAAAGGCAACTACCAGAAACTGGAAAACTATCTTAAAGTTAGTCACACTGAGTACCTCCTCATAGTTTGCTACTATTTTCATAATAAGGGTATTCCCGTTGATGAGCGATAATAAAAACAGTTATTCATTCTAAAATGGAATAGAAATTGTAATATATTTTTATTTCATATTTCAATTTCTATTTTTACACCTACAAAAAAATAGAACAACAGTGTTTGTAATCCGATAAGATACTTTTCAAGTAACTGCGTAAACGCAAAATAATCCAAACAAACGATTTACACCTTACAACCTCAAAAGCAGTTTAAACATGTTAAATTTGACCCTGAAAGAAACCAACACAACTCCGTATGTGAGATTCCACACTTCTGGAAAACTAGAAATTAGCGGTAAATCGCTACCTGACATTGCAGCGATATTCTATGACCCTATTCTTGAATGGATAGAAGACTACTGTCAGCAACTTCCTAATGAAACCAAAATCACCATAGGGCTGAGTTACCTTAATACTGCTACAATGCACTACATAAAGGAGATTATCATTCACCTCGCTGAAGCTTATGAAGACAAACCGGGTAAGCTACATATTATATGGGAAATCGATGAGGAGGATGAAGACCTTATGGAATTGGTCGATATATTTCAATCATTATTGTCTATTAAAATCAAAACCGTGCTACTGTAGTTAGAAAGGAGAAAGGAGAAAGGAGAAAGGAGAAATTTAACTACTTTATACCTCTTACCTTTTACCTCTTACCTTAAGATATAAAGACCGCTCCCTGAAACAGGGAGCGGTCTCCTTTTATAACAATTAAACCAAATAATCCTTTATAAACCGTCTGAAATGTCGAAAACAGTACGATTTATTAATAGCCAACAGTTCAAATATAATCTTTTCCCTTGAGGGTCAAAGGGGTATTCGATTAACACATATTATTAAACGATAAACAAGGTATTTTCTTCGTTAACATGTATTAACCACCCCTGATAAACTTCAACCGGTTGCGGTTAGACTACTTTAAAATCTCCCTTGGCCACATGCATGGCACGTATATATGCCTTCACATAATATTTCTCCAATTCCTCCCAGTCAAAATGTTTTGAAGAACGTTCTGTTGCACTTCTCAGGTCAATACGCTCTCTACTATTCATCGTAACAGCCTTGAACATCGCATCTGCCAACTCATCCGCAGAGGCGCTATAATTACCATGTCGTCTCTTGATCACATGAATACCATCATAATCTCTCTTGTTCAATGCACTGGCTACATAATCACCAAAACCAGCATAATCACTGGTAATCGCCGGAACACCACTTGCTATACACTCCAATGGTGTATACCCCCAAGGCTCGTAATAACTAGGGAATACCCCTAGGTGACACCCTCTCACAAATTCATCATACTCCATTCCAAACAGTGGATTAATAGAAGAGACAAAATCAGGGTGATATACAATTTTCACACGATCATGGGCATTATTAACCATATCACTGGATCTAAGGAAATGTAAAATTTCATCCGACTGATCATCTTGTAGATTGTGCGTCACCACGGGCGGCAAATTATTCACCCTCCATGATTGCACCGTTCTTCTCAATCGAAGCTTCATATCCTCGTCAATCATGTCATTGACATTAGGGAAATTATACCCCCTTCCCATCGTCACGTTATAAAATAACTTATCGCCTATTTCTTGCTGTATTTTATCTACGGCCTTTCTTACTTGTCCCATAACCGCTCGGGACTGCATGACCTGTGGATTGATAGAATAATATGGACGTTTGGTAATAAAGAACATCACGACCGTTTTATCGATCCCATGTTGCTTCATCTTATAGTTCAAACGACTAAGTGCCTCCAATGTAAGGTCGAAGCCTTTATTTTTATATTCGTAGCGTCCAGAAGTGAAAAAGTATAAGGTATTTTCCAAGTCAAAACTATAACTCTGGAAGAAGTGTCCCATCACAAACTCATGGATCTTTCTCTTGTACTGTAAATGTAAATTTTGAAGCGTATGCATGGCTTCAAAACGATTTACATTAAATCCATTGGGTAAAATCTCATCAACTTCTCTACCCAATAAATACTGACATTCATTAGCAGTGACCTTACTTACCGTTGTAAATACATGTGAGCCATGAGCCGCTGCTCTCTCAATACTTACTTCCGGTTTGATATTATAATGATCTGCCCAATAGTCCCACTGGTATTCTCCCCGAATCAATCGGTTATAAAAGTTGGGATCATTCATCGCTAGATACCTACCCAAGATTGTTGCATGAGTCGTAAATACCGTAATAATAGGAATCTCTCTTCTACGGAGTTCAGGAATTGACAACCCTACCATCCACTCATGAAAATGAGCAATAACATTACGGTTGTAGTTATTGACCTTTGCAACAAAGCCCAAAAAGGCCGTCACTTGCTCCGATAACATTAATACCTGATCTAATAAAGGATTTTTATCTCCCGTAGGGATTTTGTGACTTTCCCAGATGCTTTTCTTGATTTCAGAAAGTTTCCACCCTTCATTCCAGGGGTTGAAAAGTACCACCTTAGGTCTGCCCGGTACAAGCCAATGCCCATAGTGCACCTCATAACCTTTGGCTCTCATCTCCCGCACTGCTTTACTAATCAAGTCATCACCCGTATCGGCTATCACTTCAAAGCCTGCTAGAGTATTTTCCGCAATGTAAGGTCCTACCATACAGTAGTTCTCATGCCCCCAACGACTTACAGATGTTGGCGCTTTAGAACGAATTACCGTATGAATTCCCCCTACCTGATTACAGACTTCCCAAGCGATTTCAATAACTACATTTTTTTTCACGTCTTTTTGTGATATTGACAAAAGTGGATCATCTTCTTTGAAAAGGTATGACGTCATTAGGCTTAATTATATTTATTTGAATAATTTAAGGATTACTATTCTTTTATACACAACTAAAGAAAAAAGTAGGATTTTTACCAAGTTTAGTACAAAAAACTCTCTATATTTCACCTAACACCAAAGTCAACCAAACGTAATAAATCAATAGAAAATACACTTTTGAAACCCTTTTTTAAAAACTTACGTACACAAACAATGTGTTAACACACATCTTATTAAGAGCCTATTTGAAACACTGATTCAGACAAGCTCAAAGACAAATAAAACGATAATACCCTAACTCAATTTTAATTTGTCCCATAGGACTTCACTACGATTAAAAACACATGGAATACCTAGAAAAAGTTAGAAACTACCTGATTGATTTGGGATATGATATCACCAAGGAAGATCCTGAAGAAGAACTATTTATTATTAACAATGAGGACAATGGTCTTCTCAATGTCATTATTGACTGCGAGTTTCCTATTCTAATTATTGAAGCATTTTTAATGGATCTACCGAGTGGAGACCAAGATGTTTACAAAAAATTACTAATCAAAAACCGAGAAATTGTTCATGGAGCTTTTGTTTTGAATGAAGAGGGTAATAAGCTTTTATTCCGTGATACCCTGCAACTAGAGAACCTAGACCAAAATGAACTAGAAGGTTCCTTAAATTCCCTGGCTCTTCTTTTGACAGAGTATTACAGTGAATTATTAGCTTTTTCGAAGTAAACAGCGTAATAAATATTCCCTAATTTTGATACTACACTTATAACAATAAAATATGTCATTTTTCAAAAGACTTTTCGGCATTGGTTCTGCCGAAGTAAATAAAGCCCTTGATCGTCTGGAAGATCCTATTAAAATGACGGAGCAAGGTATACGAGAGCTCAAAAAAGACCTTAACGATAGTCTACAGTCACTAGCTGAGGTAAAGGCTATTACGATAAGAAGCAGAAAAGAATATGAGCAGCAAAAAGAGTTGACTGGCAACTATGAGCAAAAAGCCATCTTACTTTTACAAAAAGCAGAAAGTGGCGCCTTGGAACCTACAGAAGCTGACCGTTTAGCTACCGAAGCGCTTAACAAGAAAGAGCAAGCAGCCAATGCTGCGGCCACTCATTTGAAAATGTTACAGCAAAATGAGTCTCAAGTTGCTAAAATGGAACAAAATATACAGCAACTGAAAAGTCAGATTTCTAAATGGGAAAATGAAGCGAAAACACTTAAAGCTAGAGCCAAAGTAAGTGAAGCATCAGCCAAATTGAATAAGCAATTGGCGAACATTGACTCTTCTAGCACGTTGAACATGCTGGAGCGCATGAAAGAAAAAGTGGAGCAAAAAGAAGCTTTGGCGGAATCTTACGGGGAAATCAATGAAATGAATACCAGCGTAGATGATGAGATCAACAAAGCCTTGGGTACAGGAAGCACTAACCCTGAAGGATCTATGGCCTTGGCAGACCTGAAAGCCAAACTGAAACTCAATCAGCAAAATACTAGTAACGAATAATCTACTTAAAATGGGGGATCTTCTGGCGGTGGAGCTGGTTGATTCCCTTTATTTCGCTCATTGATTTTAGAGCCAAGGGTAATGGTACCATCACCTCCTTCTTCTTCCTTGGTATTCCCCAGCATATCATCAAAAGACACATCGTCACCCGGTACACCTGACATAGAACCTGTAGACATTAGCGCACCAGGGTCTCCTTGAATATCAGCCACATCCATAAAGCCCCCTTCATCCCAGTCTGTAAACTTGGTATACTTACCAATAAATCGAAGCTTGATATTCTCCAAACTACCCGCCCTGTTCTTAGCGATAATCACCTCACCCATACCTACCGTACTATTTCCTTCCTCATCTTCGGTAATATCATAGTACTCCGGACGATAAAGGAACATTACCATATCGGCATCCTGCTCTATGGAACCTGATTCCCTCAAATCGGATAACTGAGGACGCTTATCTCCTCCCCTGGTCTCTACTGCACGGGATAGCTGTGAAAGTGCGATCACGGGAACACTCAACTCTTTGGCCAATTGCTTCAAGGATCGGGAGATAAAGGCAATTTCTTGCTCTCGGTTTCCTTTAGACTTATTATCTCCGGCACTCATCAGCTGCAAATAATCAATCACAACCAACTGTATATCATGCTGAGCTTTCAGTCGTCTACACTTGGCTCTCAACTCTAATACCGTAAGTGCTGGTGTATCATCAATAAACAAAGGGGCTTCCGCCAGTGATCCCGTCTTATCAATAAAACGTTGCCACTCCATCTCGTTGAGGTTACCTTTTCTAAGCTTATCACTTTCCAGTTCTGCTTCTGCAGAAACCAAACGTTTAACCAACTGGGCAGCCGACATCTCCAAAGAGAAGATCACCACTGCCTTGTCAAATCCTACGGCCGCATTTCTAAGAGTGCTCAAACTAAAGGCTGTTTTACCCATAGCAGGACGGGCAGCGATAATGACCAAGTCATCTTTCTGCCAACCTGACGTCACTCGATCTAAATTCGAGAAACCAGAAGGTACTCCCGTCAAACCATCCTGATGATCTTTCAATGTTTCCAGTTCACGCACCACTTCCGTCAACACCTCCTTCATCCCTGAGTAGTTCTTACGAATATTCAGCTCAGAGACATCAAAAAGAGCTGTTTCCATACGTTCCATCAACTCAAAAACATCGGTCTTATCATCAAAGGCTTCTTTCTGTATACCAGAAGAGATCTGGATCATCTGCCGCTTAATCGCATACTCCACCAACAGTCGGCAGTGGAATATAATATTGGCTGCAGAGTTTACTTTTTGAGTAAGGGAGGCGATATAGGCAGGTCCTCCGGCCTTCTCTAAACTACCCGATTTTTTCAATCGATTAATAACGGTCAGTAAGTCAATAGGCTCCGTTTCACCAAACAACGTGATAATCGCTTCATAAATCAGCTGATGAGCTTCTTTATCAAAAGTATCGACCTTCAGGATCTCAATCACGTCCGTCAAGGCTTCCTTCTCCAATAGCAATGCGCCTATAACGGCCTGCTCCAACTCGTGGTCATGGGGACGTTTATGGTTAGTTCCTGTATTTGCTTGTGGTGTCATAAAACTCTTGTGCTCTGCTGATTATCGTTTATTGTCTTACTCTCTCCCTTCTCAGGATACTGCATCCTTCTGATATAAATGGAGACTAATTGGCCAATTTAGAAGGATTACATTACAAAAATGCAAAAACTAATGCAATAATTCCTAAAACAGTTCCTTTACTTTTTCTGGCGGACGTCCAATTACGGCTTTATCTCCATGAACTATAATAGGACGTTCAATCAACTTAGGGTGTTCCAAGAGTACGTCTATCCATTCTTCCTCTGTCAAATCTTTTCCCTTATAATTTTCCTTATAAATCGCTTCTCCTTTTCTGATAATTTCCGAGGGCTTCATTCCTAACTTCTTCAGTATATCTTCCAACTCTTCCTTTGTGGGAGGGGTATCCAAGTACTTGACTACCTCAATATCTTGTTTAGCTTCTTCCAGCAATTGAAGAGACTGTCGGCTCTTAGAGCATCTCGGATTGTGATAAATTTTCATATGGTATAAATGTCTTTTGTATTACTAACTGCATTTGAGTGACTGCTGGAGGTAATATAAATAATCAACCTTCATGACAGCCCCCTACTTTTACCTTAAAACAGGATTATTCAAATATAATTATAAAAAAATTGCAACTTTACGTTCAGGAGAATAAACATGTTTCTTTATTTCGTTGTTTGATCAACGCTATAGATAGATTAAGAAAAACAAGATAAAATGGTAAAAAAAGGTGTATTGATTGTCAATCTGGGGACACCGGACAGTCCTGAAGTTGGTGATGTAAGAAAATATTTGAGAGAATTTTTGATGGACGGAAGGGTTATCGACATTGACAGCTGGAAACGTTGGATGCTTGTCAACCTAATCATTGCTCCTTTCCGTGCCCCAAAATCCGCAAAAGAATATATCAAGGTATGGGAAGACGAAGGATCTCCTCTCCTCACCTATGGCGTTAAGACCAAGCACCTTTTGCAAGAAGCACTTGGAGAAGAAGAGTATCTTGTTGAGCTAGGAATGCGTTACCAAAGCCCAAGCATTGCGCAAGCCTTAGACAACCTTAAGGCCGCCAATGTAAAGGAAATCATCGTGATTCCTCTTTTCCCTCAATATGCCTCAGCAACCACAGGTTCTGTGACCGCTAAAGTAATGGAACTAATGGGGGACTGGCAGGTAATTCCTGACATCAAGTTTGTACAACACTTCCATAGGCATCCATTATTTATTAAAGCATTTGCTGAGATCGGGAAAAAGTATCTGGAAAAGCAATCCTATGACCATGTGATTTTCAGCTACCACGGACTTCCAGAACGACAAATCATCAAGGCACAAATCAAAACTTGCTGCCAATTAAAAAATGGTACCTGCAGCAAGAATTCAGAAAAAAATACGTTCTGCTATCGTTCGGCATGTTTTGAAACCTCTCGTTTACTGGCCAGTGCTTTAGGACTACAAGAAGATCAATACACGGTATGCTTCCAGTCTCGATTGGGAAAAGATCCTTGGATTCAACCTTATACAGAAGACACCATCAAAAAACTAGCTTCAGAAGGTAAGAAAAGTGTTTTAGCCTTTAGTCCTGCCTTTGTTGCTGACTGCCTGGAAACTACCGTTGAGGTTGGGCAAGAATATAAAGAATTGTTTGAAGAAGAAGGAGGAACACACTGGCAATTGGTAGAGAGTCTTAACGACCACCCACTTTGGATTGCCTGTCTCCAAGATTTGGTACACAATACAGCAAGCAAAGCCGAAGAGGTTTTTGTAGGATAAATCTCCTACAGCAGTATGCATTTACTGAAAAAGGTAATTATATTATAAATAAAGTGATTCATTTTGGATCACTTTTTTGTTTTTATAAATATTGGTAAATCCCAGAAACTACGATCTCGATAAAATACAATGACCTCAAAGCACAATGACCATCAACGATACTATGAAGAATGCCTAAAAAAAGCGCAAGCCTTACAGGGGGATTCCCTGGAGTTTACCATTGAGTACGTCAATTATAGTCTCAAAAAACTTCCTAGTGGACTCTACCAACTTAGTAGTCAACATCGAAAACAAAGAGGGCGATCGGTCTGGAAACTGGAGGCTTTTTTCCATGATTATGGGACTGCCCTTCAACATGCATTCGAGGTAAAACCTGTTATCGCTCCACCACCAGTGGAGAAAGTCATGCAGTCTTCTAGAAGGCCTATTGTTCCTGGCAGTAAGAAACTACAGCCTATACAGCGCCAAATTGCCTACAAAAGGGATATCAAAATAACTATACAAGCAACCCAAGAAGAAAAAGAGCAATTGGATCATCTGGTATATCTTGCCAGGGAAGCCACTCGACTCCCTATATCAAGGATGGACTTGATTCAGCACCTTATTAAGCATGGTCACGATTGGCTACAGCAACTAGAGAAAGAACATAAGCTATCCCAAAACAAGTAACCCAATCGTATCCCTGTCTGTCATACTTCATTCTCCAAGCATATGAAACTATCAAGGCGTTTACAATTACTGAAAAAAATCTACCGTAGGGAATTTGATTTTCAGGAGCACAAAGTACAGCAACTGATACAAGAATCCTTGTTTCGGTGGATCAGTAGAGCCGAACTCTTTGCAGGATTTTTAGCGGTAGGACTTTTGGTTTATATCAATGGATTTTACCACTCCAGGGAAGAACTAATCCTATTAGTAGGCATTGAGAAATACGTGATTATAGGACTGTGTATTATCCTGACCATACGCTACCTGATTACTCCTAAGACACGACTTTTTTTAAGGGAAAATATTTTAGAAGCCACTGTATTTGCCGCATTCCTAACGATACAGACAATACGTGTCATCAAGGTACCCAAACTCTCCCAAATGAATCCGGAGCAGTTTGAGCTCTTTCATTACTACTACCTTACCATAGGAGCCTTGATCACTCTTTTGGTAATTCTAATTTTTGCCAGGAACCGGCATTTCTGGCTATTTTTCTCTACCAACACGACCTTTACCTTTATCTCTTCTTTCTTGCTACTCATTGTGCTAGGCACTGGATTATTATTATTACCAGCCTGTACCCATAACGCTATTGATTTTATTGATGCTTTTTTCACCGCCACCTCTGCAGTTTGTGTGACAGGGTTATCTCCTTTTGATATAGAAAGCACCTTTACCTTTAAGGGACAGCTCGTCTTACTTTGCCTATTTCAAGCGGGAGGGATAGGGATTATTTCCCTCACTACCTTCTTTGCTCTAATGATACGCAAAGGCGTAGTTTTTCAAGAAGAGTTTGTGATTCAGGATATGCTGGGAGTCAATTTTGCCTGTTCCATTTCTGAGATCTTAAGACACATCATCAATATTACCTTTATCACGGAGGCCATAGGAGCTGTTGCCTTATTTTTCTCATGGGGAGATATGGGAATCAGCACCGGAGACCGTATTTTCAAAGCTATCTTCCATTCGGTATCCGCTTATTGTAATGCAGGGTTCTCTAACTTTCATTCAGGGCTAGAAAATCCAGCCCTTTCGAGCAACCTCTTTTCCAATATCAGCTTTATGATCATCATTATTGCAGGGGGGCTTGGATACTATACCTACCTGGATCTTATCAATAAGAAAGGGTACCTTCCACAGGTACAACATCGTGGCTTAGGGTTGCAAAGTAAAATCATCCTGATTAGTTCCTTTGTTCTGATTGTTGGTGGCGCATTATTACTTTGGGCTACAGAGTGGGAAAGCTGGAAAGAACTGCCCTTAAGCCAGCAAATTCAAAATGCCTTCTTCACTAGTATCACTACCCGTACTGCTGGATTTTCTATTATCAATATAGGAGAACTTTCAGCCGCCGGAGTGATGGTCACATGCTTGTGGATGTACATTGGAGGAGCTCCTAACTCTACTGCCGGAGGAATCAAGATCACCACCATGGTCATTATTCTTTCTTCTTTCTGGTCGATGGCCCGTGGGAGTAAGCTCTTACATATGAAGTGGTATACCATTGACTTTGCGACGATCAGAAGGTCTTATATTGTCCTCATCATTTCCGTACTATTGGTTTTTGGCAGTATTCTATTGATTACCTTTCTGGAAAGAGAAAAGGCCTTTGTCGATCTCTTTTTTGAGGTATTTTCTGCCTTGGGTACGGCAGGATTATCCCGGGGGATTACGGGAGAACTTTCTACCGGTAGCAAACTACTTATTTGCATATTAATGTTCTCTGGAAAAATAGGTATGTTCACGACGGCTACCCTACTTGGAAAAGAGAAAAAGACCTATGAATACAAATATCCGGAGACCTCTATTATGGTAGGATGATCTGAAGTTTAACGTGTCACTAGTGGACCTAATTCTAAGTTTTCTGATAAAAATAAAAGTGCTACTTCTAGATGGATAAAGGAGGAAGGAAGAAGGATAAAGGAATAGAAACCCTTGTATAGCAATCCTTCATCCTTCATCCTTCATCCTTCATCCTTAAACCCCTTGATAGTAGTACTTAACTATAAGTTTACTTGACGTTTAGTTCACTAGCAATAAAATAAAAACAAGATGTATACTTTTGATCCCAAAAAACGTTACGTATTGATTGGTATGGGTGCCTTTGGTTTGGAAATAGCCCGTACCTTTCAGAAACAAAAAGCCAATTTCTTTATTATTCTTCACTTAGAAGAAAAGTTTTCTCACGCTCAGGACAGTAAGTTCAACCTAAATGGCTTACAGCAAATGGGATTTGAGCAAATTTACGAAACAGACGTAACGAACCCTGAAGCCCTTAGACGACACCTCAAAACAGACGATATCGTGATCCTTTCTCACGGAAAAAGTTTTGAGATCAAGATTCTCGCTATTGATGCGCTCAAGACCATAGGGGTAAAACAAATCTATGTCAGAGCCACCAGGGATACCCATAGTCGTATTTTCAGTAGTATGGATGTTCGAAGAGTGGTCTTCCCTGAGAAGCAAGAAGGGAAGCGATTTGCCCTGCAGATGATGCACCCCCACATCCAAATTATCGATGAGATCGCCCCTCAAATATTAATTATGGAAGTCCCTTGCCCCAATAAATTTGTCGGTAAGAATATTCTGGAATCTCACCTCCGAAGTAAGTATCACATTAATGTCATCTGCCTCAAAGAGTATACGGAGGATGGGGGCTTGTTGATTTCCGCGAAATCTTCCGGGTTTGAAAGTACAATTCTAAAGACCACACATCGCATGGTGATTTCCGGACATAGTGTGGATTTGAAGCATGTGACGGATTTGTTGGAGGATTGATGGGTTATCGGTTATCGGTTATCGGTTATCGGTTATCGGTTATCGGTTATCGGTTATCGGTTATCGGTTATCGGTTATCGGTTATCGGTTATCGGTTATCGGTTATCGGTTATCGGTTATCGGTTAAGAAACTTATTTTACCCCTAAGTAACATACAATACCCTACGGGTATTTTTTCAATATTTTTTTTAAACGATAAGCGATAAACTTTTTTCAATATTTTTTTAAACGATAAGCGATAACCAATAAACGGTATAAAACGATAAACTTTATGACAATGCTTTCTCCTGCTCTGAGTATCTAAAACGATAAACCTCCAAAAGGTCTTCCATCTGATACATATCGGTGGTTAGATCCTGTAGCCCTACGGATACCTCACTATTATGGATTCCAGTGTTAATGCAGAATTTGTATTCTTCCCCAGTTGAACTATCTTGAGAAATAATATAAAAACCAATTCTAATTTTTTATAACGTATGGACCAGCAACGTCCATCCACAAATTTTTCTCTACAATGAAGCATCTATTCTCTTTGCTGGCATTGTGCTTTTTGGCAACATTTGCGTATACGCAATCTGTTGACTCTGCCTATGTTAGCGAGCATTACTCCAAAGCCACTTATCATATTCCGATGCGTGATGGGATCAAATTGTATACGATCGTCTATACCCCTAAGGAGCAAGGGGAAGCCTACCCGATCTTACTGAACCGTACGTGTTATAACGCCTCCAAGTACGACGATTTTAAGGCAATTGGGCAGCCATCAGGATACTTAGTCAGGGATAAATACATTCTGGTGTATCAGGATGTGCGTGGAAGGTATATGTCGGAAGGGCAATTTACTACCATGACCCCGAACATTCCAGGCAACAACCCCAAGAAGAAAAAAGATATTGACGAAAGTTCAGACACCTGGGATACCATTGATTGGTTGGTAAAAAATATCCAAAACAATAACGGAAAGGTTGGTATGTTCGGCATTTCGTATCCAGGTTTTTACACGGCAGCAGCCCTTCCGGATGCCCACCCTGCCTTAAAAGCTTCTTCTCCACAGGCGCCTATCGCCGATTTCTTCTTTGACGATTTTCACCATCAAGGAGCCTTTTTGCAGAGTTATACAGGCGCCTATGCGGTGTTTGGCTATCAGAAAGATTCCCTGACCAAGAAACCTTGGTACACGGAGGAGCTGATGCGCCTGTATGAGAACCCTCCAAAAGATGGGTATGCCTTTCATTTGGAGCAGGGACCACTTAAGAATATTACAAAAAAATACCATCATGATAATTTCTTCTGGAAGGAAGTCATCGAGCACCCTAACTACGATGAGTTCTGGCAGAAACGAAGCATCTTGCCACATCTCAAAAATGTCAATCATGCCGTCATGACCGTGGGTGGGTGGTTTGATGCAGAAGACCTTTATGGTCCTTTGAATATTTATAAAACCATCGAAAAAACGAGTCCTTCCGCTCAAAACAGCATTGTTATGGGTCCTTGGGACCACGGAGGATGGGCCAGAGAAAAAGGGCAGACTACCCATAACCATATTTACTTTGGCGATAGCATTTCTTCTTTTTACCAAAGAGAAATCGAGCGTAACTTTTTCGCACACCACCTAAAAGGCACTCAAACCGAAAAGCTACCCGAGGCCTATATGTTTGATACCGGTGCAAAGACATGGAAGCAATTTGATGTTTGGCCTCCGGTAAACACTCCTGCCGTAAAACTATACTTTGGGGAAGATGGGCAGTTGGGCATCAACACCCCAATGAACGAAAAAGCGGTATTTGAGTATGTCAGCGACCCTGCCAAGCCAGTACCCTATACTTCCCAGACCGAGGGCCTAACATTTACGCCTAGAAGGTTTATGAGCGATGATCAGCGCCATGCCTCCAGAAGGCCTGACGTACTGACATTCACTTCCGAGGTATTGGAGGAAGAGGTCGTATTGGCCGGTGAGATTATCGCCAAACTAAAGGTGGCCATGACGGGAACGGATGCCGATTTTATTGTCAAGATCATTGATGAGTATCCTCAGGATCACCCGAACTATGAGCACAACCCCAAAAATATCATTATGGGAGGCTACCAACAACTGGTGCGCTCCGAGGTGATGCGTGGTAGATTCCGAAACAGCTTTGAGAAGCCGGAGCCTTTCGAGCCTAACAAGGTCACGGACGTCAATGTGGTCCTACAAGACTTATTGCATACATTTAAGAAAGGACACCGTATTGTCGTTCAGGTACAAAGCACCTGGTTCCCTTATATCGATCGAAACCCACAAAAATATGTCGACAATATTTTTGAGGCCGATGAGGAAGATTTTATCAAATCCACCATCCGTATTTATGGAAACTCTGTGATTGAGGTGGGGAATACCGAGAAAAATAACTAAAGGCTTATTTGAAGTTAATATGGTGGTGTAGGAGTGAAAAGAAGTTCAGTTCACTTCTACACCCCTTCCTTACAAAACCCTAATTTATGCAAAAACCAAAACGAGTATCACTACTTTTTTTTACTGTTGACAAATGAAAAATCCAATAACTTTAATATTTCTCCTATTTTTTTTCAACCCAACACTATATGGGCAAACTCGAAGTATAACTGGAAGAGTAATTTCTGAGTATTTAGAGTCACTAACAGGGGTAATAATTGAAAATTCTGACCTTGTAGTTCTTGGAATGACCGATATAGATGGTCGATTTAATATTAGTATCCCACAAGAAACGGATAGTCTGTTTTTTCGTTTCCCTGGTATGGAGTGGGCTGATATTAGGTTACATCAAGAATGTCATACCGTTGACGTTGAAGTCATAGTAATGTACGATGTGACCTATGACTTTATGAGTTCTAGAAAGATTGATCGGCTTCGCAAAAAAAGGTTTAATAATTTACCTAACCTTCATTCTAATGCTGTAAAAGAAGGACTCTTTAAAAGTAATACCCTTTGCTATGAGAGATCTTTCAACCCATATAAACCAGAACTAGACCGCATTGAAGAGTACTTAAAAGCATTAAGGAAACAGAACCTTATGCAATTTAAGAACCTAAAAATTGGGGATATAGTGAAAATACCTTTTGGCTTCGATTCACCTGGCAAAAGAGTCAATACATTTTATTCAATTTGCGGACATTGCACCGAGAACGACTATGAATATGTGATTGAAGGTGAAATCGTCAATAAGTACAGAAAACACTTAACACTTGAAGTTAAGGTGTTAAAAATGCTTCCCCATGATTCAATTGAATACAGTGAAAAAACCTTGAAAATTGACAGTACTTTCAAATATCAAATGAAATATTTTGAAGTCATATTGAATTAAAATAATAACAAATACATCAAACCACATGAAAATCGAACACCTAGCCATCTGGGTCAATGACCTAGAGCGGATGAAAGCATTTTATGAGCACTATTTTGATGGAGAAGCTGGAGAGAAGTACCATAATCCTCAAAAGAATTTCAGCTCCTATTTTATCAGGTTTTCAGAGGGCTGTAGATTGGAATTAATGAACAAGCCTGATATTCCCCAAAATTTGAACAGCTCCATCTTGGAGTATACCGGAATCATACATTTTGCTGTTTCTGTGGGAAGTAAAGAAAAAGTGGATGCCTTAACGGAACAGTTAAGAAGAGATGGTTATCGCATTATCGGAGAGCCCAGAACCACAGGAGATGGATATTATGAAAGTGTTATTTTAGACCCTGAAAATAACAGGATTGAAATTACTCGCTGAAGTAAAATACTTACAAGAAAAAAGCACTGATAACCAGGTAATAATCCCTTTATGAAACCCCTATTTTTTTTATTTTTCACTATTAGTTTTCTAAGTACAAACTTAGGGTTTAGTCAACAAAAAATCTCCTCCCCTTTCAATTTAACTGAATTTGACTCCATTCAGCACCAACGTATATATCGGATTCAAGTTGACGGGTATCAAGTCGTAGAGTTAGTGGAGTTCAACAATAATAAGTTTGAAGGTACTTTAACTCATTTAGTTTGGAGACTTAATCGAAAAGAAATAACGAAAGATAGCCTCATACAAAAAATAGCAATCCCTCACCATACAGTAAAAAAGTTGATGCATGAGTTAGGTAACGCTGATTTTGAATACCTGTCAGATTGTGATGAAATCAATAATTGTATTATTGGGCTTGATGGAACAACGACCACTTTTCAGTCTGAAAACGTCAAAAAAGTTAATGCTGCATCGTATTGGGAGCTAGAATCAGATTACTATTATCATCAAAATAATATTGAAATCCCCGATGAAATTTTAAAAGCACGAAAGTTGATTTCCATGATAAACAATGAGTTTAATTTAGATGATCAATTTAAAAGTTTTTTAAATCGTTTACCTAAGGGGCGATATAGGTATGGGATGGTTATTATGAAGAAAGGATGAATAATAGAGACATAATAAAGTTTATAGCGCATTAAAATACACATTTTATAATCAAACACTCTTCACAAAACATGAAAACACTACTAACATTTCTCTTCTGCTCCTTCTGCTCCATCTCTTTTTGCCAAGTGGGGAAATTTCACGTTTCCTATTTCACCACATGGGATTATTCTACCATTCAGAACAAAGACAAGAGCCTCAATTTTGAACACCGAGGCAAATTAGCTTTTGGATTGGGCATTCAGACGAACTATCAACTCTCTAACCGATTTGAGCTATCACTTGGAGCATCCTATCTAGACAAAGGATTAACATGGGTAAAAGCTCCTGTTCCGGATTCTCTTCAATTTTATTGTGATGAAGGTTGTAGTAGTGGCCCTCAAAGATGGTGGATTGCATATTTCTCCATGCCCATTCAGCTACAATATAACTTCAAAAGAAAAGGGGACTTTGATTATTATATCGCAGCGGGGATTACCAATGATTGGAACTTCGATGGAAATGGAGGGCTGTTTACTTTTGAAGATTATGCCAACAGTTTCATTGCTAATATTGGCATTAGAACTACCGTAGGAAAAGTAGGATTAGGCATTGAACCCACTTTTCGAAGATTCATTACTATTTATGGAACGCCAAATGGTTCGCATCCACGGGAAAAGAAACCAAACTATAAACCTTATTCCATTGGGTTAAAGCTTCGCCTGTATAGAAGCAAAGGGGAGTAAGTACTTATAATAGTAATAACCTAACTACTGAGTTTTCTTATGGTTTAGTGTATTTGTTCCAAGAGCGTTTCGTTCTTGGAACAAATACACTAAACCATAAGAAAACCTATCCATCAATCTACCCAATGCAACACGTTCCGTATCACCGACCAATGAGGCTCCTTATTCACAGACCCTTCTCCTAGGATCCAATAGCCATAGTAACTGTTCAAAAAGTTTTCTTCCTTTTTTACGAGTACCCAGCTGTTCATGTAGTCCAGGAGAGAATCATTCGCCTTGGCGACAGGGTAGGCCATGGGAATTTTTAAAAACTTCTCTGAGGGGATTACCACAGAGTATTGAGGATACACTAGCGTCCACGCTGATCCAGCCTCCGCCGTATACAGCAAGGCATCATACTTATCTTCTTCATCCGTAAAGAAGTCTCTGAGCGATGATAATCGGTAAGGTGTGACATTGGGAAATCCTTTCAATATATTATCCCCTAACACATGGGTCTGAAATATCCCCAGGTTGATATGCTTTTTTGCCTTGATCTTATCCAAGCTCTTGTACTGATTCCTTAAGTGGTCTTTCACCATCAACGCCAGCGTTTGACTCATATAGGGCGTGGTAAAGTTAAGTTCCTGCAACAACTCCATCTCTATGGGGGTACCCGACATGATGATATCGACCACTCCCTCATTCAAGGTCCTCGCTTGATTTGTTCTTGGCACCTTAATCAACTCTAACCTTACTTTTAACTCCCTCGCCAATGCATAGGCCATCTCAATGTCCAACCCTACGATCTCTCCCTTTGTATTGCGAAATGCAAATGGTAAGGCATCTGCGTAATACCCTACCCTTATCACTCCACTCTTTTTAATCCGGGATAACGATCGATAGGAACCCAACCCTATGGGTGACCTGCGATACTTTCGTTCCGTAACTCTATCATACTGTTCCAATAAGTCCATCGACACAAAAGACTTATACCCTACTTCTCCTCCCTTGATAGTCTCTCCTCCAAAAAATCGTAAAGGAAGAAAAACGGAGAGTAACAACCCTGTAGTCAATCCAACACAAAACAATAGCTTTATGGTACTTACCCTGAGAATACCCTTTAGGTAACCAATCGATAACACCGAAAGACCAAATAGGAATACAGCCCCTAGCACTACTCGAATACGATCCGTATATACCGTAGAAATCACAAACATCTGAAAGATATCAATAGGAATCTGAAGGATGTCCAGCAAAAAAGGAATACCCACGATAGGCGTCACAAAACTACTCATAATCCCTGCCCCCAGGAAGATACCCGTTTCTTCCACATCCATTGGCTTACCTACGAACCAGGCCGCAAAAGGCACAAAGATCAGTATCATTAATGTCCCCAAATTTGGAAAGGGATACACCAATGGGAGTAGAAACTTGGAGGAATGCTCTACATCTTCATCCATCAGCTGATGCTTGTCATAAAGCTTATTGACATCTTCAATCAACTGAGGCAAAAGGATAATAATCTTACCTGTTGCAAAAATTGTCAGCAAAGTACTTCCTGTTACCCTGAGTACCTCCTTATACTTAAAGGGAGTCAATGCACTAATTAGCATGGGAATCGTCACCATTGAGAGAATCACTGCAGCCCCTGTATAGGCGATCAAATAGATCTGCAGCAAGGCAATCTCACTGATCAAGACCGTTCCCACCGTGCTTGCGACAATACTAAAAATACCAATAGGCGTGAGTTGAATAATGATCTTATTGGCTTTGTTCAATGCATCTGCAAAAGCTTCCATCCCTCTGATCAACCCTGCCTTTTCTTGAACGGCCATTAGCGACATCCCAATCAAAATACTAAATAAGACCACCGCAGGGACGACATTATCACTCAATGATTTGAAAGGATTGGCAGGAATATACAACTCTACAAAATCAAAGGGCTCGTGTATGGCCGTAAGGTTGGTGCTAAAGAAGCTCCCTGAGACTCTTTCAGGAAAGAACGTAGGCAAGGAGATAACCAAAAACATCCCCAAGAACAGACTGACAACAATAATAAAAGCCGCCGCCTTAATCAATTTCTTACTTTTAGAGATATCCAACTGCCCAATATTGACCATCAACGAGATCATGATATAAGGCAGTACCGTCATCTGCATCAATCCAATAAATGCATCGCCAATGATGCTTAAGAAGGCTACATATTCCCCGAAAAACAACCCCACGAGTACGCCAACGAATATACCAATCAGAATTTTCTTTATCATATGTTATAGACCTATGCTTATCAAGATACATAGGCTCCTTCTCCCCTCTCTATTGCTGACATACGAAGAAGAAGCCCATTAGAGCTTGCTTGGAATATTGATTCAGGCAAGCTCTTAGTATAATTTAATGAACTCTTCTATGTAATCGAAAACCATCTATTTATTTTCGTTCTAAGAGCTTGTAATAAGACTCATTCGAACATCAGGTATTCAACACAAAGCGGGGTTATCACAATACTAGTGCCAATTTAACATAGATCGGGAAATGGTCTGAGTCAATATTTTCCAATCGCTGCAGTTCTACTAACTTAAATTCTTTAGAGACAAACACATGATCCAAAGGCCAGCGCATCAAAAAATTATCTGCATGATAACTATTGTAAAACCCTCTCCCCACTCTAACATCATACAATAAATCTTCTGTCTTGGTTAACTTATTGGTCGCCCCCCAACTGACATCGTTAAAGTCTCCCGCTACAATAATGGGGTAATTCCTATCCTCTATTTTTTCACCCAGTTTTACCATCGCTTTCTCTTCTTGTCCTTTATTGTCAGGCAACCCCTCGTGATGTGTAGGAGGTACCGGGTGCATGGAATAGAGCAGTATTTTCTTTCCATTTTTTAGCTCTACAATACTTTCAAAAGATGGTACCTGGGGATTGTTCAGATAATTCACCTTTACGTCTTTTAAAGGCAATTTACTGAAAATGGTCATTCCATAGGTCACACTATTGGTCGTTTCCTGAGTATAAGGGTATTGTGTTTCAATGGGCTCCAACTTCGTTTCCCACCAATCGTCAACCTCCATCGCAATCACAATATCTGGCTGTTTTCGCGCAATCAGATCCAATGCTGGTTGAGCATTGCGATTTGTCATTTTCACATTAATCAATAAGATACTAATCTGATCTTCTGCCGCTAATGGCTCTTCTCCTACAGAAGGAACTGTTTTGGAAACCAATGGAGTGTAATTAATAATGTAACTCCCCTGTACGACCATCCCTCCTATTAAGCTCATTGCTACAAGGTAATCGTACCATTGTCTTTTCTTCGCAAAGATCAAAAAGAGGATAAAGCTAATCACAGAAGTAATAAAGAATTGTATCCTAGGGAAATCGAGTAGCTTAAGGTATCGGCTCTCTGTATTTCTAAACACGGAGAGCAAAGAACCTACCGCTATAAGAATGGTGATGAGGTAAAGGGCTATGTATAGTATCTTTTTGAGCTTTTTCATCCTACCTTTTCTAAACTCCATTTAGAGCTTGTTTGGAATACTGATTTAGATAGAGAAAATTTCTATAACCTGTTCAAATTGATTCAAATTTAAGAAGAATAGTGGTTCTATTTGTCGAAAATTTGAGTCGATTTGAATAGTGATTAGAGGAATTTTCTATCTGAAGACGTATTCCAAACAAGCTCTTAGTATAGAACAATCAAAATAAGATTTAAGTCATTATCTTTAAAGATGAATTCTATCTGAACACTCTAAACACAACGACTTAAAGCAATATGAAAATAAAAAGAAAACTACGAATTATAAGCCTTTTAATCAGCAGTATAGCACTTTTTCAGTGCTCGGAAAACAAGTTGGATGACGATGACCTTATCCTCCGTGATTTCGAGCAATATACTCCTAATCAAGCAGACTGGTCTACCTTTACCAATAAGCCATTAGATGCAGGAAACACTTCGCATGACCCTGATGGGGTATTTTGGATAAGTGCAGAAAAATGGGAAAACTCCAGATGGGACGGCAGCAGTATTTGCGATCCGACTCAAATGAGTCGAGAGGAATTCCTGAAGTGTCTCTTTCCGGAATCCGGCGACATCCTTAAGGGAATTTATGAGCTTTACTATGAACACCAACCTTTCGCAGACCCTAAGAATCCTACAAAAGCAGAAGTTGATGAGTGGCACAGAATCGTCATCAACCATCTAAGGGCACTTGTAGGTTACACTACCGAAGATCGACAAGTTCAAAAAGACCATTGCCTATTTGCCCGTGCCTTATGGGGTGACCAAAGAAAATTTACCACGATGTGGGATGAAAAGTATCCAGGGAATAACGGGTCAGCCTATGGACCATGTCAAGACTCCGGTAATGCGCACTGTGGTGCAAGCTTTGTTCCGGATGCAGAAGATCAAGCAGCCTATCTCCCAGAGGGATATGATGCCTGTGGTACTCCGGGAGGAGCGGAAGGTGTTTTCTCTGCAGCAAAATCAAATATTCCCTGGTCTATAAAAATCTGCCGGGGAATCTCCCAGACTATAGGAGCGGAAGGCTTCTGGGGAGGCCATACCGGACCATGGTTCCACCGAGAAAAATTTGGCCTTAGTTTTTGGGATAATGATCCCACTAACAATAATAATAACGCCATCCTCCGTGCAAAGTGGGGTGGAAAACTAATGCCTAGTCTCTACTGTAATCCTGCTAAAGCCGACTGCGACTAGTAAGCTGATACTAAGTAGATATCCACTGTTTTTAACTCTTATCTATATTGCAGTTGTTTATGAACGTCTAGTCCACATCCGCATTTTATAAGTAGCAGAAACGCTATAGTATTCATAATACCTTTATAACAATATTATTGTGACGAAGAGCACGCGTTATAAAGGGAAAGCGTGAATCATCCCATATTAACAAATAACTTAGTTTTCTAAGAATTCATCACTTTACAGCTATCTCACAAGCCCTTTATGAGCTTCTTCATTTTTTCCTTTCCACCGTGGCCCGGATGAAAAACGAAGCAAAAAAATCAAGGCTTTAAAGAATTGTCGTTTTCAAATATATAAAGGTACTTTTTAAACAAAAAAACATGATTCATCCCTTAAATGTTAATATGGGATGATTCATGTTTGTGATTATCGTCAATGTTTTTATATGTAACCTAGCTCAGTAAAACGTTATAATCAGGAATGTTAATATAGAGTAACTCATCTTTCCCATTTTAATCTTTCCAGGTTATCCTAACCCAATCCTTGTATTTAAAACAAGCTACTTAACTAGTTTAATACTTAATACATTTCCGTGATGATAAAGCTTTAGAATATAAACTCCTTTCGCTAAACCAGATACCTCTATCCCCTTTCGTGAATCATATTGATCTTCTTTTATCACCTTTCCGTTCATTCGGAAAAGAAGATACTTGGTTGTTTCCTCAACACCTTTTAGGAAAAGGTAATCTTTTAAAGGGACTGGATACCCTTGGACGTTTTGTTCTGAAAAACTATCTTCCGTACTCAATACATACTCCATATTGAAAGCCACCGTATCTTTTGCACTGAACGTAGACATGCTAGGAGCCAAAAACGCTTCCACCTCAACGGTTTCACCTGTAGCTTGAAAAGCTGCCACATTTCCATCGATGCTAATGCTTGTGGAATTATCCAATACTTCATACACTATACTAGGATACTCTTGATTATGTCGGATTAAGGTATCCAAATCCAGTACATTTTCTGTCACCTCAATCGTATCTTGGAGAAAAGAAAACTCCGGTACTATTCGCTCCTCATAGAACATCAGATCCTGTCCATAGTCTTTCTCAAAAACAATGCGGTTTCCAAACCAATTGAATATGGAATTTCTCCTTATATCTGTATTCTCCAAATGAAGTATTTCCTTCCATTCACTGCTCCTTCTTTCATACCCTTTAATCATATTATAATCCGTATTACCTATCAAAATTCGGTTGCGTTGCAACGCTACCTGAACCCCATAAAAATTCTGGATCTCTAACGGTATCTGAGCATCTGTAAACGTTGTTGATTTCTTCCATACATTAGCCTCTTTATCATACGCATACGTGAATATCTCCAAAACCTTTATTGAAGAGTTCAGCTTAACGAACATCAACTGATCTCCTGATATACGGGCATAATCAGCCGCTTCCGGCAATTCATCCTCTATGCTTGTCTCTACCCATTGACCATCCTTTAGGGTAAGGGCATAATTATTACGTTCGGGGATAATAAAATGATAAGCTCCGGCAATTTTTGAAGGCAGGTCCGTTGAAGTATACTCAGGAATTATGAACTCTTGCGCTGTAGTATAACGTCCATTCTTATATCCCAAAACAGAGATTTGAGTGTTAGGATAATTCGTAGACATTGCCATCACATAACTCCCCGTGATAACAAAACTATGAGATGGATTTGCATCTGCAATCTTAGAAGTACTCACTTCTACATCTTTAGGACTCCAAACATCATTCTCCAGTCGATAAAATTGCAGGGGATTCTCTGAGTACGAAGAATAGTAGTACTGAGGAATGATAAGTTGATCTCCTAACAATACTTCACCATCTCTTCTAAGTGTTAAACCAATAGAACTTTTATCTCCCCATCCATAGCCAAGACTATCCCAATGATAAATATGAATGGAGTCATAATTCATCACATACAGTTTATTATCAAAGACACCCATTGTAGCGTAATAACTACTATAAGGGACGTCCAGTATCTGAACTCTCCTATAGTCCAATGACTCCGAGACATTCTTGATCATTACTTTCTGCTCTACCTCTGCCGGATAATAAATATGGTTCCCATAATGTTTCGCCACGACATTGACTTCTCCAGCATCTATTCCCATAAAAGTATTCTTACTCATCATAACCGCCGGGCTATCATCCTTTTTTACTTGATAATAAATAGGGAATGATTGTGTGGAGGTAGCTGAAACTTCTCCCGTTTCCCAACGCAACAGCGTATCCGGTGCTTGGATATTCAAGGTATCATACCACCCTTTTACGGTAACCTCCACCGTAGTATCGGTACCAACATACAGCTCATTGGCGGGAACAGCGGCTTTCAGAATTCCTTTTCCTCTGCCAATTACTTTTGTCTGCTGCGCATTAAGGAAGCGAATGGCAGTATCTGCCGAGATCAAAGCCACAGAAAAGTCCGCAGTAGAGTTTGTAGATGGCTCCCAAGTGATTTCCTCTATTCCATAAGTGACGGTCGTATCCCTCAAACCCGTAATATAGGTAGGGATTTTTTCTTCAAAAAACGTCACCTTATCACCCGGCTGATAACCTGACTTACCATCAAAGGTAACCAAGCGATCGCCCCAAGTCTGTAAGGTATTCACCTCATAATCGAAGAAGATACTATCGGTCAAGACGAACTCTTGTCCTATATCATAACGGTACAATGTAGAAGGTGCCTGATAGTTAGGATGTACGCTGGTCCATACCTTATCCCCAGTAAAAGCAACAGTCCCAATCACAGGGTTCTGTCCCTTATAGGCATAAGCCGGTACCCCCAAGGTATCTATTGGTAACCAGGAACTGTCAAGCTGCTGATAGGTATAACGAATTAATCCCTCACCACTACTACAGAAAACAGTGTCTTTACTTTGAATATGCTCTCCTACGATATTTCCCTCAATAGTTTTCCCTACGGGCTGAAGTGAATTATCCTCTTGCAGCTCAAACAACTGTACCGCTTTTCTATACTGGTCATGAATATGACTTACGGTCACTAAAAAATGATTTCCTTTGAGGTTCACCTTATCCAGCAAGGTACTATACTCCTCCCTAGCCAAGGGAATAAATTCCGACAGTTCTTCCCTACTCATACTTACGAGATCTACCCATCCTTTTTCTTCTTTCCTTTTCAGTTCAAAAACAGGATTATCTGGATATTCCGTACCTCGTTTAAGCAAAAGAAGGTCTCCTTCCATACTGACATCCTGCACAAGCATATGCCCACGAACGTCTTCCATAAGTAAAGTAGAATCAGTCACGGCCCACTCTCCGTTGATATATTCGAGTTCCAACAATTGCTCTGTCCACCAGAACTCGTCCTCCGAAGTGTGGGTCACCAATATGGTACGATTCCCTGACAGATCCATCAGCATCCTACGTTTACCTTTCTCGTCGGTTATATAGTGAAGTGTATCCGACAGACTCCAGTTGCCTTTTTCCCAATGATAAAAATCCACCTGTGTATAAGCAGAATAATCCACGCCCTTTCTTACCAAAAAGTGATCTCCATCTATTCTAAACTCATATGGATATACCTTTCCTGTCTCATCAACAATACCCTCCCCAAGTATAAACCATTTCAGTTCACTATTATCCGGATCTTGCACTTCAATTGATTTCTGAAGAGATACGGGTTCCTGGGTATTATTGCCCAATAAGTAAGCCTGCAGTTTTATACTCCCTCTTGATAGGGCGTACAGCGTATCTTGCTGTATACTACCACTGCTGTTTTCAACACGGTAATAAATGTTATCGCCTGCATCAGTTTGCGTTGGCAATACAAAATACTCTCCTGCCGTCATTTGAGTAGGAGTCTGCAATGATAATGCTCTTTGCTCCCCCGTAATATGTACCACCACTTCTTTCTCTGCTGCTCCGTAGAGATCGGAAGCCGTTACTCCCACATGAAGCTTCACTACTCCCCTCCCTGACAAGTGTAACGTATCTCCATTCAACTCTGCTAAATCATGTCCTTCTTGAATTTGGTAATACAAGCTCCCTTGCTGTGGGTGTGTATATGCCAGCATCACTGTGTCCACCTCGGATAAACTCACTTGAGCGCTATCTCTGCCTGTAATTGGGGCAGTGTATTTTCGGGTAAACAGTTTTAGGTGATGGTCATCTGCCGTGTCCAATATTTTATTCCATATGCTATAGCCTCCCGGTATTCCCGCCACCACAAGATCCTCATTCCTCTTAAAACCCTTTCCAAACACATTTTCTTCTTTTTCTTTAAAAGACCATCTTCCTTCACCATCTACCGTATAGGTATAAATAGACGACTTATCGGTCAAGAGCAGCTCTCCATTAGAGATTTTCACCACAGGGGCTACTGCATTATCTCCTACTTTGTCAATGGTCTGCGTACTTGCCCACTCTCCTGTTTCCTGAAGGGTGAAAATCTCGATTTTTTGCTGTGGGTTAGAATAACGGGAAGTACAAATTAACTGATCTCCAAACATCTCTCCATTAGTAATCACCAAACCATCTGCTATAGTAAAAGTAGGATAATCAGTTAGCGTATCATTTTCCCATTTATATATTTCAATTTGTCCTGCAACATACTCCCCATGACTTCCTATCACTATGTATTGGTCGTGCATAAAAAAAGTCGTTGGTAAATTAGCTCCCCACCATCGGTAATCATAATAAGAAACTGCTGTTTCCTGTTTGAGGGTCCATTTTCCATATTCAAACTCATAAATATATAAGGAGTCTCCCAAGGCATTTTTTAGTTTAAACAGTACCAAGGTATTTTCAGACATAGTAAGTTTACTATGACCTCCTGAAGGCTTATCAATTCTCTGAAAGTACTCCCACTTTCCACCTTCCAAATGATAAAATACCAGATCGAAGTTATCTGTTGGATATACCAGCCAATCTCCATGTATTTTCACATATTCGGTTGCATAACGATCCGCTGGAAGTTGCTGTGTCAATTTCCAACCTTCATCCTCTCTTTCATAGATATTGACGACCGTATCTTTAGGATTGGGAATAGCCATATAACCTCCATGAATACTATAATTCCCTTCATTACCGGAAGCCGTCTGGTCTACATAAAACTCTTCCTGATACAGGATGTTATCCTGAGGAGTATTCTCTGAAACCACTACGGTTCTCTCCACTTCCAAGTCGGCATAAATACTATCCTCGGCATAAGCCACCACTTTTATAGCTCCCTTTCGGTAGGCAAACAAAGAATCATTTCGGATATAGGCATCTTGCTGATGATTTGCCAAACGGAAGCGTACCGGAACCCCTGCCGAACTACTCGCCGTAAGCGACTGAAAACTCAACGTTTCCATAGGTGCTACCTCAAACGAAAGGGTATGCTCCTTGGGCGTTACGGTAAGATGCAAAGTATCCGAAGTATAGACATAAGTATCTGTCGTCGGAGTATAAGCGACTATCTTAGCCTCTCCTTTACGTTTAGGTGTAAAAAGATTCCCTTCCAACTCACCAATAGCATGTCCTTCCAAAATACGAAACAAGATATTGGCATCTGAGGTAGTTGTCGCCTGCAAAGCGATAGGCTCCTGTTCTATACCGACAGAAAGGCTGTCCTGAGCAAAAGAGGTAGTCGCCTCTTCTCTCAGTTCCATAATGAGCAATGATCCGTCTCCGGAAGGAATTACACAGTTATCACCCCACAACGAATAATAATTCAGCTGATCATTATAGGAAGGAGTGTTTTCCGAGTTCATTCTTTGAAAGGGCTTCCACTGCTCCTCCTCCCAACGGCAAAATACCAAGGTAGTCACTGATCTTCCATTCGCTAATATTTCCGGATGTTTATAAGAAAGTATTCCATCACTCAACTGAGCGGAATGCAAGTTTCGGGTATAAGCTACACCGATAGGTTCGCTTATTTCATTAAGCAAGCGCCAACCCATACCGTCCTCATACGTATAGGTCTGCAAGAGCTTTACCAACTCTTCGGACTGCTGAATACCAAAAATCAAGGTATCATTAGAAATGTCAAATGAGATTAATTGATCCTTACGATCGTAGAGCACAGAAGACAGTGTCCATGTCCTGTCCTCATTCAAAGTGTAAAAGGCATATTGATTATTATTGGCATCTTCCATCAGAAATTCTCCATTGACCACATACTTGGCGCTCAGGTGTTCTGGCATAGCAAACCTTGTAGAGTCCCAGGTGTTGTTTTCCGCATTCCACTCCCATTTTTCTACATTGGCAGGGGTAGCATGATGAGAGGTTCTGTAAAAAGTATTCTTCTCATGAGAGGTATTGTAATGAGGTATCCCTCGGGGGTAACCGGAATCAAGACTGACAGGGGACTCATGCTGCTTTGTCCAGCCATTTTCTCCATATGCATAAGACTCAAACGACCTATAGTACTCATTGAAGAAAACAAAGACACTATCATTCAGTAATTGATAGCGAATACCATCAGGAAGCGTCATTAGCGTATCCCGTTGCCATTGATCATCCTCTTTCTGAACAATCAAAAGGTCTGCATAATCATTCATCAGGATGAGACTTTCATTCCTCTGAAATCCTGCTGCATGTGAGATTTCATCGACTTCTAAAGTTTCTGTAAGTGAAAATTGTTTTTGGGCAAAAAGAGGTGATATTATTCCTAGTACAAAAAGGGCTAAAAAGAACGTTTTCATTAGAACGGTATTTAAAAAAGAATTTTTCAAACTTTGGAGATTATCTCCCGCTAATTAAAAAATATATTTATTCTCTACTTTTTTTTAAAAAAATCACATTAGGGTACAATATAAGAATAAAAATAATGAAGCTACTTTACTCTAGCTGAATACACTCTGATTTTTTGTTGAGCTTGGGACTTTCCGCGAACTCATCAATGAAGTCTTTATTTTTATATCAGATAATTACAACTTAAGCAAGCGAGAAGAATAGCTTCCTCTCTTGCCCCTTACCCTGATAAAGTATTGTCCTGAAGGTTGATTGGAAATATCATACTGTTCTTGTTTGTCATGATACTCCTGTACCTTTTTCCCTTGCATATTGAATACTTCTACTCTTTCAATCTGGTCTTCCAATTGAATAGCAAATGTATGATGGGAAGGGTTCGGATATACCAATAATGACTTATCCTGTAACATATCTATCCCCGCCACTATTCTTTTTGAATAAAAAAACGTCTCCTGATAAACCACATTCCAAGTATCTGAACTCTTATCCCAAGTACTATTCTGAAGCAATAAATACTGCGAGGATGCCGAATATGATATTGTTATTTTATCCATTCCAGAGAGTTCTCCTGTGTGCTCCCAATAACTTTTAACATTTCTAAGATAGAGTAACCCTTTCTCATTATATTCATATTCGGCGCTACGAATGAGGATCCATTCCAAAAGCTCCTGATTCCATGAAAAGGTATAATTACTTACGATTTTCCCTTCTTTATTCTGAAGTATATAGTTTATTAATCGTGATCTAGGTAGCCATATTTTTTGAATACTATCCCACTCATATGTCAATAAACTACGTTTAGCTTTTACAGGTATTAAAAAGCTTCCTGAATAAAAAGTATACGTTTCCTTCTCTTTCCCTACCCACTCTTCCTGTTGGCTATCCCAATCATACGTTGCTTCCGTAAAGAGATCATATTCCTCCTTATACGTATACTCCAACTTCTCAGACAGTTGCTTGGTATGCAAAGAAGTATCCCATGCATATCGCAGCGTGACCCTTACGTCATTTTCATACCGAATCTCTTCCTCCAACTGAATTTTCCATTCCTGGGATTCTTCATCCCAGGAATACTGTCGATTTCCTGAATTTGTTTGCGTCATGTCATAGGCATGCACTTTTTTACGGTGATTGACCCATTCATTCCAAGACCACAACTCTAGATACTCCTCCTCTACTTGTCCATAGGAATTCAATACGTTTCTCTGTCTTTCCTTTCTTACAAAATCTTTACTTGACTCAGACCATTCATAAATAGTATGCAGCACTGCTTGTCCATCACTATACTCCCACTCCTCCTTACTTATTCCTGTCAATCCATCACCTGATTGACCATAGTTATCATAGACTGCCTTATATAGTAGATTTCCCGAAGTATCATACTGCCACTCTTCTTGCAGTACATTCCAGAAATCCGATTCAGGATAATAGGCCTCCCTCCTAGATAAGGTATACCTCCCCTGCTGATCATACTCATACGTATTTCTTACAAAAGGAATTACCTCTTGCAAGTAACTATTCCAAATATTGATCTGATAAAATATAACATTCCCTTTCTCATCATAATGATCTTCTCGCACACGATCCACGATCCACTCCTCCATATCCGTTCTCCATTCCAGTTCCTCTGTTTTCACTATTGCACCATCCTTAAACGTAGTAGTGATTTTCTTGGTTTTAGGGAGTAATGCTTGCTTGACGGTAGAGTACATAGAGTCCAGCTGTATCGTTACTGATGAGGAATCTGTCTCTTCATAAGTAAATGTTTGACTACTTGTGGTATACTCAGGAGAAATCCCTGAATAAACCCATCTAAGTCTTCTTCTTGTATTATCTTCATTGTATTCACAATAATACTTATCGGTAACCCTTAAGGTATCATAATAGCTACTGTAACGCTCTAAATAAGCGCTATCTAAAAAATCCTTTTCCACTCCTGCCGCTACCCTTGCATTAGCAACGTCCTGTAGCCTATAAAAAGTAGTTTTCTGAAAGTGATCCGATAGAAGAGAATCCGTATAAGTATTCAATAAAGGTTCTTGCTGGGCATGTGCAGCCGTGAACAGCAGAGAACATAGTAAGAGGATAAAAAGCTTGTTCATGAGTATTAAAAAAATATTGATTAGAATAGAAATTTAATTTCAATTACTTGAAAGATATAAATCACAGCCTATAATCTACTGATTTAGCATACAGCTACAAGAAGCTGTCTTATAACTGTTAGGTGATAATGATTATCAAAACAGATAAAGGATGAAGGATTATACACCTTACACTAAGGTTTTATCCTTCATCCTTTATCCATTTAAAAGTAGCACTTAGCTATAAATAGTTTACACTTTAACCTTCATTCCAAAAACCGTGATATCGTCCCTTTGAGGCATGTTTTTCTGAAAGTTCATTAACGTATACTCTATGAGTTTATCACATCGATTAAAGTTTACCTGCTTCGTACATAGGGTGAGCAGCTCTTCTACTTTCCTTGACCCTAGCTTTTTTCGCTCCGGGCTATTTTGATCCGCCAAACCATCCGAAAGCATGAATAAGGTATCATTGTCCTGTAGTGTGAACCTCTTATTCTTGAACCTTCTACCGTGCTTATTTCTCCACACTCCTCCAATACGGATATTATCTCCTTTCAAGCGATGCATACGGTTATTCGAGCAATATAGTAGCGTTGACTTTGCTCCTGCAAAAGTCACCTGTACCTTTCCCTCCCTTGTTTTCTCTAGTCTACAAACCGAAATATCCATTCCATCTGAGTTCTCCCCTTCTTCTTGTCGCAGTGACTTTCTTAGTTGTATTTGCAGTTCTTCCAAAATTTGAGCAGGATCATACAGCGCTTTTTCTTTCACGATTTCATTGAGCAGACTCGTACCAATCATTGACATAAAAGCACCAGGCACTCCATGTCCTGTACAGTCAGCAACCACAATAAACTTGTAGTTATTGACCTCATAGGCCCAATAAAAATCTCCTGAGACCAAATCTTTACTTTTGTAAAACAGGAAATACTCATCGAGCATCTCATCCATAGCCATTTCACTCGGTAAAAATGCTTGTTGAATGGTCTCTGCATATCGAATACTCTGAGTAATCAGCTCATTTTTCTCAGATAAATAGTCTCTTTGTACGGCCAACTCCTCTGCTTGCTGCTGCAACTCCTCCGTTTGCATCATCACCTCTTCTGTTCGTTCTGCGACCTTTATTTCTAGTTTCTTTTTTTGCTTAAGTGCTTTATTCAGTCGATATCGATACCAGCTATAGACACTCCCCCCAAGAACAAGAACTGTCAATATTCTAAACCACCAGGTCATCCAAAAAGGTGGATGGACGCTAATCTTTATTGATAAAGGTTTTTGTGCCCAAACACCATCATTATTTGTTGCTAAAACCTTAAAGGTATATTCTTTAGGGTCTAAGTTGGTATAGGTGACCTTTCTCTGGTCTGCAGCGACCTCAATCCAGTCATCATTAAACCCTTCCAGCATATACTTGTATCTATTTTTACTAGGCTGGGCATAATGCAAAGATGCTACTTCAAAAGAAACTACATTTTCCTCATAGCTTAAATCGATTTCTTTAGTGTAATTGATATTCTTATCAAGGATCACATTCCCATTTATCTCATCTCCTGCACCGATCGCTTGATATACCACATCAAATTCGGTAATCTTTATTTGAGGGACATAATCGCTATCTTTGATACTGTCAGGATGGAAGATATTAAAGCCATTGATTCCCCCTATCATAAACTCTCCAGAGCTTAAGATTTCATACGCATTCCCATTAAACTCATTGCTTTGGAGTCCATCACTTGCGGTATAGTTCCTGAAGCTCATCGCATCTGGATTGAACTTGGAAAGCCCAAAATTAGTCGTTAGCCACAAGTTCCCAGACTTATCTTCAATCGCATTATAAATAACATTATTAGGCAAGCCGTCTTCCTCTGTATAAGTTTTGAATGTTTCTGTTTTAGGATCAAATAAGTTTAAACCAGATCCAGTACCTACCCACAACCTTTTCTTTTGATCTTCATAGATGAAGTTAATATAGTCTTCACTAAGACTATTAGGATCATTTTCATCATGTCGGTACACGGTATAGGTTTTTGATTTCGGGTCATACCTCACCAAACCATTTTCAGCACCTACCCACATCACTCCATCACTGTCGATATAGGTCGTCTCAGCCCCATAAGATTTCAACTGATGTTCGGGCTTTTGGGCATCTGGGTTGAGAATCGTATTTTCAAACGTCTTTGTATTGAACTTATTCAATCCCACATTAGAACTAATCCATAGGATATCTCCCCTTCCCTTAAGGAGCTCCCAGACACTGTTACTTGCCAAATTAGAAGGAGGGGGACTCGCAGTAGTAAACGTTTTAAACGTCTCTGTCTGCTTATCCATTCTACAGATTCCACCACCATTCGTCGCTAGCCACAAGTATCTTGAACTTTGTTCCACGACTGCCTTTACCCTATCTGAAGGAATACTTGTGGGATCTGCAGGATCATGTTGGTATACTTTAAACGTATTCGTTTGACGATTGTATTTTGTAAAGCCATTATTCGTAGCGACCCATAGTGTACCATCAGAGTCTTCCAAAATATCCCAAACAAAGCCATGAGGTAAGCCATTAGAGGACGCTTCATTTGGAGCTATATGTTCAAACTTATATTGCTTGGGGTTGTAAATAGAAATTCCTTCTCCGGTACCCACCCAAGTCAGTCCTGCATCATCTACATAAATCGTCCAGATTTCATTATGTGCTAAACTATTTTGTGTTGCGGGGTCATTCCAAAACGTTGTAAATCCTTCTGCTCCTTTTTTCATCAACGAGAGTCCTCCTCCTCTTGTACCCACCCACAAGTTTCCTGACAAGTCTTCTTTTATCGCAAATACAATATCGGACTGTAAAGCATTAGGGTCATTTTCATTGGCTCTGAAGTGCTCAAATTTTTCAGTTTCAGGATCAAATTTATTAAGTCCTCCCCCATAAGTACCTACCCAAAGAGTGCCTTTACGATCTTCATATAACGCATAGGCATCCGCATCACTGATGGTATGTCTATTGGTGGGATCTGGAGCATAAATCTTAAACTTATCTGAGTCTGGAAGGTATTTACACAAGCCTCCCTCATCCGTTCCTATCCAAATCGTACCATCTTTGGTTTCTAAAATACTTTTTACATACCTAGTGGGTAAATCCTTTTTATCATAATAGTTTCTAAAAGAATCTTCTGAAGGATCATAAACGCTTAACCCATTATTCATTGCCAGCCAAAACTTACCGTCTTTTGCTTCGACGATAGCATGCACTCTACCATCAATAATGGAATTATCATCTTCGGGATTATGAACATATCTTGTAAAGAGCTCTTTTTCAGGATTAAACTTAGTCACTCCTTTACGTGTACCCACCCAGATATTCCCTTCTCCATCTTCCAATAAAGAATAAATATAGCTGTTGGCTAAGCTGTTTTTGTTTAGTGGATCTGCCTTGTAGACCTTGAATTCATAACCATCATAGCGATTTAGGCCATCTTCTGTTCCAAACCACATAAAGCCCTGCCTATCTTGCAATATGGCAAAGACACTGGTTTGGGATAACCCATCGTCCAAACCAAGGTTTCTGAACTTTGCTTTATCCTGTTGTGCAAAAACATTAAAAAGCAGTAGCAACTGAGAGAGTAAAACAATCGTTACCCTTTTCAAAGGTATCCAATTCATGAATGAGCTTTTTCCCATGGGAAATTATAAGTTAAAATAGTTGTTTGGGGGTGCTATCCTAAACTTTTAGTAAACGTAAAAAGTAAAAGATGAAAGTAGTAAAGTATCCACAAAACACCGAACGATAATGTATGTCCAGCTATCAGGTATTTAGTGGTAGTTCTTAAAGTTTATTGAATAGAAAAAATGACACAAGACCCATACATTCTACTGCACCAAGCCATAAATTAAAAATTTTTATTTAAAAAAGTAATAATAAATAGATAAAATTGGATTATGCTTCGGTTCTTGCTTAGAGCTCGCCTGGAATAAAGTGATAAATTCTCAGAAAACTAAGCTATTTGTTAATATGGGATGATTCATGTATTACCTATACACGATGTTTTATATCCTATCGACATTTTAGTGTTGAAGCAGGCTATTGCTTCTTTTACTGATTCATTCACTTCAGCACCTTGATCATAATAATTAAACGAATGACAAGCAGACTCTAAGTCCGTTTCCATCCAATGTAGCTTCTTGTCATTCTTATTTAATTTTCTATTTTTGGATTATCAAAAGATTTTTTTGCTGATTTATGAGAAACCGATTGAATGAAATAAGGATATATGTATTGTTGGGTGTCTTCAGTTTGATGATACTTCAGCATGCCCTGCCTCATACGCATCATGAGCATGAGGAGGTGGTATCCCATGGGCATTCTCATTCTTCGACCACATCTGCCCATCATCATCATCATTCTACTGGGCATCACAAGAAGCAACATCAATCCAAAAAGGAGTTGCTGGACTTTTTTGCCCTTTTGGTAGAGAATTATTCGCACCTATCCCATGCTCATCATTATACCTCTTCTCTCGCAGAAGAAAAAGAGTCTTCTAGTGAAGAATATGTAATCACATTAGACTTAAGGGAGCTGTGGAACAACAATTTTTTTCAAAAAGCTGCTGTAAGAGTTGATAGTATTGCCACTCAATATTTTTATCAACCTCCTTTTTCTGATACAGCACCCTTACGGGGACCTCCTGCCTTTATCTAAGGTATACAGTGATTATTTTCAGTGTATACGCCTCTTTTTTATTGTATTGGAGCATAAATGATTCCTGTTTTAGCAGAAATGCGATCAATAGGATTGCTGCTTTTTTATGTCCTTCAATAAAATATCACCTATTCATTCAAGTTTAATAATCCTTTCTAATGAGAAGAATTACAGTACTCATCCTCTACGGATGTCTGCTGCCTATGTTGGGGTATGCCCAATCCTCAGTACTTACAGAGGTTTTGCGGGAGATCGAAGGAAATAACGAAACCTTACGGGCGATGCGCTCCCATAGGGACAGTAAGAAAAAGGAGTTGCAGTCCACGAATAATCTCCCGGATCCACAGTTTATTGGTTTTTACCTTCCCTGGGGAGAGCATGAAACCGGAAATTACACGGAATTTCAGCTTAGTCAGTCTCTTGAGTTTCCAACGGTCTATTCGACCAGAAAAAAAATGATCAATCAGCAGGCTATGCAGCTGGAACTGGAGTATCAAAGCAAGAGACAGGCACTTTTACTGCAAGCTAAACGTCATTGTCTGGAGCTCATTTACCTCAATAAACAAATTGGTATAGAGCAAGAGCGCATGAAGCAAGCCCAACGGGTATTGCAACAGGCTGAGAGCCTTTATACTAAGGGAGAAATAGGAATTCTGGACCACAACAAGGCAAAGGTGACCTGGCTTCAGGAGCAGTTTCAGTTGGAAAAGCTGGAGAACACCCAACAGAATCTACAGAGACAGTTACAGTCCATGAATGGAGGCAAAACCGTTACGCTTGATTTACAGGAGTATGTTTCTCCCAAATTGTTGGAGCGTAAGGATTCTTTATGGCAGAAGGTGCAGGAAAACGATCCCGCTTTAAAACAGCTGGAACAGCAGCAGTTTATAGCAGAACAGCAACTAAAGCTTTCCAAAGGACAGGCATTACCAGACCTTACTGCCGGGTTTAACCGTCAAGGTATTGATGGAGCCCATTACGCTGGCATCTATGCCGGAATTAGTATTCCCCTTTGGAGTAGTCGCAATAAGGTGAAAGCAGCGAAGTCTAACCTAACCTTTCAGGAACATTTTTCTGATGCTCGAAAAATGGAAATGTACACTGACTTTGAGAAGCAGTACCATAATTATCAGTCTCTATACAAGATGTTGATGCAATATGAGGAAACGCTTTCAGGACTTGATAATGAGGCCTTATTGCTTCAGGCGTATGAATTGGGAGAGATCTCTTTTCTGGAATATTATATGGAATTGCAGTTCCATCGAAAAGCCGTTGACAAAATGCTTGAAATGGAACATCAACTTTATCAGGTACAAAATGAGCTGTTACGATTTACCTTATAGTGTTGAATTGTTGAGGCGGCTTACGCCGCTTGTTGAATCGTTGAATCGAGTTGAACTGTTTATTGAGTTCCAATTCAATCAACCATTCAACTCGATTCAACTCAATGCAGCACATTGAAATTCAAGATGCCATGTAATGGATTCAACAGACAAAAGAAACCAACATGAATATCAAATATATTTTTATCGCACGGTTTAATTATTCAAACATTAAAACAGAATTAAAATGAAAATCACATCTATTCTTATCGGATTGACATTCTTATTTGCCGTTTCATGTTCAGGCAAAAAATCAGAAGAAGGACACGGACATGAGCATACTACTGAAGCGCATGGGCATGAGCATGGTGCAAATGGAGAGCATGAGGGACATGACCATGATGCAGAAGGACATCACGAGCAAGAAAGCTTTACTGTAGAAGGAGATTCTACAATGGTAAAAGATACTGCAGATCAGCATGAAAAAGAAGAAAGCAATGATCACGACCATGGTCATGACCACGATCACGGCCACAATCATTAATTAAATAAAAAAATTCAAGATGCGATATTTAATTGTTTTGATAGCATTCATGATGGTGGCTTGCCAGCCAGCGTCTCAGCATGAGCACGATGAAGCAGGAGAACATGGGCACCAACACGGTGGTGCCCCCTCCACAGCTCATACCTTATGGACAGAGCAAGTAGAGTTATTTGTAGAATTCCCGGCACTGGTAGTAGGAAATGTGAGTCGATTTGCGGCACATTTTACACAGCTAGAGGGACATCAGCCTGTACGGGAAGGAAATGTAACGGTAAGCCTAATCAAAGGAAAAAAAGGAATACGCCAAACAGTAGACGCTCCCTCTTCTCCGGGGATCTTCACCCCTTCTTTACGCCCTCAGGAAGCGGGTACTTATCAATTGATATTTTCACTAAAAACACCCACTTATTCAGAGCGTATTATACTGAATAATATAGTGGTCTATGCTTCTGAAAAGGAAGCTCAAAAGGCATTACCGGCTGAGGGAGAAAATAGCAATACGATTAGCTTTTTAAAAGAGCAAGCCTGGAAAATGCCATTCCATACGGTTCCTGTTCTAAACAAGGAAATCTATAAGGCGATTCCTACTTCAGGTTTTTGGATAGAAGCCCCGGCTGCTTATCAGGTATTAGTGGCTCCAACTTCAGGAAGAGTCCATTTCAACGAAAAAATGCTTACAGAAGGTAACGTCGTCAGAAAGGGAGAGGTAATCATGACAGTAAGCAGTGAAAGTCTTACAACGAACAACTTAGGCGCCGAAGTCCGAAAGGCCAAAGCTGCATATGAATTGGCAAAGTCAGTTTATGACCGAAAGAAAATTTTAAGAGAATCAAAAGTGGTTTCAGCTACTGACTTTGAAAAGGCAGCACAGGAATATCAGGTGGCCAAAGAGAACTATGAAACCCTCAGCAACGGCTATACCACAGGAGGAAAACAAGTGCGTGCTCCTTTTGATGGCTTTATTAAATCGGTCAGTACTGAAAATGGACGATTCACAGCGCAAGGTGCTGATTTATTAGCGGTAAGCAGTCATGAAAACAGTTTGCTGGAAATTCGTGTAAATCCATCATATAATATTGATCTACAACAAATCCAAGACCTATGGTATCAACCAAACCCTGGGAGCTGGTCAAGTCTGAAAGAAAAAGGCGGGAAAATCATTTCAGTAAGTAAGGAAGTCGACAGCCAGCAACCTTTGCTATCTGTTTTTGCTGAGGTGGAGGAAGGAATCGCTATGCCGGAAGGCAGTTTTACGGAAGTACAAATAGCTGTAGGGACCCCTGAAAAAACTACTGTAGTACCTGCTTCCGCATTGCTGGAGGATTATGGACAATATTCCGTGATGGTACAAACGGGAGGAGAAAGCTTCGAGCGACGCTATGTCGTAATTGGAAAGCAAAATGGAGAAGAAGTAGAAATTGTAAAGGGATTAGAACCAAACGAGAGAGTCGTGACGACAGGAGCTTATCAGGTGAAGATGGCATCCATGTCAGGTCAGGCTCCGGCGCATGGTCACGCACATTAAACCAAGGGAATGTTATGCTGAATAAGATATTATCGATTTCATTACAGAACCGTTTAATGGTATTGCTGGGCGCTTTGGTCTTAAGTCTTTCAGGACTGTACATTGCCCGGAATATGAATGTGGATGTATTTCCGGATTTAACCGCTCCCACCGTAACGATTCTGACAGAAGCCCACGGCATGGAGTCTGAGGAAGTAGAGAAGCTCGTGACATACCAGTTGGAGACCGCCATGAACGGGGCTCCAGATATCCGGAGGATCCGTTCTTCTTCTGCTGCTGGTATCTCAATCGTATGGGTAGAGTTTGAGTGGGGAACAGACATTTATAGAGCCAGGCAAATTATCAGTGAGCGCATTCCTGTGGTTCGGGAGAATCTGCCGTCAGAGGTAGGAATGCCTACCATGGCACCCATTTCGTCTATTATGGGAGAAGTGATGCTATTGGGTGTACATTCGGAAAGCCTTTCTCCTATGGAGTTACGCACCCTTGCCGACTGGACTATTCGCCCAAGAATCAAGTCCATTGGGGGAATTGCCAATGTGATTGTGATTGGAGGAGATTACAAGCAATACCAGGTATTGGCTAATCCAGAAAAGCTGAAATACTATGGGGTCAGCCTGGAAGAACTGTATGAGAAAGTACAGGAAAGCAATATGAATACCTCTGGAGGGTATATCAAACAATATGGTAATCAGTATATCATTAAGGGCAATGGTAGGGCTTATTCTGTTACCCAATTGGAAGAAGCTGTACTGAAGCAAGTAAATGGTGGAAGCATCAAGATTAAAGATGTTGCTCAGGTAAAGATAGGCGCTGCCGATAAAATCGGAGATGGCTCCATGAATGCTTCTCCTGCTGTGATTCTCACCATTTCCAAACAGCCGGATGTCAATACCCTTGCCTTAACGGAACAACTGGATGCGGCAGTAGAAGACTTGAAAGCAACCCTACCGGAAGGAGTGATGATAGAAAATCATATTTTCCGTCAGGCAAACTTTATAGAAGCTTCCGTAGACAACTTGCAACAGACTCTACTGGAAGGAGCATTTTTCGTGGTCATTGTTCTTTTCATTTTCCTGATGAACTGGAGAACTACGGTAATTTCCTTGCTGGCTATTCCAATTTCCCTTTTGGTATCCATAATTGTACTAAAACTATTGGGCTATACCATTAATACCATGAGCTTAGGAGGAATGGCGATTGCGATCGGTGCTTTGGTAGATGATGCCATCATTGATGTGGAAAATGTATTCCGAAGGTTAAGGGAAAATATCCGCTTGCCTAAAGAAAAGAGACTTCCGATCCTGACAGTCGTTAGGGATGCTTCTATGGAGATCAGAAGCTCTATCATCATCGCTACCTTGATTATTATCGTTTCCTTTATTCCACTCTTTTTCCTGAGTGGTATGGAGGGTAGACTTTTACAACCTTTGGGCATTGCCTTTATCACTTCCGTACTGACTTCCTTGTTAGTCGCAGTAACAGTAACCCCTGTGCTTTGCTCTTACCTTCTTGATGGAGAAGATGTATTGCACCAACAGGCAGAAGGAACCCGCGTTGAAAGATGGTTACAGGCTCAGTATACCATCATCCTTCAAAAGATGTTACAGTTCCCTAAAACTGTATTGGGAGTAACGGTAGGAGGATTTCTATTGAGCTTATTGTTGGTTACCCAACTGGGCAGAAGCTTTTTACCGGAGTTTAATGAAGGCTCTTTGGTCATTAGTGCGGTAGGAGTACCGGGCATGTCACTAGAGGAAAGTAATAAGAATGGAAAGCTGATTGAGGAGCTACTACTGGAATTGCCCGAAGTGGATGTGGTTACCCGACGAACAGGGCGTGCAGAGTTGGACGAGCATGCTCAAGGGGTGAATGCTGCAGAAATTGATGTGCCATTCCATCTCAATGGAAAATCCAAGGAAGTGTTTTTTGAAGAGGTTCGTACCAAATTAAGTGTCGTACCTGGGATCAATATTACTTTGGGACAGCCTATCGCCCATCGAATAGACCATATGCTGTCGGGAACAAGAGCCAATATCGCTATCAAGATATTTGGAGAAGACCTGCAACGTCTTTTTGAACTGGGAAAAGGAATTGAAAATAACATAAAGTCTATTGAAGGAATTACCGATGTGGCTGTGGAACAACAAATAGAAGTCCCTCAGTTGCGTATCACGCCTAACAGACAGATGCTAGCCGCTTACGGGATGACCGTTCGTGACTTGATGGAGCAAGTCGATATTGCCTTTGCCGGAGAGAAAGCAGGAGAAATCTACGAAGGACAACGCTATTTTGACCTGATCGTTCGCTTTGAATCAAAAGCAAGAAATACGATGACTGCCATTCAGTCTGCATTGATCAGTTTGCCCAATGGCGGGCAACTTCCTCTGCATCGATTGGCCCAAATACATTCTGTCAGTAGTCCTAACCGGATTAGTAGAGAAGGTGTACAACGTAAGATTGTCGTATCGGCTAACGTACAAGGCAGAGACTTAATAGGAGTCGTGAATGAAGTTCGAGAAGTTATTAATCAAAAAATGACTCTACCAGAGGGGTATCGTATTGAGTATGGAGGGCAGTTTGAAAGTGAAGAAAAGGCATCTCAGCTGTTACTTACGACTGCTATTCTAGCTATTCTGGTGATCTTCTTGCTACTCTATTTTGAGTTCAAGGAATTGAAGCTATCCTTTATCGTCTTGATCAACTTGCCATTGGCACTGATTGGAGGTATCCTGATTGTCTATTTTACAACAGGGATCATTAGTGTAGCCGCAACGATTGGCTTTATCAGCTTGTTTGGTATTGCGACCCGGAATGGTATCCTGCTAGTTTCCCGTTATGAAGACCTAAGAAGGGAAGGCATTACCGGAATGGAATTATTGATCACTGGTGCTATGGACAGGTTAAACCCTATTCTAATGACAGCATTCACGACAGGGTTAGCCCTGGTCCCTCTTGCCATCAAGGGAGGAGAACCCGGCAATGAGATTCAAAGTCCTATGGCAGTCGTGATTTTGGGAGGGTTACTGTCTGCGACCTTGCTGAACTTGATTGTTATCCCTTGTATCTATTCGTTAAAGATAGAGGTCGAGAGACCATTAGAATCTCTTTATAGATCATCAAATGATTAATTATAGCGTGTTTGGAATAGTGATTCAGGCAAGCTTTCAGTAAAATCGAAAGATGAGTCATCCCTTAAATGTTAATATGGGATGACTCATTTTTTCACATCACTACCGAACCGCATTTGTATTAATTAGTCGTGTAATCAGTAGGATTTTCGTTCAAACCAATCGTCATCAGGCGAAACGGTGTAACGTCCCTCTACCTGATCCCAGTGGTATTGGTTGCCCATCATCTGCCTGATGCGTTCATCTGACGTAGCGGCAGAAGCCGCTACATTGCCTGTCGGGTACCTTCTGGTCCATCGGATGGTGCATTCGGTAGGTTCCTCAAACGATAGGGACCAGAAATAATGATGTCGCACGTAATTATGCTTGTTGGGGATATCCAGCCCGTTCAAATACCAGAATCGAAGGCTGATCAGTGCGACAAGTTCTTCCAATGGTCTGTTTTTGTCCCCGATACCTAGATCCGCAATACCGGACGAACGATACCAGGTGAAAGCAATATTGTATTCCTGTTGCAGCTCCTGCACATACCAGCGACACCGTTCGCCGGTCCAGTCATTCTTGCCGTCTTGATTGTAGTCACCAAGATAACCTTTGCCGTCCTGGCTCCAGAAAGGGTCCAGTAGTTCAACACGGTTTGGTACAATGCTAACCTCTCCGTTGGCAGCATGCCAACCGAAAAGGCGAGCTACGTTTGTAGCAAGCTGGTTACCGAGGGAGTGCCCCGCAAAACGAAGGTTGCCACTACTGTTTTGCCCAATGGTGCGAGACAGCTGCTCATAGGCCAGCTCACTGACCGATACATTGATGCTCGGGTCAGTGGCATAGCTACCGTCACTTTTCCAGTAGCGCATACCTTTCGGACCTGTAGCACTCCAAATTTTAGCTTCCGCATCCTTTACTTCCAGCTCATTGGCAAATTGATCCCAGTAAAAGATCCCAACGTTCCATCCTTGCTGCTTCCATCTTTCTACCGTATTGATATCTACTCCAAGCAAGCCGTTAGTAAGCCTGAAGTTTTCACGCTCTAAGCCAAAAACAGGCTGCCAGCCATGGAAGTAGATGATCGTAGGTTTGCTAGGGTCGTAATACGTCGAAGAGACGGATCGAGGTTGTCCGGCAGCAGCATCAAAACCGGAGACAGATTGGTTGTTGGTATTGAACCAGTATAGTCCGTAGTCGAGACTTGCCGCTATTCGGGCAGACCCTTCAAAACCAGGGACAACCTGCTCATAATCAGCGGAAGGTAAAGGTTCTTCTTTTTCACAGGAAGTAGTAATGTAGAGTAAGGTGAAGCCTAGTATTAAGTTTAATAGGGTTGTTGTGGTTTTCATTTTATGTGTGTGAAGTTTAAATAAAGAATATAGGTTTGGTAGTAGTGTGAAGTTTAAAGTACTATTTTTTTTTGGATTATTAATAATACTCCATGAGTTATAGGATTACAGATATACTTAACAGTCAGACTCTTTTAGAAACAGCTCATTTCTCAATATGATTTATTAAAAAAAGCCTCCACAGGAGACCTTATCATACACTAGTGGTATAAACACTAAGTTTTCTGATAGAAATAAAAGGACTACTTCCAAATGGATAAAGGAGGAAGGAAGAAGGATAAAGGTATAGGAGTTTCTGGATAATAATCCTTAAACTGTTTGAAAGTAGCACTCAGTTATAATTAGTAATCAATCCACTAGCCATGTAAACTGAAAGCAGTGAAAAATTAAACTTTGACAAGATGCAGCGAAACGCTTTTGGGACAGCTTTCTGAAGTGTTTTTTTTGCTTGGTAAAAACATTTAACTTAATGCACCCTCTATGTTTTAAAGCAAGTCAAATAATACAGTCTCTCTTATAACCTATTCACCTTAGTTAAAAATCATGTTACGAAAACACCTTCAATCATTTCAAATTCTTACCGAAGAAGATATGGATGCCTTTATGGAGTTCGTGACTCCCTTAAGTATAAAAAAAGGGGAATTTCTCATTAATGAGGGTGATATCAGTAAGCAAATAGCCTATATACAATCTGGCATTTTTCGTTCGTTTTACCATTCCTCAGAAGAAGAAGAGGTCACGTATTGTTTTACATTTCAGGACCGACTCATTACAGCATACTCCTCATGGATTACACAATTACCAACGAGTGAAAATATTCAAGCACTTACTGATATGGAACTGTTGGTGGTTTCAAAAGAACACATCAATCAATTAGAAGCTACTTATCCAAATTGGGTGGCATTTTTCAAACATATAGCAGAACAAGAATACATTAATATGGAAAAGCGTGTCTTTATGTTACAAAGAGAGTCTGCAGAAATACGTTATCAAGATTTATTGAAAAACTACCCTGAGTATTTACACCACATTCCTCTTCATTACCTAGCTTCCTATTTAGGAATCACCCAGAGACACCTTAGCCGCATTAGAAAAGACATTGATTTTTAGACATATGTCCTAACTCCTGTACTACTTTCTGCCCTACCTTTGCATCATAATCCAAAAAGCACTTGAACACTTTGGAATAAATAAATCAGATCAAAAATAACTAGCATGAGGGGTACCTTTTCCAAGAAACTGTACTCCCAATAAATTCTTTCAACAAAACATTTAACACAAACAAACTATGAAAATTTTACATTTAGTATTTCACCCCAATTTACAAACATCGAGAGTTAACAAAATTTGGAAAGAGCAATTAGAGGAAAGCAATAAAATCACTACCTCCAGGGATATGTATCAGGAGTACCCTGACTTTAAGATTGATGTGGCCAGGGAACAAGAGCTTTTACTGGAACACGACAGAATTGTTATTCAATTTCCTTTGTACTGGTACTCTGTGACCCCACTGTTAAAACAATGGTTAGATGATGTGCTGACTTACAATTTTGCTTACGGAAGCAAAGGCGACAAATTAAAAGGCAAAGACTTGCAAATCATCCTTTCAGTAGGTGGCCAAGAAAAGTACTACTCTGGGTTCGATAAGTTTAGTACAATTCATGAGTTACTTCAGCCTTTTGTATTAACCGCTAACCTGACTCAAATGAATTACTTAATTCCTGTATGGATGTATGGAGCCGATGCCGCTGAAGAGGAAACCATACGTAAATATGGTAATAATTGGGTGGATATGATTGATGACAGAAAACGTTCTAATCCTATTGCCTATTTGAACGAGCAAATGAATGTGGAGAACGATGAGTATTATGAAGAATAACGGGAAGTTATAAAGCAGTAATCGAGTAGGAAGGTAGGGATTAGTTCCCTACCTGTCCTCTCACACCACCCTGCGTACGGA
>NZ_BAABJX010000012.1:0-21252 GCF_039543525.1 Algivirga pacifica
AGGTATGCCTTTTTTCGAAAATCAAATTTTTGAAAAAACTCTAGGAATACGGGGTCTGAAACAGTTTGGAGCTACTGTTCCAACTTTTTTTATAATATGGGCTAATATCAACACTTTAGATATTCTACTGATAAAGTATGGAGTTTTCAACCTTCATTTCGGAGAGTATTTATTAATTTATGCTGGCATTATTTTCTTGTATATCCACTTTGGAATTTCTATTCGTAAAAATTTCGTAAAGAAGTACAAAGGAAAGAAAAGTAATATTGGAGGTTTTTTAGTTATACTTTATTTGGCCAGTTCCATAGCTCTCTTTTTATACCTAGGCAATCAAAATAGAGTAGAAATTGCTAAAGAAAAGGTACTCAAAACATTTGAGAATATACCCGATCATTTTAAATATATAAAAATTGATACAGTGGATGAGAAAGGGAGAAGACAAATTATCTACAAAAGAGTCCCTATAAATTCCCTCACTGAAGATAGTGTTCAATAACTTTAGTTAACAAGATGTACATTTATACGTACTGTAAGACAGCCCCTGTTCGCAGACAGTATATCCGAATAGAGAATTTCAATAGAAGAGGCTATCTTATAAATATGTAAGACAGTCCCTGCTGGTCGTAGATTTAGTGGAATAAAAGCAAACGAAGTGACACTTTTATGAAACGGTTCTACGACCGGAGCATCACTGCTAGGAACGGTAGTAGAACCGTTCGTGCCTCGCTAATTCTACGACCAGCGTTAGCTCTCTAAGAATTCAGTGGAGCAACCACTTCAAGGTACGAGCAGAAGAAAATGTTCTTGGAATAAATACGCACCATATGATCAGAAAACTTAGCTTTTGGTCCACTAGTAATTTTATTATGAGGTATATTTTTTTAAGTATTTTTATAAGTACCTTTCTTCAAGGTTGCACGTCTGATATAAAAAAAAGAGAAGAGCCTTTATTTAAAACTGGAATAGTAAAAAAGATATCTCATATTAATGGAGGGTGTTATCTTATAAGATATGATTCTTTGGGAGTGAAATGTTCATTACCTGTATGTTATGCCACAGAATCATATTACTTTGAAAAGAACATTAATATTGGTGATTCTATTGTGAAAAGACCTTATGAGAATTACATAGAGATCTATCGTGAAGGTCGTAAAGTGAAGAACTTATCATTTACATACCCTTTGTAGAAAGTATTTCACAGTTATAATATATCTATTTCTTCCATTTTGTGGATGATTCTGTCCCCCTATATCAATACTACACTTCCTTTTCACCACCCCCTCAGTATCTATTCATAGTATTCATAGATATAAGCCACTTTAAACTTTCCTTTTTCATTATGCGACAACTTACGAGCGATAACGCCGTGTAGTAGTATGTACAAACGTAATTTAACCTCAAGAGATAACAGCATCCTCCTCCAACACAGCATCCCCCGATATAAATCGCTTGAAGGTGTCCTGCAGGACATAGATCACATGAGAAGCGTAATGTGCCATTAGGTTAGACTGCTCCACATCCAGGTCGATCACCTTGGCTCCATTAGTAAAAAAGGTACTGAAATCTGGAAAGTTATGATCCTTTCTTTGTTCCAAGATATACCTTTTCAAGACAGGGTCCTGAATCGTATTCAACCAGGCGTTAGAGAATCCATTGTGTACCCACATAATCTCCACCTCAAAACCTCCCTCTATAGCATATAACTTATTGGCTACCGTCTTATACTTTCGAACCGACACAGCAGGCCTTCCTTCTGCATGTAGCTTTCTTAATTCCTCCGCCAGCCTATCATAGCTTTCTTCTGGTTTAGTATCCCCCACTTCTTTTAAGACAATATTTCCCGAAAAATCCCTGGCACTCAAATGGTTCTCTTTCTTAAATAACAGGCGAATCATATTAGAAACCCCATCATTTTTACTATCGATAGGATTTAACCCCGTACTTCCATTTACAAAAACAATGATACGTTCTACCTTCCTGCGCAACAGTGCAATAACCCCCGTATTATCTAAATACCCTCCATCTACAAAGTCATACTCCTTGGCTCTTTCCGGATTTTTAGGACTCCAATGCTTAAACTCCGGAAACCCTGGATTGAGCGGAAAAAAGCGATCCGTATACTCCCCCAATGCAGAACCCGTGGCAGCCATCACATCCCCCAAACCAAACCGATTAATATCCTTATTCAACCGAACCTGTACATGCCCGTCTTCTGATGCGTCTTGAGGAGCATCAGAATCAAACCCAAAGGACTCCACATATCCACCACCAATATCAAATTTACCCCAAGAACCTTTATTTTTGTGATAAGAAGGAATACCGCAATACAAAGGAGTAATCTCAAATGGATAACGCCTTACCTTCAAAGGGTTTGACCTGGAAAGTACCGAATTGACAATAAGGTAAGGACGATCCTTGGCTACGGTATAAAAATCATAGGACATTAAGCCGCTATTTTTGGACTGAATCGTCTCAAGAGAAGCTTGATTCAGCGTAAATAGCTTGCGGGTTTCTCCCAGTAAAAAGGGTGTGAGGTAAACGTTGCTTAAAACCTTCGCAAAGATCTCATCTCCCTTGTCCAGATTTTTCAGAAAGTCGTCCAATATGCGCGTCTCCGCCACCGCTGACGTAAATGAGAAGTCCTTTACATCCTGAATATCCTTGAAAGATAATTTTTCAGGAGCTTTGAACTCTCCCAAAAACTGCTCATCCTCAATAGACGGATCCAAAAAGGTATAGGGAATACCTGCCCATGCCCCTCCACTCACACTCGATTGATACTTTACATATTTGATCAGATCAAAGTGATGTAATGCTCTCAAGTAACCTATTGTCAAGGGAGCGGAACGGTTCCCCCCTCCTGAAAAGGCGATTCCTACATTCTTTTTTTCGATAGGAATATGTTCCTCCTCCGGAAACTTAAAGTTCTTGGTATAGGTCCACTTCTTGATGTGAACGTGCAGGCGATTGTTGTTCATAATTAATTGGAGTTTTTAGGTTGATGTTATCAATTTTCTTTTGGAATTCTTTCCCATCATAGGAATAACAGCTTTGAGCGTGAATTAAAAAAATAGGTACCATCCTTGTCCTTGCAAAGAATGATACCTCTTTTATCTTAACTATTAGATACTTTGATGATTACCCATCATAGTTTTCATTGTCCGTCAAATAATCCACGTCAGAATATTTGTCCTCATATTCATCTCTCACATCATCCCTCAGAGAGCCATACTCATCATAATCCTCATCATTGGAGATGATATCTTCCGCCTCCTCGGTGGTCATACGTACTAAATAAATTTTATCATCCGTTTCAAAACGCAATGCACTTTGTCTCTTGCCGTCCTTATCCGTGTATTGGATCAAAAACTGACTAAATCCTTCCGGGTAAACCAATTTGATTTGCTCCTGTAACTCATCGCTTAACTTGCTGTAGTCTTTCGTCACCCTAAGCTTGTTATTACTTGTCATTGGCTGCTTCTTTTACTACTTAAAAATCAAAAATTCATCAGAGGCATTTCCTCTTCTTGATGCGGTCAATATAGGAAGGAATTTCTAAAATAAAAGTACTTGAAGGAGAGATATTTTTAATGTTTATGGTTTATCGCTTATCGTTTAATAGTTATAAACGATAAGCGATAAATAATACACTTTTTAGTAGCCCAACACAGGACTCAACCAACGTGACATCACCTTCTCTTCCATCGACTTACGGTTGGCGTAATCTTGTAACTGGTCTTTATTGATCTTACCGATACCAAAGTACTTCGCCTGTGGATGAGAGAAGTACCATCCACTGACAGAAGACGCTGGGTACATGGCATAGCTTTCTGTCAAGCTGATGCCTATCTCACCTTGTGCATTCAGCAACTTAAAGAGCTTTTCTTTTTCCAGGTGATCTGGACAAGCCGGATAGCCTGGTGCCGGACGAATACCTTTATATTCTTCACGGATCAGGGAGTCATTGCTTAGGCTTTCATCCTTTACATATCCCCAATACTGTTTTCTGACATGCTGGTGCATTAGCTCTGCAAAGGCTTCTGCAAAACGATCGGCCAGTGCCTTCACCATGATGGCATTATAATCGTCCAGATTCTCTTCATACTGCTTCGCTAGTTCATCCGCACCGAATATAGTTACTGCAAACCCTCCGATATAGTCATTTACACCACTCTCCTTCGGAGCGATATAATCCGACAGACAGAAGTTAGGCTTCCCTTTCGCTTTTACATTTTGCTGTCTCAGATTACACAACACTTCGATAACCTCCTCACGGTTGGCCTTATGGAAAGACTCCTTGTGTGTCGCATTATCCGGTAGCGTTACTTCTTCCTGATGGAAGTTATACAACTCGATATCATCGTGATTTACTGAATTGGCCGGATAGAATCCAATCACCGCTTTTGCTGTGAATCTATTGTTCTGGATAATATCTTGCAGCATCTGCTGTGCATCATCAAAAAGCCTTCTTGCTTCAGAACCCACGACACTATCATTCAGAATTGCCGGATAGCGTCCTGCCAGTTCCCAAGACTGGAAGAAAGGCGTCCAGTCAATGAAGTGTGCGATTTCTTCCAGACTGTAGTTCTCAAATACTTTTGTTCCAAAGAAGGTTGGCTTGGTAGGCGTATGCGCTGACCAATCTAGCTCCAACTTATTCGCTCTGGCCTGATCCAAGGTCAACAGACGCTTAGCACTTCTTCTACGCTCATGATCTTCTCTTAGGCGAGCATACTCCTCTTTGTATTTCTGCTTGGTGGCTAGTCTTGTTTCTTCATTATCTGAGGTGAACGCACTAGCTACCGGTACGGATTTGGAAGCATCCAATACGTGTACGACAGGACCACTATATACCGGATCAATCTTCACCGCCGTATGGATACGGGACGTCGTTGCTCCTCCAATCAATAAAGGAATACTCAATCCCTTACGCTCCATTTCCTCAGCAACATAGACCATCTCGTCCAGGGAAGGCGTAATCAAACCACTTAGTCCGATCACATCCACTTCTTCCTCAATGGCTGTACTGATGATTTTTTCCAGAGGAACCATTACTCCAAGATCAATAATCTCGAAGTTATTACAAGCCAATACTACCCCTACGATATTTTTACCAATATCATGTACATCACCTTTTACGGTTGCCATCAGGATTTTCCCGGCATTGGATTTCCCTGCCAGGCTAGGGTCTTTAGCTTTTTCTTCTTCAATAAATGGAATCAGGTAGGCTACAGCCTTTTTCATTACACGGGCAGACTTCACAACTTGCGGCAAGAACATTTTCCCTTCTCCAAACAAGTCTCCTACGATGTTCATACCGTCCATCAAAGGTCCTTCAATTACATGAATCGGACGATCTGCCTGCTGTCTCGCCTCCTCTACATCCTCATCAATAAAGTCTACGATACCTTTTACCAAGGCATGAGAAAGACGTTCCTGTACGCTTCCCTCTCTCCATGACAAGTCTACTTCTTTTTTCTTACCTGAGCCTTTTACTGTTTCTGCCAGATCTACCAATCGCTCTGTTGCATCATCTCTACGATTCAGCAAAACATCCTCTACTCTTTCCAGCAATTCTGCCGGAATCTCCTCATACACTTCAATCATACCGGCATTCACGATACCCATATCCAATCCAGCCTTAATCGCATGGTATAGGAACGCTGAGTGCATGGCTTCCCTTACCACGTTATTTCCACGGAAAGAGAAGGAAATATTACTAATACCACCACTCACTTTCGCATGTGGCAAGTTTTCTTTAATCCAACGAGTAGCTTCAATAAAGTCTACTCCATAGTTATTATGCTCATCGATACCCGTAGCTACCGTCAGGACGTTCGGGTCAAAGATAATATCTTCCGCAGGGAAGCCTACTTCATTCACCAGAACATCATAAGAGCGCTTACAAATCGCAATCCTTCTTTCATAAGAGTCTGCCTGACCGTTTTCATCAAATGCCATAACGACTACAGCAGCCCCGTACTTCATAATCTTTCGGGCTTGCTCTTTCAGGTTTTCCTCTCCCTCCTTTAAGGATATAGAGTTCACTACCGCCTTACCCTGTACACATTTCAACCCCGCTTCAATCACTTCCCACTTGGAAGAGTCAATCATTATTGGCAAACGGGCAATATCTGGCTCTGCAGCAATCAGATTCAGGAAGCGAACCATACACTCCTTGGCATCCAACATACCGTCATCCATATTGACGTCAATCACCTGCGCACCTCCTTCTACCTGATGGCGAGCCACTTCCAATGCCTCATCGAAATTACCTTCTTTGATCAGACGCTTGAACTTAATAGAACCCGCTACGTTAGTTCTTTCTCCCACGTTAACAAACATACTATCAGGCTTGATCGTCACAGGTTCCAAACCACTCAAACGCATATAAGGCGCCTTTTTCTCGATAGCTCTTGGTGTTCTCCCCTCAAACTTGGCGGCAATTTCTCTAATATGCTCCGGAGTCGTACCACAACATCCTCCTATGATATTCACCAAACCATCGAATGACTCTACAATATCTGCCATTTGGTTGGCGGTTTGGTCATATTGTCCAAACTCATTCGGCAATCCTGCATTAGGGTGTGCAGACACACAAACATCCGCTACTCTTGACAATTCCTGAATATAAGGGCGCAACAAATCCGCACCCAAGGCACAGTTCAAGCCTACACTGAACAGATCGGCATGGCGAATAGAGTTCCAGAATGCCTCCGTCACCTGTCCGGACAATGTTCTACCAGATGCATCGGTAATCGTACCAGATACCATCACAGGTACTTTCTTGGCTGTGGTGTTCAAATGAGGAAACTCCTTCTCTCTTCCCAAAGGTGCACGGTTGACCATGATGCCATTGGTCAGATCCTCAAAATATTGCTCAATGGCGAATAGAGCCGCCTTACAATTCAACGTATCAAATACCGTTTCTACCAACAATAGGTCTACGCCTCCCTCTACCAATCCTTGTACTTGCAAATAGTAGGCTTGCACCAATTGTTCAAAGGTTACTGCTCTGTAACCAGGGTCATTGACATCTGGAGAAATAGAGGCCGTACGGTTGGTTGGCCCGATCGATCCCGCCACGTATTTTGGGTTTTGAGGATCTTTTAGCGTTAGTTCATCCGCTACCTCTTTCGCAATTTTTGCAGAAGCATAATTCAGCTCATAGACCTCACTCTCCAGTTGATAGTCCTCCATGGCAATGGTCGTCGCACTGAAGGTATTGGTTTCCACAATATCGGCCCCTGCCTCAAAATACTGGCGATGAATATCTTTAATGATCTGAGGTTGCGTAATGGAAAGAAGGTCATTATTTCCCTTCAGGTCACAAGGGTGTGTCTGGTAACGATCTCCTCTAAAGTCCTCTTCTGTTAATTTGTGACGCTGAATCATGGTACCCATCGCACCATCCAAGATCAACACTTTTTTACTGGCCTGTTCTCTGATATCTGGTTTCATCTAATCCAATTTCTTTTTGGTCGTATAAAGCGAATTTGCCTATCTGAAAAACTCTCCTATGCTAGTATGTGGAGAAGCATTTACACTTGAAAGCACAAAGCTATAAAGGGGACAAATGTAATAATAAAAGCACGTATAAGGAACCTCAACAACTAGAGTTTTTTACTATAAAAACCCCTTATCATCATATTTTTTTACCACCCCTTTCCTTAAGAAGCGTTTACATTCCTTAAAAGTCCATAACACTACTTACATACCTTTATGTGTAAATTCATAATACGAATAAAAGACTAGTGCTATTGTCGTTTGTACCGTTGACAACCCAAATACTCCTAACTGATGAAACCTTTTAAAAGCCTAATTCTGGCAGGAAGTCTCTTGCTTAGCTCACCACTAATAGCATTCTCGACTACTCCCATTATTGATGCACATACAACTTACCTCTCCTTTCATATAGCCAATGGAGATGAGGAACGCCCATTAACTGAAAAAGAAAAAGAAACCTATAATATTATACGCAATTTTTTGGTGGAAGCTGATCCCCTGGACTACAACCTGCCTTACCATAGTATTGCTGAGGCTAAGCAAAATGGTTTAGAAATTCCTAAAGAGATTGACAACTTGTCCAAGCAAATTGCTCGTCAGTATACTGTTTTAGAAAAGATGGATCACTGGTTATTGCTAAGGGAACTGCGCACAGGAAAGGAAATTGCCTACCTGGGATTTGATTTGTTTGAATTCAATTTACTAGAACTGGATCTTGTACAATTCAAGAACCAACAAGCGGGAGAGGAATTTTTCTTAAAACATAACCTTAGTATTAGACCTTGGGATTTTGGGTGGTTAGGACTCTACAGAGGAAATGAGGTGATTGGAAGACTAAAAAGAAAAGAGTTTTATACAATAGAAGTAGTGGACGATAATACTTTCCTTCTTATTAGTGATAAGTTCACCCATCGTATATCGTTGGAGAAAAATGATACGTTGATCAGGAAAAAGCGAAATAGAAAAAAACGAAAAAGATAAGGGTACCCCTAATGGGCACCCTTATCTTTTAATCCAAGGCCATCACTTTTCCTGATCCAGAAATCTCAGCCTCCACCTTTGGTGTTCCTAAATAGTATACATTTCCAGAGCCTGAAATATCCACTACCATATTCGATTCTATCTGTGTGTAAACATCTCCTGAACCCGAGATGTCTATGGTTGCCTGCTGTCCAAGTAGTGTCTCGGCATGTATATTTCCTGAGCCTTCAATCTCATAGTCTACCTCTTTTGCACTACCTGATAGGACTACCTCTCCTGAGCCATCGATAGCCACCATCAGCTTTTCGGTATTGATATCCCCCTCAAAGTTTCCTGAGCCTTCAATTTCTAAATCAAAACTCTTCTCTGATTGAAATGTGGTCAGCAATTCTATGTTTCCACTCCCATCGATCTCCACCTTACTTAGGTCTTTCACGGAAATATAGATTTCCAAAGGCTCCCGTTTTGCTACGGACTGCTTAAAATCAATCTCCCACTCTCCATCTTCCACATTTGTTCTTAATAAATCAATGATGTTTTCTTGCCCGTGAACTTCAATTGATTGTTCATTCTCTACCTGCGTCAAATAAACATTCGCAGAGGTCTCCAGGTCAATGGCTGTAATTGGAGCATCTACCACAATTTCCTTCATAATAGCCTCTCCTTCCCCCTGAATTCCTATGATACTCTCACATCCCATCAATAGTGTGCTAATTCCGATAATGCCTAATAGTTTCTTCATGGTTTCTTTTTCGTTTAAGTAATTACTTATGTACATCACAACAGATGGTGATCATTCACATCCTAGATGTATAAGTACCCCACGACCCTTATCCACTTAACTTTATTTAACATTTATCCTCTGTTATAGGGGAACCATTTTAGAAAAGTTCATGCCCTGATTACTTTTATAATCTCCTATTCAATTGTTTTTGTTTTTTTATTCTAAAACCCTTCAAAATCCGTAACTTTTTGTCATCGCCTTCGTTTTTCGAGGTTGATAAAGTTTATTTATAGCCAATACGATTAACCAATTAAATATGTCATTTCTAAAGAAAACATTGGCCGGTATAGGGATCGGCAACATGAAAATTGATACTATTCTGGATTTCCAAGAGGTAGAGGCAGGAGAAGAAATCACTGGCCGTATTGAAATCACTGGTGGAAATGCTTCTCAAGAACTGAGAGGAATCAACATCTTACTGATGAGTCAGTTTCATACGGAAGATGGAGAAGAGCATGTAATCACTCTTGAAAATTACCGTATTGTTGATGGAACTATTGTTGAGCCTAAAGAAGAGCTTACGGTTGATTTCAGCATTCCCATTCCCAACGACACCCCTGTTTCCTTTGGCAATTCGACCACTTGGTTACGAACAGAAGCAGACGTAGCACAGGCAGTAGATCCTGAGGATAACGATGAAATCATTATTGCTCCACATGCACTACAAGCTACAGTGATGGAAGGTATTGAGAGTTTGGGATTTTCCTTGAGACAAGCCGAATTTGAATATGCTCCTCCAAGTCTTGGAGGACGTTTGGACTTTGCTCAGGAACTAGAGTTTGCTCCAAATTCCAATAGTATTTTTGCCCGTAAGATGGATGAGCTGGAAGTGGTCTTTATTATGGATGCCCACAGTATAAAGGTTTATTTCGAGATCGATAAAAAAGGCAACTGGCTGGAAGAGCGTATGGGACTAGACGAAACAAAAATGATGTTAGACTTACCATATGGTCAATCATTCACAGCCCATGACGTCAGTGAGTTTCTTCTGAACCAACTCTAGTTTTTGTTCATGATGTTTAATTGCACTTCGTGCGTTCATAATGTTTAGTTGAGTTGATTTGTTGATTGATTCAATCAACTCATCACAAAGTGATGAAGTGTTACAATTCTTGGATTCAAGACGCCATGTGATGGGTTCAACTAAACATTATGAACGAGCGAAGCTCAACTAAACATCATGAACAATTATTAATTATTTAGAAGAATTCCTGATCAATCCTGACTATATTTGCGTTTTGTAGAAAAAGAAGATATTGAAGGATAATACCAAGTTATGATCATTGTAGATAATGCCATCCTAAGTGATGACCTAGCAGAACAGTTTTTTGTTTGTAACTACGAGAAGTGCAAGGGTGCTTGTTGTGTAGAAGGAGATTTGGGTGCTCCACTGGAGGAAGAAGAACTTCCGATCATGGAAGAAATCTATGAAAAGGTAAAGCCTTATATGAGTGAAGAGGGAATTGCTGAAGTTGAAAAGCAAGGCTATTACATCAAGGACTTTGAAGGTGATTTTTCTACACCAACCATTAATAATAAGGAGTGTGCCTATGCCCTATATGATGAGAAAGGCAACTTACAATGTGCGATAGAAAAGGCTTACAAGGACGGTAAGATTGATTACCAAAAACCAATCTCTTGTCACTTGTATCCTATACGTATTAGCAAGTACGACCAATATGACGCACTCAACTACGACCGTTGGGAGATCTGTAGTGATGCTTGTGTATTGGGAGAATCTTTACAGGTTCCTGTCTACCAGTTTTCTAAAGGCCCTCTGATTCGTAAGTACGGTCAGGAATGGTACGATAAGTTGGAGAAAGAAATTGAGATGAGAAAAAAAGAAGGATTGCTTTAAGCAATCCTTCTTTTTTTATACAACGGTAGATACCAACGCTATTGCAGTAGACATCGCAATCAAAAAGCCGAAAATGGCTAATCGTCTTAAGCTGCTTAACTGTTTCTCCTGCTCATTAATTGTCTCTTCCTGCTCTTGCAATTGCTTTTGTAACTTTTCAATCAGTGAGTTCGTTTTTTCCAAAGCACTCTCCTGCTTAGCCACTATTTTACCCTGCTGCTTGCGCTCCAATGTCAGCATTTGTTCCAACTCCTCCTTGGTGATATGCTCTTTCTGGGTAAAATTCTTTACTTTTTCTTCATACTCCTCGCTCAGTTGCTGTAGCTTTCCCTTAAGCGCATTAGAATCCTTAACCGATTCTTCCAACTTCAGGTATTGTTCCTTAATTGCTTTTTCTTTTTCTGAAAACTCTTCCTGAAATTGCTGCCAGGCTTGACCGTAATTATCTTTCAGGTCACGTAATGTATCTCCTAAGTTCTTATCCTTTAGTGAATCCCATAAACCCATAATTGTAGCGCTATTTTATTGAGATAATTAATTGCTTAATCAATATACACAATTAACAAAAATTGTTCATGTTGTTTAATTGAGCTTCGCTCGTTCATGATGTTTAGTTGAGAGTATTTATAGATTCATCCCTTAAACATCATGAACGAGCGAAACTCAATTAAACATTATGAACGAAAATTAATTATATAGGTTAGCATTCACTAAAATCAGAACCAAACAATGAACTACAGAATACTATTTACGCTACTATGCTTTATAGCCACTTTGCAAACAGGATATTCCCAGAAGATCTATCAATTCAAAAAAGGGAGTGTTTCTTTCTTTTCTGAAGCACCTCTGGAAAATATCGAAGCCCAAAATTCCAAAGTCAATGCTTTACTTAATATGAAAACTGGAGAAGTTTTTTTTAAGATTGAAATAAGGGGATTTAAGTTCAAGAAGGCATTAATGGAAGAGCATTTTAATGAAAACTATATGGAAAGTGAGCAATACCCCTTTGCTACTTTCAAGGGAAAGATCCTACAATTTTCAGAAGCACGACTCAACGAAAAAGACACTACCAACTTTTCGGCTAAAGGGATCATCAACCTGCATGGAGTCGAAAAGGAATATACTGTTGACGTTAGCTTACAACAAAAAAAGGAAGAGCTCTTCACTGCTCAAAGTACTTTCCAGATACGTTTGGAGGAACATTCCATCAGCATCCCAAAGCTTGTCTTTCAAAATATTGCCGAAGTAGTAGACGTACAACTTCAGGGGACTTTTATACCATTTGATGGAAAACTATAGCAGTGAGCAGTGAGCAGTGAGCAGTGAGCAGTGAGCAGTGAGCAGTGAGCAGTGAGCAGTGAGCAGTGAGCAGTGAGCAGTGAGCAGTGAGCAGTGAGCAGTGAGCAGTGAGCAGTGAGCAGTGAGCAAACTATTTAAACAACCAATGGTAAGCAATAACTATTGTATGTTATTCGTAAACAAAAAAGCCATTTCAATGACGAAATTATTTATGAAGACTTTTTTCTCTATACTACTTTGTGTCCTATTGCTTCCAGCATTGCATGCTCAAGACCTGGAAGCCTTGATGAATCAAACCACGGAAACCTCGAAACAGTATACCACCGCCACCTTTAAGACCACAAGGGTTATTAACCTTCACTCCGTAGAAAACACCCATGCCGGAACTTTGGACTTTAGGATTTCCCATCGCTTTGGGACGATCAATAGTGGCTGGAGAGACCTTTGGGGACTAGACAATTCCATGGTTCGCTTCAATTTTGAATACGGTCTAAACGATGCCCTGATGATCGGTGTTGCCCGCAGTACCTATCAAAAAACCTATGAAGGGTACTTGAAATACAAACTACTGAAACAGTCTACTGGAAAAGTCAATATCCCTATCACGCTATCTGCTTATACAAATATAGCCATCAATACCTTGGAGTTTCCAGAAGACCGTGAACCTGGCTTCCAGAACAGACTTGCCTTTACCAATATGATCATCATAGGACGAAAGTTCAACGATAAATTAAGCCTACAAATCAACCCTATACACGTTCATAAAAACCTGGTAGAAAAAAAGGAAGAAGCCAATGACCTCTTCGCTTTGGGAACTGCCGGAAGATACAAGATCAGTAACCGGGTGGCACTAACGGGGGAGTACATCTATCTATTTAGAAATGAACAAACTCCTACCGTACTAGGCATCACTCCGATTAACAATGCTTCTGTAGGTGTAGATATAGAAACAGGCGGACACGTATTCCAACTACATCTCACCAACTCTCGTGCGATGGTTGACAAAGCCTTTATTAGTGAGACTTTGGGAGAGTGGGCTGCTGGGGATATCTACTTTGGGTTTAATATACTGAGGGCGTTTTAATTTTTAATGATTAATTTTTAATTTAAAATTAATCCCAACAAGTCTTACTATATTTTTACACTAATCAGAAATTGATGAAACGATTATCTCATGCACTACTCCTACTCTTATTCTGTATTATTGGATGTGATTTCTTTGAAGAAGAAATTGTGGATGTTTATTCTACTGGCAATTTAATTAACCAATGGGAGTTGATTAAATACGAGCAAGGCTTTGCTGAATCCCTTCAATGGGAAAAAGGGGATAATACTGCTACATGGACCTTTGCCTCAAATGGAATACTAACCGTAGAAATTAATCCCTTGATGTCATTCTTCCCCTTACAATCAGAGGGAACTTATACTTTTGAAGTACAAGACGATAGTCTTTTTATAGGCGAAAAGGGTTATTATCATATCATTCAAAATGATACCCTCATCATTTATGACAAAGTTGAAGTGGATGGCCCTAAAGCAACTTTTGTGAAAGAGTAAAATACTTAATTTAGCCTTGGTTGCTGCGTCTTCGCAACAACCAAGGCATATCTTAAGTGGACTCACTCAAGAAAATCCTAAGAGCTTGTTTGGAATACGTCTTCAGATAGAAAATTCCTCTAATCACTGTTCAAATCGACTCAAATTTTCAACAAATAGAACCACTATTCTTCTCAAATTTGAATCAATTTGAACAGATTATAGAAATTTTCTCTATCTAAATCAGTATTCCAAACAAGCTCTAATGCTTCCAATCAAAATAAAGCTCTTGTAAAGACTCTTGCCCTTCTTTCCTTTGCAAACAGATCCATCCTTGTAAAGCACCTCCTGCAGGCACTTCTTTCCCCCATAATTCTTCCTCCATAAAGGTTTTCAGTTTTTGATTGCTTTTATAGGCTACCGTAAAATTCAAGGCAGTAATCCCCCCGAACAATAATGCTCTGCTTGGGGTCGTACCGACATAAACTCTGTCTCCAACATTTACACCTCTCACAGGAGGAAATTCACTAGATGCAACTATAATGGCGGGCAACATATACGCCAGATAGCGAAATGGATGCTGTCTAAGCTTTTTCTCTATTTGACCTGAGTCAACTATCGTACATTGGCTACCTGCTTCAAAAAGCTGCAATCGATCTCTGGTTAACACAATGGGCTTTCCAGAATTATTTTTCACTTCTACAGGAACAAAATACCAGTCTCGTCGAGCAGTTTTTCGTCTATACCGTTTGGTTTTCGTAAGGTATTGTTCTTCTGAGGCATAATTAAAAACTACTTCTCCCTGATTGAGCTGTTTATCTAGTAAAACATCATCTTTCTGAATTACTTTGTAAGGTGTAGCACAAGCGGTAAACACCAATAACAGTAAGTAATAGTGTAGGTTATTTTTCATTTTAAAATAAAATAGTAAAGGGTATTATGTTATCTTTTTGTCTGAAACAAGGATACCACACTATTTTATTTTTTCACCAAAAATAGAATCGTTTTTAACTGAATGAGAGTGATTTTTAACAAGTAAAAATAGTCCTTAACAATAGATTATTAAATTTTAAGAAATCCTATACATTTAGATTTTCCTCATTTACCTGTAAACTGTAAAGCGGTGCTTTGCTTTTATCAGAATCCCAAACCACTATTTTATTTTGAGCATTCCAAAGGCCTGTTGGGGAAACATATTCACTACCGATCCCTATGACATCTTCCGTGCTAACTCCCAATCTATTTTCGGGATCTAGTTTATAAATATGTTCAGAGCAGCTCAGAGCATCTGATTTCATATCAAACATATTATCATAAGGCTGTGTAGAGAAATCTCTATCTCTATTGATCATTTCCTGAAGGTAGTCTCCCGTCCATTGTGGACATCTACAAATCACAACTCTGTCTGACTCTTTACATATATCAAAGAAGTAAGACTTCGTAAAATCTTTGTGCGTCATTTCAGAAACTTCCCAATCTCCCTTCTCCCCTTTTGATCGACAAAAAGCAGCGTGACTAAATTCACCTGGGATTAACAATGTTGTTAGCTTTTTCTTATCTATCGTCAAAATAAAATCCCCTGGTTTTAATAACTCATACCCTTCTAAGTATTTCCATCCCTTAAAAGAAGTATAGTAAGTTGAAAAGCGTATAAAGGGGATAATATTTTTCAAGGCAAAATGATAAGCTTTTCGCCTCATTATCCACATGACAAGAGTAGTTTTGGTTTTTTGTAGCAGCATTAATTCAAAAAATTAAAGTTTAATTGAGTTATAACTTAAAGCCTATTACTAAAATATCATCCGTTTGTTTCTCATTCCCGTGACTCATCCAGCTTTTCAAATTATCACCCAAAATTCTCTTTTGCTCTTTCATAGTATCCTTATGCATCAATGTTAAGAAGCGACGGAAATTCTTAGCCATGAATTTTTTGTTGTTTTTTCCTCCAAACTGATCTGGGTAACCATCTGTATACAAGTAGAAAGTAATTTGTTCATCACCTAATGGGATAGTATGTAATGTATAGGCCACTCGTTTCTTATATATGTCACCTCCTATTGGCGTTTTATCTCCCTTGATAAGCTCTGCTTGTCCTTCTCTCAATAAGAAAATGGGATTTTTGGCACCCGCATATTGTAACTCTCTTTTTTTATAATCAATACAAACAATAGCGATTTCCATTCCATCTTGATTCCCTGAAGTAGATTGTCTTAAGGAATTATAAACATGCTCATGCAACTCTTCAAGAATCAACTCTGGTGAAGTAATATTATCTTTCAGAATAATTTCTGTTAGCGATTGAATACCAATAAAGCTCATAAAAGCTCCCGGAACTCCATGTCCAGTACAATCTGAAGCCACAATAATTAACTTATCATCAACCTCTTCCACAAAATAAAAATCACCTGAAACAATATTTCTAGGTTGGTAAAAGACAAAGAACCCTTCTTCTCCAAAGTGTTTCTTCAATAGCTGTTGTGAAGGGAGCAATGCTTTTTGAATTTGTTTCGCATAATGTATACTGGAAGTCATTTCATCGTTCACTTTCTTTAATTGCTCACCTTGTTGAATTAACTCTTCGTTTTGATCAGCAATTCGTACGTTCTGCGAATTTAACTCTTCTACAGCCTCCTGTAAGGAAACTGTACGTTCCATGACTGTTTTCTCAAGGTTTTGGTTAATCTCGTCCAATTCGTTATTTAATTCTTCATTTTGTATGAAAGCAATCGAGAAGTTTCTAGCTAAAACAAAAGCTTGAGAAAAAATAAAAATAAAGAACCCTACAGAGAATAAATTAACTGACTGGATCAGATTTTCATTCAGCAATAAATCATTAACAGAGGTGACTACCAATGTTAAAGCCCCCAGTAAAAACACCAATGCTGCCTTCTGACGATTTAATGCTGCATAAAGCAATGTCCCTATACAATAGGCACAGATAATAGGCAACAAAAAAGTAATTCCCATCATCACGTGAGAAACTGCATAAGTAGAAGCAAAAAGTGTGAATACAATCAATCCCCCTACGACTACATTGACTCCTACCTGAAAGTACTTCCATGTGAATTCTTTATAAAGAACACGGATAAACAATGGTACAGTGATCAATGGAACTTCAAAAGCCAAATACTGGAGTTTTAGTAACCAATCCCAAGGTAACCCAGAGATAAAAGAAGGAAGTAAATATTCTCCTATTGTCAGTACCCGTACACAAAGTGCAAAAGCAGTAATACTAAATACTAGATTCGCTAATACTTTTCGTCGATAGTAAAACAGTATCAAATGATACAACCCAACTATAAAAATACTCCCTAGTAAAAAAATATCCCTCCAGGTCGCTAATTCTCTTTCTCTCTGAATAGCCGCTTCTGTTCCTAATTGAATTGTCTGCCAAAGCCCCCCTTTCCTATGATGATAATTTGAAACATGCACCAATAACGATAAGGTATCGGAAGTAACCGGAAATGTCACTGTCTGCGCCCTATACTCAGGAACAGCTTCCTCTGCATTTTTACTCACTCTTCCATTAGATGCTACTTCATCACCATTAACATAAAATCGATAAGCCGTACCTGCTGTCCTAAGTTTTAAAGCTAATTGTTCTCTTCTGTCAGCAGGCAAAAGAACATTCAAGTGATATGTAGCCACACCAAAAGAAGGAAGTGGTTTTTGATGATGATCAGTTAAACCATTCCAAGGACTAGGAATGGCTACCAATTGTCTTTGCAATTCTTTTTTGGAAAGATCTTCCTCGTAGAGTAACTGTCCCCAATAAAACTCCCAGTCACCATCAAGATTGACAGGTTCATCTCCCTCTGTATTACGTAAATCTAAAATAGCAGCGTTTGAGGTGTTCTGTGCAGTCAAGTCTATAGAAAAAAATAAAGACAAAATGAAGACTACACAAGAAACAATTGGTTTATAGCAATACATGCTGAAAAAATCAAGTAGTTAAAAATTACTATGGCAATATAGTATACTTTTTGAAAAGGTTAACAAAGCCCTTTACGATATTGCTCTTTCAATTCATGCCGATTTATCTTTTGAGTAGGCGTCCGAGGAAAGTCTTTTACAACACGGATTTCCTTAGGTTGTTCATACTTCCCTAAGCCGGCCTGTATTTGCTCTTTCAACACGGTTAATTGGACCTTACTAAGGTCCTCTCCTTCGATAAATAAAACGATTTTTTCCCCATATTTTTCATCGGGAACCCCAATCACACAAGAAGGCCTTTCTTCCCCTAGTTCTTGCATTTTTTGAGCGATCACTTGCTCTACTTTCTCGGCTTGTACTTTCACTCCTCCAGTGTTAATCACATTATCTGCCCTGCCTAGCCACTCAAAGGAACTTTCTCCATGGAGCTGTACTAAATCATTGGTTTGTAGTAGCGGTTCAGAAGAGGTGGGGGTTTTGATCCATAGGCAACCTCTTTGGTCTATACCGATTTCCACCCCTGGTAAAGTGTTGAAAAGCGTTTCCTCGGTCGTATTGAGTTTTTTCAGGGCAATATGTGACACCGTTTCCGTCATCCCATACGTCGCATATACCTTGTTTTGCTGACAATGCTGTTGGATCAATAAGGATAGGCTATACGAAACCGGAGCCCCTCCTATAATAATATTCCGGCTATCACAAAGATACGAACGAGAATCCTCACCTTTTAAGATTTCCTCTACCTGCAAAGGTACCAAAGCAATAAAGTCAAAAGACTGAGGTATCGGCATGTCAGCAAATGGATTGGAAGAAGGAGGCTGTACTGTAATTTCCATCCCTACTTCCATCGCCCTTACCAGCATCATGATCCCTGCGATATACGCCGTATTCAGATTACATAAAGCGGTCATTCCTTCCTGGAGTCCTAAAAAATGAGCGGTCATTTGAGCACTTTTTTGCATTTGTACTCGCTGTAACTGTATCGGCTTGGGAGTTCCTGTAGAGCCTGAGGTATGAATGGTAAAGGTTGGCTGATCATTGAGCCATTGGTGACAAAATTGTAATGTCTGTTTTCCATATTTGGAGAGAGATTCAATTTCAAATTCACCTTTTTTTACCTGCTCAAAGGAATAGCTTCTTTGGTCTAAAAAAATCCTCATCGTTGTTAATGTAGCTTACGCTGTTGGTTGAAGTGTTGAATTTCACCTTCGGTGACCATTATATAGTGTGTGAACCGAGCTGAATTGTTTAATGATATTGCATTACAAATATCAGAAATTCACCGATTGAATACTGCAGATTTAGAAAATAAATTAAGGTGATTGTCGTCCTTATCCCTTTCAAGACATTGAGCGAGGACGCTCAATTTATGTTAAGGTCGTAGGGAGGACGCTACGACCAGTTTCTAGGACACTACGAGCAGAGTGCAAACCCGCTGCAGGTCGTATCATTACATGACGTGGTCGACTCTACGACCAGTTTCTACCTTTATACTGAGCAGGATACACTAATTCGTATCTCTACACCTAAGGGCGACCACATGGGATCGCCCCTACAGGTTCCAATGTTTGATAATATCTTCTTCGCTTACCTCTCCCCCATTTGCCTTTTGTTCCTGCTGCAAAAACAATTGGTATTGCTTAATCAATTGTCCTTTATACATCGCATTTCCCGGTATGAAAAACTTCCCTTCTGCCTCACAATAAGCTTGCAGGTAATTTGTCTTTCCATCTTTCTCTGGCATATTATGGCAAAACACCATTTTACTTCCTTGCAATAGTTCTTTCAACCCTTCCGCTTTCAAAAAGTCGGGATCAGAAGATACCGGAGTAGCATCCACCACCAAATCATAAGGCCCTTCAAAATGAGGAATATGGTCTATTCCTAACGCTTTTCTTTTGGCTGCTACTTTTTCAGGATTTCTTCCCACAATAGTCACTTCAATACCCATATCGCTCAATACGTGAAAAGCTGCTCCTGAAACTCCTCCATTACCATAAATCACGGCGGTCTTGATTGGAATATCTGCCTCTTGAATTCCCTGCTCTAAAGCTATTTTCAATCCATAACTGTCGGTATTATAGCCGACTAATCGCCCCTCTTTATTAATCACTGTATTAACGGTTTTCGTTTTAGATGCTAAAGGCTCTACCTCATCCAAATAAGGGATGATGGATGACTTCAGTCCTGCCTTAGCGGTTACGGCAGCTCCCCTAACCATCGGTCCTCTAAGAATTCCGGCATACACCTCAGGTGTAACATCCTGATAAAGAGTGAAATAAACGACATTTACTCCTAGTTCGCTCAACGCTTTATTGTGCTTTTCAATAGAAGATTGACTTCCTGAGGTGGAGTAAATAAATTTGGTTTCCAGGTTAAGCTGGACGCTGGTGTTAGTTTCTTTAGTTGGCATAATTATTTTCTGGTAATTAGAAGTTCTTGATTGACATTTCCTTAGGGATTAATGTCCTAGCTTAGATGTCCTTGTAGGGCATCTGAACTACTGCTTGGGACCTTCAGCAAGGTCAAACAAGTCATTTAAAGTGGACACATATACTTTATCAGTGGTATACATCTTTAATATATTAACCATAGCCTTTGCGACAACTTTACCATGAATTGGTCTTCTCTTCTCAATTGCGGGGATAAAGGACAGTGCGTTAAACACTTTTGCTCCTATTTCTTCTCCCAACCTGTTCTCATCACGGTTTCCCATCAACACAGAAGGCTGCAGGATATATACTTTCTCAAACGGCAATTGCTTGACAGCATCTTCTAGCTCCCCTCTCATTTTCAGATAAAAGAAGCTTGAACTACTGTCAGCTCCTGAAGAAGAAACCAGTACGTAATGATCAACACCTTGACGAGCCGCCAATCTAGCAAAGTTGTACTGATAAGTATAATCAACTTTATATTGCGCTTCTTTACTTCCCGCTTTATTTCGGGTTGTTCCAAAAGCAGAGAATAGTACATCTCCCTCAACCGATTCCTTCACCATTTCCATATGGTCAAAATCCATTATGACCTCCTCAATTTTAGGATGCTGTAGGTTTGTACTTCTCCTCGTAAATATCTTTATTTTAGTATACGCTGGATTAGCTATTAACTCTTTGACTAAAAACCCTCCCACCAAACCGGTGGCTCCAAGCACCAATGCTGTTTTTCCGTATTCCATATAGTTTTTGAAGTATTAATATCGTTACTGATTGCAAGTAAGAACATGTTTGTACCACCACATAGCTTATGGGTATGGGCAGTAACTTAATTAATTTGACCGAACTCTATAAACAATAAACATGAATCATCCCATATTAACAAATGGCTTAGCTTTCTGAGAATTCATCCCTTTACAACT
>NZ_BAABJX010000013.1:0-20697 GCF_039543525.1 Algivirga pacifica
TAGCGATAGGCATCGGTGGTAAAGCTGCGGGCCTGGATTTGCTGGCCAAAAGAATTTGTATGGCTTAGGAGAGAGCGTGATTGTAACTCTTGTTGTAAGGCACTCCATCCCGGATACAGGCAAACACCCTATGGATTAATTTATTCCGGATAGCATTAAGTATACTCATTTTGTGTTTTCCTTCGGCTATTTTTCTATTAAAATAATCCTGTAATTCTCCGGGTACTTGTATAACAGAGCAAGCACACATATGCAATAAGCTTTTGAGTCGCAGGTCGGCTTTTTTGGAAACTTTTGCTTTGCTGTGAATACTGGATCCTGAGCGGTAGCTAAAAGGAACAACGCCAGCATAACAGGCAATTTGTTTGGCATTATCAAAACGCGTAAACCCGGCAGTAGCAATGAGGAGTGCCATAGCGGTTGTTCGTCCGATACCTGGTACGGAGGTCGCTAATTGTAGCTGCTTATTAAGGAATGTGTCCTTCCGAATCATTTCCTCTAGCTTCTTGTCCAAATCTTTAAGAGCTGTTTTGAGTGCACCTAGGGGAACTTCTATATTTTTATTTAACTCCTCTTTGAGCGTTTGATTTGGTCCTTGCGTTAGCTCATCCAGGGAGCGCTCTAATCCGTTAATTGACTTTTGAATTTGCTTGCGTTGTATATAATGTTTCTTGAGCTTTTCCAGTGTCTCGGAGCGAGGTTTCCAAAGTCTTGCCTTATCTTGGTAACGCATACAGTAGTCGGCTAACCGGTAAGCATCCACGGGATCACTTTTTCCTCTACGAAGTCCACTGTTTAATTTTAGCTCTAAAGCGGTAACCAACCAAAGGTCGAGTCCATAACTGCATAGTATACCGCTGAGTAATTCCCCATATCCACCAGTGTATTCTGCAAGAAATAGACATTGCTCTAACAGGATATTCTCTTGTTTCAATAGGTTAATGAAGGCATTTATTCCGTTAACCGAATTGTCGATACGGCCGCTACATATAGAGGAATCTTTTTGTAGGCAATGGTAATCAAGCCAGTTTTTAGAAATGTCGATACCGATAAAACAGGTGTAGTTTTTAGTCATAGGGAAAGGAGTTTGTTGAGGAATAAAAAACGATTGGTGTTGCATTAAAATCAAACCCTTTGTTATGAGTTTTAAACTCCAATTTGTATTTGATGTTACAACAGACAGCCGATAGAGATAAAACCCTTTTCTAAGTTTCGAACTTTCCAAATAGTGTGATTTGCTCTACCGGTAAAATGTATAGTTAGTGAAGGGAACGTGTTTTTTTGCTTTTAAACAGGAAAAGAGTAGTTTTTTTCGTTATGAGAAGGATGTGAAATGATGGTGACCAACCTTATAAACGAATTCTTGATTACTGAAATCTTTCAACCAGACAGCACGTAGTTCAAAAGATAAACAGTATACACATGGAGCTATTGGTATATCGGTGGGTGTATTCAGGAAGGAATATGAAGCAATCAACGAGTAGGCGATAGGGGAGGGTACAGAGGGGAATTCTAAGGTTAGGGCTAGGCGTTCCCGTATTTCTCCTATATACGGCCCGCTCCTAACCTAATCCAAAATCTGTCCCTTCTATAATCACAACATAGCTTCCAAAGCATTCATACTTTTCCGCAACTGACATTTCTCAGCAAGATGAGAAATCGTTTCACGAAGGTCTTCCGGAGGGTTTTTATACATTTGGTGGTTTCGTTTCAATGCCTTGATCACGGCATTTTTATTCCGTTCAATCATTGCCAGGACAAAATCATCCGGGTGTGTTGGAGTGATACCATAAAGGGAACACTCTTGGGGGTCAAAGTCCTTTAGATTAAATGTAACCAGGTAGTCAGCCTCTTCTTCTATTGCTACTGCTAAAACATGTTGGTCCTTTTCGTCAGTTGCTGATAGCTTCTCGATATGTTTCTCATAGGTCGTACAATTAGCGGCTGGAAATACCTTGTTCATATTTACAATACGTCGCTCAAAATATTTAGCGGCATCGCTTCTTTTTTCCTGGACGACCTTATTTAATTTATTGCGAGACCATTCTTCATTGATTTTGTTGCTCCAATAGGGATCATAAAGTTCTTCTTCCAGCCCTAGGCACAACATAAAGTCCATGAGTCTGGCTGGGAAAAGGACACACGCATCTAGTACAGCTCCTATAGGTTTGTTCATTAGTTTATGGTGTAATCTTATTCAAAGTCTATGTTATCCAATTGATTTGTATCAGCTCCAAGTTGACTCAGTGCTTCTTCCCGCTGGAGCTTAAAGGCAATAACATCTTCTCGCTTTACTTTCTTGTGAGAACCGACCATCACATAATCTATCGCTCCCTTATCAAGCATTTTGACAAAATAAGGTCTGCTCATCCCTAATAACTTGGCAGCTTGTGTCGTAGTCAACAATTCGTTATCTGTAAGGATACTAATGCTGGAGCCATCACTTATTTTCTTCAGGATAAAATGAAATATCTCAAAGGTTTCTTCCGAAAGTTCTATGTCGTTACCGTTAATGGAAAGTGTAGGTCTGTGTTCTTTATCTATGGTAGCTTTCCGGAAAGCTTTTGCGGAGATCTTGGCTTTTTTAGCCATCTCCTGTGTAGGAGTTAATGTTTTCATGCTTTACAGTGTTTATCATTAATGGATCATAGCCCTATTCATTTGGGTATATACTCTTTACAAAGATATCTATTTTAAGTGAAATAAAGCAAATAAGTGTAATAAGTGAATTTTTAATAGGTTCAGACGCTATTTGTTGCAGTTGATGGATATAATTGTGCAATCATTGACTGCACAATTATTCAAATTATACCTGTGGAGACTGTAAGAGGGAATTGTGCACACACTGTCTGCACAATTCTATACTTGTGTTTTTGAGTGGAATATGATAGGCCAAAAAAAGTTGGGTCAGGTTATTTCTCCTATATACGGCCTAACCCTGACCTAACCTAAAAAGTGACCTTTTTCAGACTATAAATTCAATGGTTATTGACTTGGAGATTATGTCCACACTGTGGTCACAATTCTAGATGAAAAAGCAAGGATCTAGATCTCCTATATACGCACTAACCTAAAAAGTAACTTTGAAAAGGAGCACTATAAGTGGTCCTGAAATGAAGTACTAAAATCGAGGGTCAGGTTATTTCCCCTATATACGGCCTACCCCTAACCTAATCTAAAAGCTGACCCTTTTCATCCTATAAATTCAAGTAGAACTTGGAGACATATCATCAATATTAGAGGTAGATTGGAAAACTTCTGTAAAACACCCCTCACACTATCAAAAAGCTACTTTTTAACCATTTGTCCAGCAGTAAATACCCCTTTTACCAAAATTGTAAAGCAAAATCACCGCAATTTTAGCCTCTATTTCCCATCTTGTAATAACAAAATGATCGTTTTAGAATCAAATACTACCGGAATGCATTACAATAGCTTTACAATGGGGTTTAAGTTACTGGTTTTCAGTGATGAGAATTCATTCTGGTGGTGCTACAATTATTTCTTGTAAAGAGTTGATTTTGAGGAGGTTGTTTAACCTCCTTTTATTATTTATACAGAGTTGTATACAGAGAAAATAATATCTGTTTATACTCTTAATAATATGCTCTGTTGATGTGTCTTGAAGAGATAAAGGCACTTACTTTTTTATCAAAATAGAAATCATTAACCAATGTAAACCTTAAATAATCTGAGGTGATATCGTTATTGTTTTATTTTTAATTTATTAGCTATGATTAGATTATCACTATTTGTTTTTTTCATTCTTTGCTTTATCAAAAGTTACGCTCAAGACACAACATTTGTTACTTCTAATGTTACTCAAAAAACAATTTGGAGTATTGATCGATCTCCATTCATTTTAGAAAATGATATTAGTATTGCTCCGAATGTTGATTTAATAGTTGAGCCAGGGGTAGAGATTATCGGTCAGGGTAAAAAAATATCAGTATATGGCACTTTGTTCATGAGTGGAGAGAAGAATAACCTGATTAAAGTTACACAGACACTAATTCACCCAGGGGATAACAATTCTGACGATTCTTTCTCTATAGAAATGGAATATGTTTATATGAATGGAGGAGAATTATACCCAGCAACAGGAGGATCTATTTATGGCAGTATATCGGTGAAAGACTCTAGACTTTCTAATATAAACAATAGCTATACGGGTATATTTTATATATGGTATCCAATTAGTGAATGTAGATTTGAACGTAATGTGTTTGACAATTGTGGCCCCCTTTCTATAGGAACAAATGGAGTTAAGGTAACAATAAAGAATAATGTATTCCTTAATAAACCTAAGAATGGATACTATGATTGCCATATATTGAATTGGGCATCTTATGGTGATGAGTTTTTAACTGAGGTAAAGTATAATAGTTTTTTAGATACTACTTCTGTTGCTGTTAAACTACCTAAAGGATATTCAGATGCATATTTACATGCTGATAGTAACTATTGGAATACAATAGATGATGCTACTATTCAGTCAATGATTTTTGATTATAATGATGATTACTCTTCGAATGATAGTATAAGTTATAAGCCTTTTTTACATAATCCTCATCAGGATACACCAGTGATCATGGATTTTGATGTAGATACGTTGGTAGGCTTGAGTGGAGAGACAGCCTTTGAGTTTACTGATTTATCAGAAGGAAATGTAACGGAATGGATGTGGGATTTTGGGGATGGATCCACTAGTACGGCTCAACATCCATCACATGTTTATACTACATCCGGTACATATGATGTTAAGTTGATCGTATCTAATGATGTACAATCAGATTCTATAGTAAAAGAGTCACTGATATATGTAGAGGCACCATTTGTAGTGGATTTTGATGTAGATACGTTGGTAGGCTTGAGTGGAGAGACAGCCTTTGAGTTTACTGATTTATCAGAAGGAAATGTAACGGAATGGATGTGGGATTTTGGGGATGGATCCACTAGTACGGCTCAACATCCATCACATGTTTATACTACATCCGGTACGTATGATGTTAAGTTGATCGTATCTAATGATGTACAATCAGATTCTATAGTAAAAGAGTCACTGATATATGTAGAGGCACCATTTGTAGTGGACTTTGATGTAGATACGTTGGTAGGCTTGAGTGGAGAGACAGCCTTTGAGTTTACTGATTTATCAGAAGGAAATGTAATGGGATGGATGTGGGATTTTGGAGATGGATCCACTAGTACGGATCAACATCCATCTCATGTTTATACTACATCCGGTACGTATGATGTTAAGTTGATCGTATCTAATGATGTACAATCAGCTATAAAATCTAAGGATGATTGGATTATAGTCGAAGATGAGACTGTTTTGAATGTGGAAGACCAACTACCTGAAGCGACTATATCAATAGCACCTAATCCGGTTAAAGAGGAAATAAATGTGCTCTTGGAGGATCATACCATATATGAATCTTATAAACTGATTTCTTTTTCTGGAAAAATTATAAGAAGTGGAAGTGTGTTAAGTAATAACATTAGTATATCAGCACAAGATTTATCAAGTGGAATATACTTCTTAAAGTTAATTACTAAAGCACAACACATTACTGTTAGGAAGATTATTAAAAAATAAATATTCTACCCCTTAATATTATTAGGTCAGGAACTCCCCACTCCTGACCTTTTTTTACACCCAAAACCTACCTCTTAAAAGGAAGCTTATGCGTAAGCTGATTCGCTTGCTGCAACAACAGCAATACATCCCCTCCGCCTTTATTGATCAAATAAGACCTTTTCGCTAATACACGTTCCTTCCTGCTGATAGAGATATCCAGGATGGTGCTGTCAAATCCGGCTTGGGTTTGTGTTCTCGCCATTTTGGAGAAGACTTCTACCTGGATATTGGCTTTAAGGAATAGCTCAATGACTTTGTCCAGGGTAAAGAAATGGCGGTTGACCATTGCCAGGTCATCTTCCAGATGTTGGTTGATTTCGTAGAGCCAATCGAACAGGTCTTCGGATTGGTTGATAAACATTTGATTGAGTTCGATGGCTTTTTGTGCCAAGGCTTCTTCAACGGTATCAGGAGTTTCCTGAAGGTTATTTTGTATCAGTCCCTCTATAATTTGTCTGCCAAATTTATTGAAGGTAAGCGCAATAAACGTAGCACGTATTCTGTCGTATTTTCTCTCCAACAAGTCGTAGTTCTCAGGAGTGTCTGCTTGCGGTTTACTTTTTACAGGAGATCCACTGCGCACCAATAATTCTGCGGAAGAGGTGTTGAGTACTTCTGCAATTTCCTCCAGGCGTTCAATGGTTAGTTGGGGTTTTCCTGTACTTTCCATCTTGCCGTAAGCACTTCGGTGCATTTCTATTGCATCAGCAACCTGACTCTTCTGTAGTTTTTTCTCTTCCCTAACTTCCTGTATGATTTTATAAATATTGTGCATGCTTAAAAAGTTAACTCCTGTGCTATTGTAATAAATACTGATGCCACAAAATAAAGGAATTATCCATGAAATCATTTCCGGAGTCTTAAAAAGTTGCTTGAGGGATGGTCTGTTTGTGTCGAACTATCCTGATAGAAGTAATAGGGTGCATTTTTAATTTATTGAAATGCAAAATTTTCTTTCTTAAAATCAGTTTATTATAAATTTAATTGATTTTAAATACACTAAGTACTTTTAAAATTAATCATAGTGAATTATAATTGTATAAAGTAAATTATTAATGCACTATGAACAATATAGAAAAACTAATCTCAGAAATTGAAGCGAAAGGCTTCCTGTTTCGTGCCAGCAGGGCCTGGTACCGAAGCGTCGGAACAAACCCAAAGGAGTTTGCCAAGTTCCGAAAGAATCAAAAGCAACCCACTTTTATTCAGTTGCAGAATATCGCTACGGCTTTCAAGGTGTCAGTTGACGAATTGATCACCAAAACAGAAAACCAATCATCCACCCTAAACCCACAACCCTATGATCAAGAATCCAATTAATGATTTTCTATCCAAGGTCAGCTACCATCGTCAGGTGGAGCTGGCCAATGACCGATTTGCTTTTAAGCCCTTTGCGGTGCGCTTTCGGAAGTTGAAGCTGTATGCCATTATTGGTCGATTGCTGTTGCCTGTGATTTCTATTGCTACGGGAATGACCTTTATGAGTTCTTTATTGCATGGGATCGTACCACATACGCTTGCGGCTGTTTTCTCAGGAGGATTGTTGCTGGCATTGATGGAGGGAATGAAGGCGGATACCTTGAAGATAGGCTTTGAAGGATTGTACGGCGGACGGAAATGGGTGGCGACCTTGTTGCTGGCAGGTGTGTTGATGAGTGGTTTGAGCATCTATGTTTCTGTGAATGGGGCGAAGGAGTTGTATTACCTGATGGATGACAAGGAAGCGATGGTGACGAACACGTATCAGCAGGAAATGGATAGTGTCCGGACACATTATGTTGCTGCAACACAGGAGATAGAAAGCAAGATTGAGGAGATCAATCAACGACAGTATCAACGTCCGAACCAGTTTTTGTATGCCAGTGAACGAAAGGCAATCCTGAATTATCAGGAGCAGTTGCTGGGCGTTGCGGCAGAAAAAGCCACGGCAGAACAAGAGCTAAAGGCTTCTTTCAAGGAGCAGAAAGGGGAAATCATTGCAGACACTTCCTTTAATGCTTTCCGTTTTGCGGTGTTGGCAGGTTTGATTGACCTGTTGATAATCCTTTCCAACTGGTTTTTGGTGTATTTCGATTATCAGGTGGTGATGGAAAATGATGCGTTGCGGAAGATAGAAGCAACAGAAAAAAGACACAAACTGTCGGAGTATACTACTCGTTATGAGCTACCGAAACAATCCTTGTTGCGGCAAAAGACAGAGAATATACCTCAACCAACTAAAGAGGAAGAAGAGGCTCCGAGAGTGATCGGTTTTCAGCAGAATTTTGAACGAAAAACGGCTCAGGCAGTATCTGCGGTAAAGGTTAATGAGGAGAGTAAGAACTCTGTCCACTATATTCATTCCAAGGGGTATAAAATAGAATGTAAACATTGCGGAGAAACCGCTATCAAGAAAGTGCCTATGGCAAAGTTCTGTTCAGACCGTTGTCGTAGGGAGCATCATAAATCGAAATAATGAATCAATACATTTATCAATCAATAAACAGTAAAGTAAGCAGCTATGAAACAAACAATGACTATAGAGATGACTCCTGGGGATCTGGAGCAATTGCTGGAAAATGCAATCAACAAAGCGTTGAATAGAGCGAGAAATGAGAAGTTGACACAGAGTGATGAAGAGTTGCTATCCATTCGTGAGGTAGCCGATTACCTGAGTGTGACGGAGGTAACGATCCACAACTGGAAACGAGCAGGGAAGCTAAAATATAAGAAGATCGGAAACAGGGTGTTTTTCTCGAAAAGGGAGATCGAAAAACTAGTGAGTTAAATCAATTAAAAAAACGAAGCCCTTGTCAAGGTGGTAGCTGACAAGGGCTTCACTAAATGTCTTTTCTATGGTAGTAAAAGTAGAGAATTCTCCAGATTTATCCAAGGTGGATCGACTGGAAGATTTGGCTTCTCCCTTGATTAAAGAGGAGGGGAGCCATGAGAAAAAGCTAATAGAATTTCCCCTGGAAGTATTTCCGGAAAAGGTTCAGAAGATCCTGATGGAAGTACATGAAACACTGGGGTATGAGAAGGGCTATATGGCGATGGGGGTATTGTGTTGTGCCAGTGTGTTTGTAGGGAATAGTCGTCATATGAAAGTGAAAAACGGGTGGGTAGTGCCGCCCAATCTTTATGGGGTGATTGTCGGGAACTCCAGTAAGAAGAAGAGTCCGGCATTGAAGTTTGCGTTGCAGCCTTTGTTGCGGAAACAGGAAGTCCTGTTTGAAAAGCATAAGGAAGATGTGGAGCATTGGAAAGCGGAGAAAAGCACTTTGGAGAAGGTGGAATTGGATGCCTTTTTGGAAATGTATCCAGAACCAAAGCCGCAACGACTGAAAGTCAATGATGTGACCAAGGAAGCCTTGTGTAGAATCCTGTCTGAAAATCCGCATGGCTTATTGATGTATCGGGACGAGATCCTTGCCTGGGTGAATTCCCTCAACCAATATCGACCGGGATCGGACGGGCAGTTTTACCTGTCTGTATTTGATGGCAGTAGTGAGGTGTCGGATCGGGTGGAGAAAAGTGTATTTGTAGAGAATCCTTTCCTGTCTGTTGTGGGTGGCATTCAACCTAGTGTATTGCCCAAGTTAGCGGCAGGAAGTAGAGGAGAGGATGGTTTTCTATTTCGCTTGTTGTTTGTGTTTCCTGAGACAGAATCTCCGGTTTACCTCTCCGAAAAGGAAACCGCAACACGGGTATTTGAGGAGTACGATGCCATTATGAGTAAACTGTTTGAGGACTCCCAGAAGATACCGGAGCAGGAGGTGATCACCTTTTCAGTAAGGGCGCAACAATACTTTCTGTCGGTCGCTAACGAAAACACCTACAAGGGAAGTGAGTATGGGGATGAGTCGGTAATTTCCATTTATGAAAAGCTGAATGGCTATATCCCTCGATTGGCATTGCTGTTTCAGATTCTGGAAGATACCCTGGAGGGAAAACGAACTTTTCAGGTGCATTTGGGAGCCTTGGAAAGTGCTGTCAAACTCATGGAATACTTCAAGAAGACAGCGCATATGGTATTGGATACCCTGAGTTCTAATACGGGGTTGTCGGGATCGCATTTGGAGTATTATAGTGCTTTACCTAAGGAGTTCTCCACTTCTCAGGCGATTGAGATTGGTAAAGAACTTCAATACAGTCCTTCCAATATTAAGCAACGCTTACTCAAGAAATTCGTCAAGATGGGATTGCTGGACAACAGCACTCATGGACGTTACAGAAAACTGAAAGTATAACCCTGTATACTATGTGTACTTTGTATACTTTACCCTCAAAAACAGCTTTCACGCTATTTAAAACGCAGATTGAAAGTATACATCGGATGTGTACTATGATGTATACTTTGCGTGAACCCAATTTGAAAGTACACATCAAAGTATACAGGAGTTGTGTACTTTGAATCTTGCTTTAAGCTACTGTGGAGAGGGTTTTAGTACTGAAAGTATACAAAATACACAAAGTATACATGCTGCTAAATACGAAAGAACAATGTCATTGCAAATATCCTTAGATAAAAGAACCTATAACCACGCACCCAAAAAGTTTCACTGCCCCTCCTGTGGAAAGAAACGTTATGTGCGCTACTATGATGAAGAGAAGCAGGAGTATCTGCCGGAAGAATATGGTCGTTGCGACCGGGAAGAGAAATGTGGCTATCATCAGCCACCCGATAAGGAATATTTCCGTCGACGATTGGGTGAAGAACCACCGCAACACCGACGGTTTCGGACAACATCAGCCAAGGCTCAGACAGTTCAGCCAACCATATCAACTCTATCCATAGAATACCTGAAAGCAAGCTTGCAGGAGCCTAAAAACAACTTTCTGGACTGTATAGAAGAAGTATTTGGAAGCAATAGTAGGCAAGCGACCCAAAAGCAATTTATGATTGGTCGCTCAGATCACTGGAATGGAGCCAATGTGTTTTGGCAGGTAGATATCAACCAACAAGTACGGTCGGGAAAGATCATGCTATACGGCCCAAATTTCCGACGGATAAAAGAACCTTTCAACCACGTTCACTGGGTACACAGCCTATTACAGAAGAAAGGCTTATTACCACAATACTTCCAGTTGCAGCAATGCTTTTTTGGAGAACATCAACTCATGGACGATACCAAAGTAGTTGCCATTGTAGAAAGTGCCAAAACAGCCGTGTTGGGGTGGTTGTGGAAGCCTAACTATATCTGGCTCTCCGCAGAAGGAAGCAATGGATTGACCTTAGAGAAATGTAAAGTACTGAAAGGTCGTAAAGTCATTCTCTTTCCTGATTTTGATGATCAATGCCGGGAGAAATGGACGAATATCGCCTATGAGATGCTATTCGAATTAGGAATAGAAGTCAGCGTAAGCGACTACCAAAAAGAACGCAACGATGGCACAGACCTGGGCGACTTTATCCTGGGAAATCCGGATCTGATTCATCAGGTACAATATGAATTTGAGGACTTGGAGATCTTCAAGCGAGTGAATCTCGTTGCAGCAGCGATGCCATGTCTGAGAGCAGATATCCTCTATACCGCAGACACACTTCGAGCAACCATTTGTGAGCATTTCGGACAGCAGTCAGACAGTAAGATGGTAATTAGGGCAATTGAATATTTACAGGAAGAACGATTGGAAGTGGTTGAAGGTGAGAAGGAGATTTATTATCGCCTTTTGTAAAGTAAATCGCCACGATATTGTATTAAAAGCGAGATGCTTTTAGATAAATCAACTGTCTAAGCTGTTCATAATTTTCCAGTTCTTCAGGTAATAAGAATGTACTTCTTCCAGTAAAGGAATTCGATGTATTTGTTTTTAGTGTGAGTCCAGAGTCAGTAGGAGTATAATTAAGGTTTTTCCATTGAATAACTTGCTTGTTAATTGTGACCTCTTTCTCTGACACACTTACCTTTAGTTTTATTTCTTCTAGGAATGAGTTGTAAAGACCTAGCCAGACTGAAAGTGATAGTATTAATAAGGAGAATATAGGAACGATGGTTTGCAGAACCAGGTCATTAGTACAGAAAGGAATAGAAACAATTATTATAGCTACTATGGTAAGGGCTACTCTAGCTCTTTTTATTACCCTTTTATAGAACTTCCATTTGAAAGCATTACGCTTTTGGTGGTCGATGGTGTAAGTCATAGTTTAGTTGAGATAGAAAATCCCTTCAGAGATTTTATAAGGAGATGTGTTACTTATTAATCAAGCTTGTTTTCAGTTTGATTCAATTCTATAAAGAAAGTAGAAAATTGACTAAATGACAATGGTTTATAACCTAAAATCGGGAATGAGGTGACGAGGACAATATACTGATTGAGGTATACAGAAAAAGAATATGAAATCCATTATAAAGTTAAAGTAGAGTAAAGATGAATACAGAAGTTGAAGAAAGAATCCTTTCCCTTCGCAAATCAGGGGAAAGCCTTAGAAATATTGCGAAAGAGGTTAATAAAACCCGTTATTTCGTAGTAAAAACCCTTCAAGAAGTGTCTTCAGATAGTCCCGGACAGCTTTCGGACACTGTCCCAGACACTCCTCAGCCAGTGGTTGAGACAGTTCAGACAGGTTTTCAACCACTGTCCGAGACACTGTCTGAAATGGTCGGACAACCGGATCAGACCGTAGAAAATGCCATTACCTTATCTTCTGAGGAGTACGAGCTATTCGAAAAACAGATAGAGGAAGGGCTAGAGTATAAAGACCGTTACATGCTATTGAAATACGACTATGAGGAATTGCAAAAGACCGTACAGCAACTCCAGTCTCAGCAAGGCTTGTCTTCCTTTATCCACGAAGGACACCTCAGGACAGAACGACAGTTGCGAAAAGCGAAGACAACTATTGATGAGTTGCAGCATAGCCTAGTAAAGTTATTATGGAGTAATTACCGCCAACATCTGGGAAGTATAGTGACTGAGGATTTCTTGCAGAAACAGATGAGTTTGGCTGAAGAGGTAGAACAAGTCTTGAAGCAGACTACGGAAGTTCCTTATAGTAATTCTTCTTTGTTGGATTTTAAGGCAGAGTGTAAGGAGCGATTGGCTGAGGTGGAGAAGGAAACTTTTGGAGGAATGGTATTGAGGGGGAGTAGGAGGGTTGAAAGGTGGGAGTGAGGAATTTTCTATTGTGAGAAATACGACCGTGAGCTTTTTGGTTTACGGTTGTATATTTGATTAAGCCTTTGTATAGTAAGGTTTGAAAGACATGACGTAATTATGTTTTCTAGAAAATATTAGTATATACTGCATTAATAGTGTTTACGTTGGTTAGGTTCAGAGATTGTTATCCATTTTAAGTGAACATTGACAGTGTTTCCAAGCTGAAAACTTCCCTTTTCTTATTGGAGGTTCGGAGTTTACTGCTTCATCAAAAACCTTATCAATCCAATTAACATGATTTTTTAATATTCCTTTTATATTTTCATATTTATATTTATTATCCTGTTCAAAAACAGCTGAAGATCTTCTTAAATAAGAATAGTAATTTCGATTACCTGAGTGTGTGAAAATAGCTCTTATTTTTTTTATTGAAGGGGTGATATTTCTGGTCTTACATGTATTTACATAGCTATAAATAAACTGTGATGCCCTTTGATAAAACTTATTAACACCATTTTGTCTGACAGAGATATTATTTCCTGTGCAGTTGAAACCTAAATAACTAATAGTTGGATGAGTTTTAGATAAAGTATTGTACTCAAACTTTTCTGTTTTTTCTGGAGCGATAGGTAACTTTAATTTTTCTAGCTCTAGTTTACATAGATTATATAAAGTGTTTATATCCATATTATTTGAAGCAGCGATGAAAATATCATCAGCATACCTAATATAGATAGCGTTCATACTTAAGGCTAAATGCTTCATATCTTTATCAAACTGCATCATTACGATATTTGCAAGTACTCCACTGCATGGTAAGCCTTGAGGTATTCCTTTATATGAGTTTTTTCTAATAATGCCTAAGTCTCTTAACTTATTCCAATTTTTGTTTGTTCTGCTCATGTACATTCCCTCTCCTTTACTAAACGTATCAATATTGGATAATAAATCCTGTTGCTCCACGTATGTATATTTTGTTACAGCTTTGTAAATTTTGTAATCAACCTTGGATAGTTTAGTATCCTCATTAATTAGTTTTATCAGGTTTTTCTTTAAAAAAGGGTGAGGGATATTATCAAAAAAACTTTTAATATCTAATGCAATGGCATAATACTCTGTATGCTTCTGTAAATAGTCAAAAGCTAGTTTAGCATAATGAGCATTAAATTTTCCTGTATTAGGGATGTATGCACTCACTGAACTCTCAAGGTCATTCTCTTCGAGCCATTTTTTATATTTTATACTTAAATAATCATTCCATGCTGCATAGATAATCCTATCTCTATGTGAAGTAGTTTTTATAGGTCGTAATTTTGAGTTGTAACGTCTAAAGCAGTGACAGTCAGGGTGTAGTCTTTCTATTGAATATTTACTTTGATTCATTTCAAAAGAAATCAATGGGTCAAAGCTATAGCTATTTAGATCTTTATCTATTTCTGAAAGGAAAAATTCCCTGCATTCGCTTGTTCTAGGGGTTATGTATTTTCCAATGTGCGGATATTTAGGGAAGTTATCCAATATGAAATCATCAATATTGAAGCTTTTTATGTTATCTATCTTTGTATCGAACTTGTTGAAATATGCTTCTATATTTGATTTTTTCATATGCTAATGAGATGTAGAAGCCGAAGATTCAGCCAATCTTAAAAGAAGGCTTCTACATCTCTTTATTTGAAGTTGGTCCTCGTGTAAAAGAATAAGTTTTAGCAGTTGGATACCGGCTGACTTAGACATATAAGCCAAAGAAACGTTACATATAACAGTAGTAAACTTAACGATACTATCATGAGATGCAATATTAGAATTATCATGACCATACTTTCTTGTCTAGTACAAATTGTTTTGATTAAATTAGATACTAGTTCAGAGGAGTTGTCATATAGAAAGATAATAACTCCGGTTATCATGGTTCATGGTAATGAGCAAATAGTTCCTAACAAGAAGTCTTATCACCTCTTCTTAAAAGAAAACTGTAACATTTCGAAACAAGCTACCCTATAGATCTTAATAACTATAGGCAAAATTAAATACGAAAAATAAGTAAAACAGTTTCTTTTTTTAAGGATTTTTATGAAAAAAACATCTATTTCTGCCGTTTAAGAGTTGAATGCATTATTTGACCACGATATGAAATTGATAGAAGAGGCAGAGTAAATAGAATTTATGCTCTAATCCTCCTTTTTACTATATTAATATTCTATTTTTTACGAACTGCTAATTGAATTTGACCTTGGAAAGAGATTGGAGAGACTATAAATCGTTATATGGAGGCTTAGAAGGAGCAAGAAGTGCATTCGAAAAACATTGTGCTGATTTGTTTCAAGAAATATACCCTGATAAAAATGTTAAAACTGTTAGAGTCACTCAAGGAGATGGAGGTATAGATGTATTTGTTGGTGACTATGGTAATAGTCCAATTGTGGTAATTCAATGTAAGTTCTTTCTAGAAGCCTTTGAGAATAGCCAATACCAACAAGTTAATGACTCGTTTGAAACGGCCATTAATAATACTGAGTATAGCATATCTGAGTGGATACTATGTATTCCATATGAATTATCAATTAAGCAACATAAGTGGTGGGGAGACTGGAAGAGTAAGAAGGAGAAGATGTATGGGCTTAATGAAGGCTTCATTAAACTTCTTGACGGAGGAAACATTATTCACTTGATGAACAAGCATCATATTTATAATGATGTTTTTAAAATTGAAGACTCTAAGTCAATCCAAGAAATTAAAGAGGGAGTAGAGAACTTACAAAGAGGGCTTCTTTCTCAAGGGAAAAAAGTTTCTAGAGATACTTTTGTTAGAAATATACAGAGCCATATTCCCTCATGTTACTTGCCAAGGTTTTTGATTAATTATCAAGGTGTTGCTACTACTGATATTTTATCTCCATACTCTAGAGAAACATCTGATCGGTTTACTTTACTAGATATTCTTGATAAAGAAAATCATATAGTACTTTTAGGGAATGCAGGTTTAGGGAAAAGTACGGAATTGAAACATGCTGCTTTAGAGATAGCTAAGTTGGAAGGTACAAGATATCCTGTATTCCAATCACTAAGTAATTTTTCTGCTAGTGATACGAGTCTTATTGTAGACTTGAAAGGAATAGACCCAGAGGAGGTTATTCTTTTTTGTGATGGTTTAGATGAAGTTGAACCAGAATATTTTAATACTGTAAAAAAGAAGATCGGTAGATTTATAGAGGATTATCCTAAAGCTAAAGTAGTAGTATCTTGTCGTAGTAACTTTTTCAAGTTACCAGGAGTATCACCCAAAATGCTAAAGGGATTTAGTCTTTTTTTCTTGGATAAATTTTCTGACACAGATGTTACATATTATATCAATGAAGCTGATGTAGACCCCAATAAATTACGTTCAGAGGCTTGGGACAAAGGATTATATGACCTTTTATTTAATCCTTTTTATCTGTCTTTGATTTTAGAAGTATATAAACATAATGGTCATGAGCTACCTGGGAAACGTAGTCAGTTGATAGAACAGATAATCAGCCTAAGAATTGATTGGGATGAGGGACATTATGAGAATACTATTGATATTGATGAACACAAGAATCATATCTTATTCTTACTAGGAAAGGTTGCACTCCTAATGAAAAGAATAGGGAAAACAACCTTGGATGATGAGCAAATTAGACATCTTTTAAAAAATAAAGAAGATAGAGATTTAATTCGATACTCTGGTATTTTTGAGAAAAAAGAGGGGCTCTCAAAAGTGTGGAAGTTTGAACATGCTAATTTTCAAGAATATTTATGTGCTAGGCTTTTGTGTACACTTCCATTTGAGCAGGTGATGGAAATAGTGTCAGAGCAAGGTAGAGTATTACCACATTGGTATAATACAGTAGTACACCTGATAAGTTTATTAGACGATGATTATAAGAGAGAACAGATAGTTGAGTGGTTAGCTGAGAATGATAAAGAAGTGCTTGTAGGGTGTGAGTATGAAGTTTTGTCTGACGATTTAAGGTCGACATTGTTTAGACAAATATTCAATTATTATAAGGCAAAAGAAATATGGGTGAGTTCCAACTATTTTCGGGAGGTAGATTTAGCTCTTTTTGGACAAAGTGATGAAAATATTGAGTGGGTTCTAGAGCAAATAGAAGACGAGCATAATCATCTAAGAATCAGAAAAAGTGCTTTAATGATTTTGGAGAATTTTGACCTTGAAAGGTATCCTGATCAAAATAAGCTAATGAGTAAATTGCTTGAGTTTATACAAATTGATCTAGACAATGACTTCAAAGCGAATGTAATTAGGGTTATCTATAAGCATAAATTATATGATTTTAAATACATAGATCTGGTATTTAAGTATGTGGGTGATATGCCTTCCAAATATATCAGGAAGGAGATGTATACATTAATATCTTCAGCTGACTTAGTAGATGAGTATTGGCCATATTTTCGAGAAGGTTTGTCTTACATTTATTCTGAGGATAAAATAAAAGGTAGAGAAAGTAATTTGGCAATAGGTGAAGAAATAGTTCTTTTTGATAGCATTCTAAAAATTAAGACTTATCCTATCTTAAAGGAATTGATAAATGACTATAAACGAAAATTAGTTAAGCGGTTATATGGTAGCAGAAGCGCAGACTGTTTGCAAAAAATTATTGAAAGAGCAGCAAGCTTATATTGGTATAATGATGGATTGTATGAAGACTTATTTAGTTTAAGTTTTGATCGCTTTTATTGGTTCAATAATGAGGTTTCTTTAGTAAAGCTTTGTATATCATTTTTCCGTAAGACTGACAATAGTGAGAGGTTATTTAATGATCTGATCAATTACATCAATGAGAAGCCAAATTATAATTACCATTGTTTATGGTTTATAGCCTATATAGAAGATCTAAATACTATGCAATTATTATTCGCTCAGAAAATATCGGGTCAGGTATCAAAACAACATATAGAGGACTATTACCATATACTAAAGCGAATAGATATTAATAGGGCAAAACGATTTAGGGATGAGGTAAGGTTGATTTTTGATGAAACTATTATTGACAGAGAGGAACAAATCACAAAACGACAATTAGAATATAGACAGGACTCATTGAATATTTTGTTCGATAAAGATGCTTTCTTTAAGTATGGTATAGACACTTTTGACCAGATAGAATGTATTACATGGAATGATGTGACAAAATATGATGAGTATGGTCGCCAGGCTGATGATCAATATCTATTACCTTTTAAAGACGCAATCTCTGATTTATTAAGAGGAGATAAGAAATCCTTATGTAAAAAAGATTTTATTGAATGGTTTGATGATGTAGATTTACAAGTTTATGTAGTGGTAAAAGCTTGTGAGTTAATTTATGATTCTCCAGAACTTCAGTTGACTCATGCTCAGATAGAGATTATTAGAAAATGGTTTAATCAAAATATTAGCCAGATCGATTTTACCAAAGGGTTTTTAATGAATGAAAATGGCTCCTTTCAAGTAAATGGAAAGTTTTTTCAGTTAAGTCGATATTTGATTATTCTATTAAAGCACTTCAATTTTCACTGTGATGAAAAAATATTATTGGACATGCTTCATCTAGTTATCGCTAGAGAAGATGTTAGTGCTTTAACGTTTAGAGGCCATTATAAGGTGCCATTACATATTACTATTGATGATATTGTTTTAAGACTTGGTATAGAAAAAGTAAGTCATAGAATACTAGTTAATCTAAATAATAATTTACCTCTGATTTCTATGGTTTTTACGGAATATGTTGATTTTGCAGTAAGTAATCGTATTGAAAAGCTATATCAACCATTATTATGCTTTGCTGTAAAAGCTCCTTATTCATCACACACTCTTAAAAGGACTTTTTCTAAGTTAGTTGATACTGATTATCGACTGATGAGAGATATAAAGCTTCTGTATGATCATGTCCAAATTGAATCGAAGCTTGATATTATAGACATATCAATAGAACAAGGAGATAAGGATTTTGCTTATAGAAAATTAAGCTTACTAGCCAATATAGACGAGCTGGGTGAAGATATTAAAAAACAGATTAACAATTATCTAATTAATATAGGTAGAATAGAAGGGTTATCGTTGTCTATTGAATGGATAAAAAGAAATTGGCAAAACCCATTTATTACTAGTAGAGCAAACCCTGAAAATATCATCTCTATGGAAAGTTTGCCATTAATGATAGAGTTATTGGATTTATCGTATAATGCTTCCATGCAAACAGATCACCCAATAGACAGACTTGATAGGCTTGTCATCAATGGTATTAAGAGTATTGCTCAAAATAACATTGATCAAAAAGAGCTTATAAAAAATGAATTATACCTTTTTGTGGAAAGAAATAAGACTACTTATAAAGATGTGGTATTTTTGAATACTTTCATTGAAGACATTGATAGAATGTACCTAGAGAGTAATAAAAACTTGAAATTGATGAATGTAGTGGAGGAGATTAATAGATTCTTCTGAGGGAGCTATCTCTGAAAAAGTATTAAACTTTTTCAGAGAGTATTTATCTTTTATTCATATCTATAATTTAGACCTCGGGTAGAGCTAACTTTAGTATTTCTAATTCTTTCAGAATATTCTTGGATTCTATTCCAATTAATACTGGATAAACGATTATTCTTGGGGATTTTAATGGTAAAAGTTTCATTTTCGAAACAAACATCTCCAATGATATCTCTTAACCATATCCAATAAGATTCTTGCTCGGTTGAAACATAGAGAATTATCATTACTAACTCTAATCTATTTTTTAAATAGTTAAGAGTACTGGTGTTCATTCTAACAGATACGTTATCTCTGTTTTCAAAAAGAGAATCTGTAGCTTTTAATTGAATAGCGAATGAGGTGCCATCAAGATATCCATCATTATTAGCTATCTCGATCAAATTATCTATACCGTAGTCATGTTCAAGACTTTGAATTACCCATTCAGTGGGAATACTGTTTCTCAATTTATTGATAGATTCTGTTTCTAAAACATGCTGTCTTGGTCTATTTGGTAAATTCATTTTTTAGCTATCTAATGATCATTTTTTTAAAAGGGCTATTTTATTTCGTTAGATATGAATTTTTTCATTAAAGTAAGTACTTCTGATTTGGTTAGATGGGCTGATCTTGAATCACTTCCAGTAAAACTTATGATATTTTGGTGTTCAAGTAAGTTCCATGTTCTTGATTGTCTAGTACTTATTATACATATCTCGTTGTTAACCGCTTTAGGTACTAAATAATTGTGTACAAATTCTTTAATTATCTGAACAGAAGAGAGCTTCTGGACACTACTATTGTTTGTGAATTGCTTGGAGTGATATGGATAGAGTTCAATTATAGCAATATTTTGTGATATAATTTTGATAGCATCTATAAAGGAAATGTTTAGCTCTTCTTGTAATGAAAGAATAAGGGCTTTAAATTTTTTTAACCAATAATTACTACCACTGTGCCATGCGTATGATGGGTTTAAATAAATAAGTGGGTAATTTTTATTTAGGTTTTCTTGTTTTAGGTTCCTTTTTAGTTCATCTATAAATTTAGATGAGGGAGTTTCTATTTCTGCATGATAGTCAATAAATGAAAGACCTGGGTTTAACATAAGTATGAAAACTTTGGCATTGAGTAGATCTCCAATATAGGGTACAGGAAATAGATCAGTATGGATTAAATTTTTATCAGTCCAGTAGTCATTGGTGTAGTAATCCTCAATAGATGAGAATGTGTATATCAAATCACGGTTAATGTGTTTAAGATCTGCAGGGTGTATATATGGTTTTGATGACTCTAATAGTTTCCAATAGTTTATCAGTTCTTCCATCATAGTATATTTTATTGTTCAGATAGCTTGTATAATAATAGCTGATTTAACCTCATGAGTTAGTTCTATCAATATATTTGTAGTTACTTTACTGAGCTTTCGCTCAGTTAATCTTTGGATAAAACATAATTATCCTGAGGAGAGTACTCAAGC